>CAZITJ010000004.1:46195-62883 GCA_964542135.1 uncultured Verrucomicrobiota bacterium
ACTTTGTGCGAGAGGCTGTCGATGGCGTCGATGACGACATTGTACTGCGTCAGATCAAATCCTGCGCGCGTGTCGCGGTTGTAGGCGATGGGCCTGGTTTCAATCTGCGCATCGGGATGAATTTCGAGCAGGCGGGCTTTGAGCGCCTCGACTTTCAGTTGTCCAACCGTTTTGGATGTGGCCTGTATCTGGCGGTTGATATTGGTCTCGCAGACCACGTCGTTATCCACCAGCGTCAGCTTCCCCAAGCCGGACCGGATCAGCGCCTCGCTGCACCAGCTGCCGACGCCGCCGACGCCGAATACAATCACATGCGTATTGCGCAAGCGCTCCAGTGCGTCTGAGCCGATCAGCATTTCTGTGCGATGAAATTTCATGACCGCAAGTAAAAAATAAACACCCGCTTCGCTCAAGGGCGCAAAGTCCGCCAAAAAGATGCCTTTCAATTCTTCGCGCCCTTAGCGACCTTCTGTTTGATTCACTCTCTTTCGTAGTTCGGTAGAGGAAATGTCTTCTCGAAAAATCTCTTCGGGAATAGGCACAAACAAAAATTCAAATCCAACCGGTAAATCCAGATTTTCCAGGCATTGGAAACGCGACGAGGCACGGGCTGTAACGCCCGCGAAGGCGTCTACGTTGGAAATGCGACCCGCGATCAGGAATTTTGTTTCCAATGTTTGGAACGTTTCCCATTCGCCGGGCTGTGCGTAGCCGATCAGGCGGTCGGCGGTGTCATATCCGATCACAAAAACGGTGTTGGGAAAGAGATCGGCTTTGTGCACGAAGCGCGGGGCGCGGGTGAGCGCGACGGGAATGTCGCGAATCGCGGAAACGCGATGCAGAATTTGCGCTTCAGGAATATCGGGTTTATCGACGTTCGCGGCGGAGAGTTCGAAAATCCCGTGCAGACCGGTGATCTGCTCGGCGGCCCGAAGCATACCGAGATGTCCTTTGTGAACCGGGTTGAATGAGCCGGGCAGAATGAGGTTTTTTTCGGCACCGACAGCCTGCGAAATCAGGAAGAGCAGCCACTGGCTCAAAAACGCTTCCTGTTCTTTGCGGGAGGTTTTAGAAAGGTACAACGCGTAGAGTTTTTCAGCTTCTGCGGTTTTGATGCAGATGAAGGCGCGGTCATCGCCGCGCCGTTCGCGGTCGGTTTGGAGTGCCGCAGAGCATGCAATGCCTGCGGGATTCGAGATTCGGGATTCTGGATTCGAGATTTGTTTGATAGCTCTTTCCGCCAGTTTTCGGGCGGTTTCGGGAGAAACAGACTGATCCGGTTTTTCGCCGAGAAAGCGTTCGAGGGCTTCCGGTGAATACGGAATTCGCGCGTCGGCGACAAAGCGCGACGCGCCGGGGGTGGTGAGCAGTGCGTTGAGTGCAGTCGATCCGCCGCCGGTGGTGACGATCACCGCCCGATGGCCGGAGTCGAGAATGCGCTCTATGCGGTGGGAATTCATAAATCCGAAGCACTAAATCCGAAATTCGAAACAAATTCAAATGTTCTACATTCGAATTTTAAAAATTGTTTCGGAATACGAACTTCGGATTTCGAATTTTGTTCAAATCAGCCGTCGATGAGTTGAACGTCCGTGATGACAATCGGCTCGGTCGGCACGTCGCCGTGCGGACCGTGGCGTCCGGTGGCGACGCCTTCGATTTTTTTCACGACGTCCATGCCCTCGACGACTTTGCCGAAGACGCAGTAGCCCCATCCCTGCGGGGTCGGCGCACTGAAATTGAGAAAGCCGTTGTCTTTGGTGTTGATGAAAAACTGCGCGGAAGCACTGTGCGGATCGGAGGTGCGGGCCATGGCGATGGTGCCCAGATCGTTTTTGAGGCCGTTGTCGGCTTCGTTGTCGACGGTGTGCGGTGCATTTTTCTGGCGCATGTTTTCATCGAATCCGCCGCCCTGAATCATGAAGTTGGAAATGACGCGGTGGAAGATGGTTCCGTTATAGTGGCCGCTTTCCACATAGTTGAGGAAGTTGGCGACGGTGTTCGGGGCTTTTTCGGCGTCGAGTTCGAGCTGGATGTCCCCCCGGGTGGTTTTCATTAAGATCATGGGTCTGGTTTCCTTTACAGTTTTCGGCGCCGTCGGCACGGCATCCGTTTCAGTTTCCTGACTGGAGCATCCCGCCAGAAGCAGGGTTGCGGCGAACAGGGTGAATCGATTTTTTACGATCATTTTCATACGTAAAAACCTATGGATGTTTGGGACGGTTGTCGATACAGTTTGCTTCCGATTTAGATTTTGCAGCCGCGAAAGAACGCAACCAGCCGTCGCTCTCCGAGCTATGGCGGTCAAGAGGAACGCAAAATGAAAACAGAAGCATCTGCTGTTTTGCTGATTAGCTGCCCGGATCGACAGGGCATTGTCTGTGCCGTAACGGATTTTCTGATGCAGCACAACGGAAACATCATTGATCTGGAGCAGCACACCGACACCGAAGAGTCCGCGTTTTTTATGCGCGTGGAGTGGGAACTGAACGGGTTCGCCCTGCCCCGCGATCAGATCGGTGAAAAGTTCGACCTGATTGCGGACCGCTTTAGCATGAAGGTTGAACTGCACTTTTCGGACTACACACCGCGCATGGCCGTTTTTGTTTCAAAATATTCCCACTGCCTGCACGACCTGCTGGCCCGCCGCAGCGCCGGCGATCTTCATTGCGAAATTCCCCTGATTATCAGCAACCATCCGGATCTCGAAAACGTGGCAGCGATGCACGGCATTGAATTTTATTGTCTTCCCGTTACTGCGGAGACCAAAGCCGATCAGGAGGCCGCACAGCAAAAACTCCTGAAGGACTACACGATTGATGTGATCGTGCTGGCGCGCTACATGCAGATTCTATCCGACGAGTTCTGCGCACAGTGGCCCAACCGGATCATCAATATTCACCACTCGTTCCTGCCCGCGTTTGTCGGGGCCAAACCGTATCATTCGGCCCATCAGCGCGGCGTAAAAATTATCGGTGCCACCAGCCACTACGTGACCGGCGATCTCGACGAAGGGCCGATCATTGAGCAGGAAGTGATGCGCGTTTCACACAAAGACTCCGTGGAAAGCCTGATCCGCAAAGGGCGCGATCTCGAAAAACTGGTGCTTTCCCGCGCCGTCTGGGCCCACCTGCAGAACAAGGTGCTGGCCTACAGAAACCGAACGGTTGTCTTCAACTGATGGCTCTTAAACACCAGATCCGCAGACCGATTGAAAATGCGGCCGTTCATGCGGCCATGGCGCTGATCCCCCGGCTGCCGCGGTGCGGCGTGCTGGTTCTGGCCCGGATCGGAGGGCGGCTGGGCTACCTGCTGGATGTCCGCAGCCGGCGAATCGGCCGGGCGAATCTGGACATCGTGTTCGGCGACCGCAAAACACCGGCACAAAAAAAACAAATTCTTAAAAACTCGTTCGCGGCCATGGCGCGCACGCTGCTGGACACCTTCTGGTTCGCCGCCGATTCCGCCCGGCGTATCGAACGCTATGTGGACATCGACGACAGCATGCAGGCGTTCTTTCAGTCCAAATCCCAGATCTGCATGACCGCCCATTTCGGCAACTGGGAACTGCTCGGACAGGCAACGGCTTGGAAGGGGTTTCCCATTCACAGCATTGCCATGCCGCTGAAAAACAGGATTGCCGACCGGTATTTCATTCGGGCCCGTGAAGCGACCGGCCAAACCATTATTCCGCGCGAAGGCGCCCTGCGACGGCTCATCCGCGTACTGCGTGCGGGCGGAAAAACCGCGTTTCTGGCCGATCAGAACACACTGGAAGATGAAGGGGGTATCTGGATCCGCTGTTTCGGCCTGAACGCACCGGTGACCGCGGCACCCGCCTCACTGGCCCTCCGTACACAAAGCGACGTTCTCATCGGTTTCTGTTCGCCGCAATCCGGCGGACGCTACCGCATGTACATTACCGGTTCATTGGTTCCGGCCCAAAAAGCCGATTCTGAAACGGTGCGCAGACTGACCGAGGAAATCAACCGGGCTGTCGAGAAGGAGATCCTCCGGCGCCCCGAACACTGGCTCTGGATGTACAAGCGCTGGAAAAATATTCCCGCGGATGCATCGGCCGCGGGATATCCGTTTTACACGCAGCGGCTTAAAGCCGCGTCCCGGCGGGAATAACGGTGTTTTTGGGGATCACGATCACCCCGTCGCGCACCACATACAGATCGGTCTGCTCTCCTTCGGCCTTGCCGTCCGGCGAAATATAAACGCTGTCGCCGATGCGCACGTTTTTGTCCACAATGGCATTTTTAATGTAGCAGTCGCGCCCGATGCCCAGCGGCACCCGTCCGCGGTCCGCGGCCGTTTTTTCATGTTCGTAATAATCCGCGCCCATAATCACGGAATGCTCAATCACCGATCCTTCGCCGATGACGGCACGCAGACCGATCACGGAATGCAGAATGCGATGTCCGGAGAGAATCGACCCTTCGGCCAGCAGGCAGCGGTTGAGGTCGCAGCAGTTGATCTTGGACGGCGGCAGGTAGCGCATGTGGGTATAGATCGGCGCTTCGGTGTCATAAAATGTAAACTCGGGGACCAGTTCCGTCAGTGCCAGGTTGGCCTCATGGAACATACCGATGGTTCCGATATCTTTCCAGTAGCCTTCGAAGATGTGGCTGTAGACATCACAGTTTTCAATTGCTGCCGGAATAACGTGTTTTCCGAAATCGGTTTCATCATTCGCACAAAGCAGCTCGGAGAGTTTGTCCGCATTGAACACATAGATGCCCATGCTGGCCAGATAGCACTCCTCTTTATACATGGGTGCACGCAAGGCATCGAGCTCCGGGGTGTCGCCGGGTTTTTCGGCGAACTCGACAATCCGGTTTTTTTCATTCACATGCATGATTCCGAGTGAGCCGGCTTCCCGGCGCGGAACCGGTTTGGTGCAGATGGTCACATCGGCCCCGCGCTCCATGTGTTCTTCGATCACCTGTTCGAAATTCATGCGGTAAAGCTGATCGCCGGAGAGAATCACCACAACGTCCGGTTCGTTGTGCATAAAATGGCGCAGCGACTGCCGCACGGCATCGGCTGTTCCCTGGAACCATCCGCTGGACGTAGGCGTCTGTTCGGCCGCCAGCATGCGCACCGATCCTCGCGAAAACTGATCGAAGATATACGTGGCCTGAATGTGCCGGTGAAGAGATACACTGTTGAACTGGGTCAGCAGATAAATGGAACGAATGCCGCTGTTGATGCAGTTGCTGATGGGAATATCCACCAGCCGGTATTTGCCTGCCACCGGGACAGCCGGCTTGGCGCGATCCTGTGTGAGCGGCTGCAGACGGGTTCCGGCCCCGCCCCCGAGAATCATTCCAACTGCTTTAACCCCCATTCGGTGCTCCTTTCTGATGCAACTGCTGTCGTTTATAACAACTCCGGCAACTCTTTTACAGAAAAAACCCGGATGAAAACCTGTTTATTCGTCCTCCACCGGACAGTCGGGCAGCGATTTCAGAAAAAGCCTGCCATACCACTTGGTGGTCACCCGTGGATCCAGAATCACAACCGATCCTTCATCCGCCGCCGTGCGAATCAGGCGTCCCGTTCCCTGCCGGAATTTGATCACAGCCGACGGCAGGGAATATTCTTTGAACGGATCGCCGCCCGCAGCCTTAATCTGCTCCAGGCGCGCCTCCACCAGCGGCTGATCAGGCACCGCAAACGGGAGGCGGACAATGATTACATTGCTGAGCGCTTCGCCGCGCACATCGACCCCCATCCAGAAGCGATCCACCCCGAACAGCACCGCCGAGCCGTGCTCCCGGAAACGCTTCAGCATGGATTGCGGAGCCAGCCCAGCCCCCTGCACCAGCAGTTCGTGGCCCATGTCACGAAAACAATCGTTCAGTTTTTCCGCCGTTCGCCGCATAAAGCCCGTGTTGGTGAACAGCACAAACGCCCGTCCGCGGCTCTGTGCAATCAAGCGCGGCAGCGCCTCCGCCACGGCCGCCTCAAAAACGGAGGCACGGGATGGGTCCGGCATGTCCGAGACCAGTTTAACGCGCATCTGGCGAGTGTAATCAAACGGCGATCCCACCTGCAGTTCATCGCAATGCGCTGCACCAACCCGCCCGCGGAACCAGGCCAGGTTGTCTCCAACGGCCAATGTCGCACTGGTCATTACCACCGACGGAATTTCTTCATACAGCATGGCGTTCAGCAGGCCTGCCACATCCACCGGCGCAGAATACAGGACGGCCTGTTTGCGGGTGCGCCCTTCAAGCTGTACCCAGTACACATGTCCTTCTTCACTCTGTTTTAAAAACGCGGTGAGCGCATCAATAAAAAACGTTCCTTTGAGACGGGCGGCTTTCAGCTCGGCCTTCAGCGCATCGTCCTCCACCTGCCGAATGGCGGCCAGCAGGTGCGCGTCCAGATCCATCAGGCGCTCCACCAGCGCCGTGCGGAGGTCCGGCGGGTCGCGCAGGCGCACGGCCGAACGGTTCTGCGAGAGTCTGCAGTGCTCGCGAACCGTTCTGAAAAACCGCTCGCACTCATCCCACAGCCGGTTGATCCGGTCTGCGCCGTTTCCGTCTCGCAGCACCGCAAAAAGTCCTTTGCGGTTGTCCCGCGTATAGAGCCGCCGCAGCCAGTGTTCCACCGCATAGCGCGAAATACGGATCCCCAGATGGCCGGCGGCGACATTTTCCATCTGATGCGCCTCGTCGAACACCACCAGGCCGTAATCCGGGAGAAACGATCCGCCTTGGGAACGAACAGACAGCTCAGAAAAAAAGAGATGATGATTCACCACCAGCAGGCTGGCCTCTTCGAGCCCTTCGCGGGCCTTCATCACAAAACAACGGCTGTAGTCCGGACATTTCCGGCCCAGACAGTTGCCCTGTTCCACACAAACCGCACCCCAGACATCGGGTGAAGGCTGCGGCTCCAGTTCCTGGCGGCTGCCCTCCGCCGCACGATCGGCCCAGGCTCGAATGCGTTCCAGTTCGTTTTCCTTCGATGCATCAAAGAGATCGCCGCTCATCTTTCGCGCGCGTGCCAGACGCCGCAGGCACAGATAATTGGAGCGGCCCTTCACCAGTCGTGCCTTGAAATCGACACCCAGCGCCTTCTGCAGAAACGGAATATCTTTTTCGATCAGCTGTTCCTGGAGCGTAATCGTGTAGGTGGCGGCCACCGCGCGCTCGCCGCGCGAAAGCGCGGTCAGAATCAGCGGCACCAGATAGGCGAAACTTTTGCCGACCCCGGTGCCGGCCTCCACCGCCAGATGGAACGACCCGGCCAGCGCTTCGGCCACCGCCGCAGCCATGCGCTGCTGCTGGGGGCGGATTTCAAACGGAAACTCACTGCCTTCATGCGCCTGCTCCAGCGCGCCGCCGGACTCGAAAAACGACCGGGTCGCCGTCACGGTTTCGGGATGTTCAATGGGCCTTATCACAGAACCGTCAACCTACCGGAAAACGAACCGTTGATGAACCGCAAAAGCGCAGCAAAGCACGCATTCCGGCAGACGCCATCCCGCATAAATTTTACAACCCCCCTGTTTTGCACCGATATGAGCACCCGCCGTGTCCAGCAATCGGAGACATTTCACCCGTTTTTTTTAACCCCCCCGGGAAAGACTCCCATACATGCGCATGTGTGGGAATAGAACACCCGTTACGTACGGAGTCCAATGGTTGGAAAAACCAGCTGCTGATTTTCAAGAAGATGGAACCATCAGGGCTCGACAACCTGAATGCGGAAGAAGCCGCGCGCGGCGGAGCCGGTGTTGGTGTAGGCGGTCGCCGGACCGTCGGCAGTCACGGTATAGATGTTGCTCCACGTTCCGCTGATGAGGTTGGTGCACTGCTGCACACGATACTGACGGCCGGAGACAGAGGTCCAGCCGATCTCGCCGAAATCGGCATCGATCAGTTCGAAGAGGCTGTCGCCATCCTGCGGATCGGTGCCGGCGCCGTATTCGTCACTGTCGTCAAAATCGTCGCCGTCGGTATCGGGATTCTGATAATCGGCATAGTCCACGCCGTTTGAATAGAGGCCGTCGGGAACCGTATCCTCCTGATAATCCGGCAGGCCGTCGCCGTCGCTGTCCGCTGCGGTTGCGTACAGCTCCAGATTGAGATGAACTTCATTGTAGACAGACGTCCGTACCCCGGCCGCATCAGCCGCGTTGTACACGTTGTCGTAAAACTCCCCTTCGTAGCCGTCGGCATCCGCCCGGACCTTCAACGCGACATTCGTGGGAAGATACAGGCTGCAATATCCGGATCCATCGTCCCCGGCTGTCTCATAGCGGTTGGAAGACGCATCAAAGGTCATTACACGGGCCCCGGATATTCCGTTCTTTCCGTTCTGATCGAGCACATTGACGTTCGCCCGATACCCGGGCTCGACCTGAATGACCAGATTGCTGACGGCGACCTGGTTGGTCAGCGACAGCACGGAGGCCAGATCGGGGGAACAGACAGAGCCGTACCAGGTGCGGGGAATCCAGCGGTTGTAGTCGATGTGTGTGCGCAGATAAACGTTGCTGTGTGCCGGCACAGCGAAGTCAAATTCTCCGCGATGATCTGTATATGTTCCGCCCAGACAGATCCACTGATTGGATTCGCCGGGAACCAGCGCATCGACGCCGGTCCAGTCCACACCGTAGAAGTTGACATCTTCGACGGTTCCCGCCACGCGCGCGCCGTTCGGAAGATAAAAATCGAGCCCGCTCACGCCGCCGGTGGGCACCGTGACGGGGTCGGCGTCGGACAGATCACAGACATAGTGGTTGGTGTAGTACAGATCGATGATGTAGTCGCCGAAATCGGACGTGCGCAGGTAGACGGTGCCGGTGGGTGAGAGCAGGTTGTAGTATCCGTCGTAGCGGACATCTGTATCGGTGATCCACTGTTCCCAGCCGCCCCCATCCTGAAGCAGTACCACCATGCCCTCCTGAAGCGGCACCCCGTTGGTGTCGGCAACACGGCCGGAGAGAATCGCGCCGCGGGTCAACTCAAAGGATGTGTTGGTGTGTACATCGTTGGCGGCCACCGTAATGTTGGTGACCGGATCCGGCCGCAGATAATAACGGAACAGCAGGCTGTCATCCTCGCATTCGGCTTCATAGGTGCCGGTCCGCAGGCCGATTTCAGCCCAGCCGTTGCTTGCGGTTGCGCCGCAGCCGACCGCCGTTTCGTTGGAGTTGGCCAGACAGATCTCAACGCCTTCAACCGGGGTACCGGTGAGGCGGTCGGTCACGCGGGTCCGGGCCATCGCCTCGACCGGGAGCAGAACGATTTCAACATCGGATACCGTACCGGTCACCTCGACCTCCACGGCGGTTCCGAGCAGTCCCCGCATGTTCAGGATCAGACTGTCGCAAAAAAGATCGCGCCGATCGCCGGGATAGCCGCCAGGCGCCACCAGTGTAAAGACGCCGTCATCGTCGCTGATATCCCAGGAGAGCACATCGGTATCGCCGTCGTCCTCATCAAAATCGACCATCACGCCGCTGACCGTAGCAGTCTGGCCGCCGTCCACCCGCAAAACCGTTCCGCGAATTTCATACAGGTCGAAACTTTCTGTTGCCGCCACGGTGTAGAGCGGCCCCGGCAGCGCGTTTTCCCCGACGGACAGTGCGTTGGTGAACAGATGCATGGAAACGGAGTCCCCGTTGTCGGGATTTTCCTCGGCGGACATCATGCCTTTGGCAGAGGTCCACACGCCGAGCACATCGGACGTGGACACACCCGCGGGCAGATCGATGCGGAATTGGCCGTTGGTATCCGCCCAGACGGCGGGTGCCGCGCCGACGCAGTCCGCAAAATATTCCAGACCGACATACGCACCGGGAATCGGGTCGCCGGGAATCGGAGCACCGGGCGGCGTGTAGCTTTTCACTTCGCCGCTGATCCAGACCGAATTGGTCGGCTGCGTCACCGCGAACGGAACCGTGGTCATGGCAACCGGCTCGCCGGATGCGTCCAGCTCGGCCGCCAGCCACACATACCGGCCGCTGACGTGCAGCAGATCGCCGGGCGTTCCGTAAAAGGGAACGGAGGTTTGGATCACGCCGTTGGTCAGTCCATCCTGATCGTCCACAAAAGCATCGGCACCGAACGGATTGCGCTCGCCGTCGGTTAATTCAAACTCGGCGATGAAAAAATCGTTGGAATCGATGGCCCCGTTTTCGTCGAGATCAACATACAGGCGCAGTCCGGCCGCCGTTTCCGTCAGGTTGCTCAGGGTCAGATCGACCGAGCGCGATTCATTCCAGGCTATATTCGTCGGCGAAACCGTCAGATCAACGGCATGCAGAGACAGGGCGGCAAACAGACACATGACAAACAGGTTCTTCTTCATGAGATCCCTCCTGATTAAAAACCCGTGTATTTTATTACGCATTTTTAAATTGCGCAAGCCGTCGATTTCATTCAGTACCTCCATCCGAACCGGATGAACCCCATACGAATAATATGAACGGGTTGGTAAATAAATTCGCCACGAAAAACACCCCCGCCTCGCCAAGACTTCGCAGGGCAGGCAAAAAAGAGTCTTCTGTCGCCGCAACCCGGGGGATCGTGGATGCGCGGTCAACGCCCGCGCCCGCAAAAACGGTAGATATCGCAATACGATATATGTACCTCTGTCCGTCTTCCAGGGATTGGAAACGTTCCATCTGATTTTTCCAATGCCTGGAAAAATCAGTGTGGATGCTGATGGCGGAGGATGTGCGGGCGTTCGAGGCCGTGCCTGAGCATCAGCTCTTCGTCATTGAGGATATCGCAGACCGGCCCTTCAACAATCATGCGCCCGCCGTCGAGAACAATCACCCGCTCACAGACTTCCACCACCATTTCGAGGTCGTGCGTGGCGATAATGCGGGTTTGTTCCAGACCGCGCAGCAGCTGGATCAGCCGGCGGCGGCCACGCGGGTCGAGGTTGGACGAGGGCTCGTCCAGCACGATGATGTCCGGCGAAACGGCGAGAATGGTTGCGATGGACACGGCGCGTTTTTCGCCGCCGGAGAGTTTATGGGGCGGACGGCCGGACAGATGCGGCATCCCGACCCGCTCCAGCGCCGCATGCACCCGCGTTTTGACTTCGTCGGCAGGCAGCTCCAGATTCAGCGGCCCAAAGGCGACGTCATCGAACACCGTCGGCATGAAAAGCTGATCGTCCGGATCCTGAAAGACCATCCCGACCTCTCGGCGGATTTCGGCCAGTGTGTCGCGCGTAACCGGTTTGCCGCCGATGCGTACCGCGCCGGACGACGGCATCAGGCCTCCGTTGAGATGCTGCAGCAGGGTTGATTTTCCGGCACCGTTTCCACCGACCAGTCCGACCGCTTCACCGGCTTCCATTCGACAGGAAATGCCGCGCAGCGCTTTTGTTCCGTCGGGATAGGCAAAGCTTACATTGTGCACTTCGGCCGCGGGCCCGCTCACTGAACACCTCCTGTGATTTGACGGCCGAGCGTCGTGGCCGGATTCCAGAATCGGACGAGCAGGAAGAAGGCGGTCCATCCGAAAAGAAACAGCAGATCCTGCAGCCCCGGGCGGCTTCGATGAAGCATCCGAACCTGTCCGTCGAAGCCCCGGCTGGCCATGGCGCGATACACCCGCTGCGCACGATCCATCGAACGGATTAACAGTGTTCCGGCCAGCGATCCGTAGGTTTGGAGGCTCGGCTTCCCGGGGCCCGCAGAACGGATCCGCACACTGCGCATCATGCGCAGTGCTTCGTCACCGATCACGAAGAGATATCGATAGAGAAAAAGGGTCTGGACGGCAAAAAGAGACGGAACCCCCATTCGCTCCAACCCGGCGCAAAGACGATGAATACCGGTCGAAGCGATCAGGATCAGCGCCGCGCTGACGGTCAGCACAAAACGAATCAGAATCGAGGCAAACGAAAACCACCCGGCGGAAATCTCCCGCGAACCGAAGATCTGCACAGTCTGGTGATCGAACAGCGGGTTGAACATGCCGACCAGCAGCGCAAACGGTGCAGCAATGACCACTTTTTTCAGGATTGCAGAAACCGGAATTTTCCCGATTCCAATCAGCGCAAAAGGAAAGAGAAACAGCGGCATCAGCTCGGCAATCCGGTAGCGCGGAAAAGACATCACGGTGACGATAAAAAGCAGCACGGTAACGGTTTTTACGCGGGCGTCTAAACGATGAAGGGGCGTATCCAAACGCCCCCATTCATCCATTTGCCCCATTTCAAAATACGCCCCGGCCTTCATTCCTTTTTCCTGAACGCCTTGAGGATATACCCGATCAGCGCGGCGATCGCAAGGGTGATCCCGCCGCCAACCACGCCGGATACGGATGTGCCGACATTGACCGGTCCACCTTCTTCTACAGATTCGGCGGCATCCCCACCGACGGGAAAGTCATAGTCCGGGAGGAAGGCGGTTTTGCTCTGCACATGTTCCAGTGAGGAGTAAATCGGCGCATCCGCCGTTTCCAGTTCCGGATGGCCGGCCGTTTTTTCAATCGACCACTCCAGCCCGTCCAAGTGACCGGAGGCAAACCAGCTCACAACCCCTCCCAGCAGCAGCGCGGCGATCAGCAGTCCCGCAAGCACCGGTCGCAACGGCCGGACGTCGCTTTCATCTCCTAATACTTCCGGACGAACCCGTGCGACAAATAAAACAACCGCCGCAGTCGCCACCCCCTCGACCACACCGATTGCCAGATGGATCGGCTGCATCAAAAGAAGAAATGTACCGAACGGCAGCTCAGAAATACCGGAGGCCACGGTCTGAAGCACCACGGCGAAAGCCCCGAGCTGCAGGGCAGCCACAGCGGCCAGAATCGAACCGCCCCACAGTTGAGTTTGGCTGTGAACCTCTTTGACGATCACACGATAAATCAACGGATAGGCAATAAACGCCGGGAAAAAGCCGAGATTAAAAATATTGCAACCCAGCGCCAGCAATCCGCCGTCGGCAAAGAACAGAGCCTGAACGGTCAAAACAGAAGCAATGACCAGAAAGGCCGCATGCGGCCCCAGAATCGCCGCCAGCAACAGCCCGCCGCCCAGGTGTCCACTCGACCCGGTTGCCGGAATCGTGAAATTGATCATTTGGGCGGCAAATACAAACGCGCCCAGCACACCCATCATCGGAATCAGCCGGTCATCGACCACCGATTTCACTTTTTTGGCGCACCATCCGATCAGTCCGGCGCTCACCACCCACATTGTCCCGCCGACAGCGGGGGAAACCAACGCATCAGCCATATGCATGATCAATCCTCCTACTTCAGATTAAAGAGCCAGGTCAGTCCGACCGTGGCACGAAAGTCGGTCGAATCTTCGCCACTCAGCCCCGTGCCAACGGCGGCATCAATTACCAGATTTTCCGATACGGCCCAGCAGACACCGACATTACCGAACACCATTGTGTCCGCGTCATCTTCCAGTTCTTTCTCGGCAAGAACCTCGCTGACCGCGCAAAACGAATCCGTGAGCTGAAATTCCATCGCCGTCGAACCGTGCAGCACGTCGCCGCCGTCTTCGCTGTCCGCAATTCCCACCCATGTGTATCCGGCATTTAAATGCACGGCAAACCGGTCATTCAGGCTTTTCGACAGCACGCCGGTCACATCCCAGTCGGCCTCTCCGCTTCCGAGGCCCCTGTCATCGTCAGCCGTCGGCAGTTTCACCGCGGCGGTCAGCGAAAGAGACGGCAACGCGTTGGTTTCCATCAGAAAATTCCATTTTGATCCCAGCTCCAGGTCAGTCATGCCGGATTCGGTGAGCCCGGCCTCATCCAGCCACTGCCATCCCGACCCAAGACCGACATCCAGCCCGGGAACAATGCCGGTTTTAATGCAGACCGGGAGACCCCAGGCCTGGGTCCCCGGATCGTCTTGATAATCGGCACTTAACTCCACTTCGACAGACCCCGGATCGACCGTGCCGGCATCATCGGTTTCGAGGGGTCGCGCGGCAAACGAACGGCCTGCCGCCAGAGCAATCAACAGGAAGATCAAAAACGTATAATATCCTGTCAAAAAGCGGACACCGGCCGCATCGACCGTTGCGGCGGCCGCGTCCGTTGGGCGTGGATTATTGACGCCGAATTCGATCGGGGCTCGGCGTACGGCCCTGCGGGGCAACGTCCTCATCAAATACTCCTTTATGTTACGTTTTTAATATTCGTAATACCCCGGACGTACCCTGTCAACGTCATCAGGCAAATAAAAAATGAAACTGTTAATCAGGTGCACCCGTTGGCCAATCCGCTGCTTCGGCTTTTTCAGGATTCCAAAATTAACCTTATGCGCATATGCGCATAAGCTAATAATTTTGATTCAAGGCGTTTCGTCTTTGGGGGACACGCCGGAACATCAGCGGTTAAAACGGTTTCCCTTGGCGCATGCGACTCTGAACGCATTACAGAGTACGACCGGTACTGGCGGCGGCCAGCTCACTGGACTTCACCCCTTTGGTCGCTTTCAGCCGGTCTGCCAAACGCCGCACCCGCTCCGCTTTTCCTCTGGCAATAATGACTTCAAGGCAATTGTGATGATCCAGATGCACATGAGTCGAAGAAACAATCAGGCAGTGATAGCCGTGCTGCAGCTCGGTCAGCTTTTCCTGCAGTTGCCGCTGATGATGATCAAAGACCAGGGTGATCACCCCCACCACCTCTTCCCCGGACGCCCATTCATCATCGACCAGCGCCTTGCGCACCAGATCGCGCACCGCCTCCGAGCGGTTGGAATAACCGTGCGCGGAACAATGATCATCAAACTTCCCGAGAAGCTCACTGTCCATCGAAATTGAAAACCGTTCCATTGTTTGTCCTTTTGCCATCCGCGCTCATCTGCCGACGAATTACACGAATCAATTCAAGCACTCAGAGAAATCTGCCACCTGAAAGCGCCGCGATAAATAATTTTCGATAAACATTGGAAACATCATCCTATCCAGCCTGTCATCCCGTCAAACTCTTTTCCAAACCCTGGGAAACCAAACAGGATCTTGGAATTCATCCGGGCCGGTGCATGGGCCGGAGCCGGAGTCCGTTCTATTATTGAGTCGTTTCCAAACATGGCCGTTCCCGTCGGTCACCGCCTCGCAATAACGAGGCCTCTCTCAACTGTGTCTCGGGTGAACCCATCTGCGTCAATCGCGTGACCTGTCCTGCGCAGCCTTTGGCCGGGCGTGGATTTGCGGTTAAGCAAAAAATCCGAAGCGGTTTCCCGGCTCCGACCTCTCACGACGTTGCGCCGGCCGGCTTACGGCAGCTCCTGTTGTTTAAGGCACGGCAGGCTGAGGTAATAGCGCGCAGCTTTGCGCACGCCGATTCTCGTCAATGCGCCGAGCCTGACCCGTTCCTGCAGGCCGCAGCTTTCTTTGCGCTGCCGGACGCTACGGACAATGAATTGTAAAAGGCGTGCGTTCTGAATGATTTTTCCCCGTTTTTCAGCGGTCGGGTATGGCGGTCAACGAAATTATGTGTCAGGGTTTCATGCAGGCGGTCACAGCCGGCGGGAGTAAGCATGATGTACGAAAAAACGGTGGGCACCAAAACAATTTTTGAAGGCCGCATCCTGAGTCTGGAGGTACTGGATGTTGAACTTTCCGGAGGACGGCGCGCCGTCCGCGAGATTGTGCGGCACGGCGCGGCGGTTGCAGTGATCGCACGACGCCGCGACGGCCGGTTCGTGTTTATCCGTCAGTTTCGCAAAGCACTGGAGCGCATCTGTTTTGAAGTCATGGCGGGCAATGTCGACCCCGGTGAAGCCCCGGAAACCGCCGCGGTGCGCGAACTGAAGGAGGAAACCGGCTACGAACCGGACGCTATCCGTCTGCTGGGATCAATTTATCCATCCATCGGCTACTGCACCGAACGAATCGATATTTTTTATGCCGACGTTCATGAACCCGGCAAAACCGATTTCGACCCCGACGAGGACATCGAGACCGTTCTTCTGACGAAAGAAAAAATGGATGAGATGATCCGAACCAATCAGGTGCAGGATGCCAAAACCCTTGCCGCCTGGATGCTGTATCGTATGCGTTGAAAACAGGGACCAGCCCGAACAGGGGTCAAACAGGGGTCAGCCCGTACATTGTAACATTTTTTCTTTTAACCGACGCACTGTCTGATCGGACTGTTGCTCGAAAACCGATACAGCTCGCGATGCATTTACACGATGTCCCATTCGAAGACGGCCAGCAACCCACACTCCGGTAACGACTGTCTTTCTCATCAGCAACCACGCAGCCGCCTGTTTCTCTCTACAGGTGCTTTTCATTGCCAACAGTTCTCTCTCTTTAAGACCAAGAGCCCGGCACGCGGCGGTTAGCAATCGTTCGGCCTCCTGTTCGCCGTGAGCGCGGCGCTGCATCCCTCGCAGATTATCAGTTGTTTCGCCAATCTGTCCGGCAAGTTTTCTGCCAAACGATGGACTGCCCACATACCATCCACGCTGAAGCTGTTTTTCCACAAGTTCATGCTCAGAGCCCGAAGAGACATCTGATCCACCCCGCATTCGCAACTCGATTAACCCGCGGTATAACGCGGCACAACGGGACATACGGGAATCCAGTCCACAGGCAGAGTATAAACGAGTTCGCTCAAGCCATTCGGGCTCGGAAACATTACGGTTTTCCCCTGAATAAAATGGATAGCTGCTCCACAGATATTCATCCAGCGCAATCTTCTTTCCAGCGCCAGCCAGCCCCGC
>CAZITJ010000005.1:0-47618 GCA_964542135.1 uncultured Verrucomicrobiota bacterium
AAAACTCAACACAAAGCCGTCTTGTCCTGCATAGCTTTAACAACGCGGGAAGCTTTATGCGACGTGTCTGGGCGTAGCACCTGTGCGAAGACTGAAGGAGGACGTGTCACGCCGTAGCTTTATGCGAAGGCGGAAGCGCCAGATCGACAAAATACGACCCAATAAATCCCAGCCCCCCTGTAACCAGAAGCTTCTTCATTATTTTAACTCTCCTCATTCATTTTGACACCGGACTCAACCCTCCAAAAGCCATTTCCAAACAGGTATTATCTCAATCGCACCGTGAGGGGAGCCGGCAACGGCCTCTTCATCACGGGTCACAACCACGGCCCGACATCCGGGTTGTTCTGACTGGGCTTCCCGCACGGCAGACAATTCTCGCTCTCTCGTCTCACTTCCCTCCGGCATCTGGTCACAGACCTGCACCAAACAAACTCGTCCGGAATCGTCCTTCCAAACAAAATCAACCTCTCGGCCATTGCGGGTTCGGTAATAATAAAGATCCCGTCCACGCCGCCGCCCATCAATAAAAACCATATTTTCAAGCAAATGGCCTTTGTTAACAAGAATGCCAGTAGAACACGATCTCACCATCGCGTGATCAACGGCATAAATCTTCTTTGGATTGGCCAGCTGCCGGCTCAGGGATGCATCGAATAACCTGACAGAAAAGAGCGCATAGGCATCTTCAAACCAATCAAGCATCTCACCAACAAACGTTTTGCTGATTTTATGACCCTGCGATTTCAAATAGCCGGTGATCGCATTAATTGAATAGAGCGACGCGGTTGAATTGAGAAGGCGATAGGCCGCATCCCGCACCGCGCGCGGATGGATGGCATCGCAACGATCCACCACATCCCGGAAAATCATCGTCTTAAAATAGTCCTGATGAATCATCATTCGCAATGATTCATCCGCATCCAGCACCTCCGGGAACCCGCCCTTTTCCCAATATTCGTCAAAGGCCTTCCGCACCCGCAAGCGAGCGGCCTGCCCCTTTAAATCCAGGGCGATTCCTCGCGCATCCAGAAACTCCGCGAAAGAAAAAGGAAACAACTCCCAGGTCAGCGCCCGGCCGCGCATCGCGGTGCCGACTTCATGAGCCAAGAGGCGCGCGGAGGAACCGGAGAAATAAACCCCCATACGCTCCACGCGGAGAAGGCGATCAACAAACCCCTCCCAGCCTGCACACATCTGAATTTCATCCAGAAAACAGTGTAGCCCGCCGCGGGCGCGTTTTTCTGGATAGAGAGAAAAATAAGCCTCTGTGATCAGATCCAACCGGCCTTGGCGAACCGGCTCCAGCCGGTCATCAAAAAAGTTCAGATAAAGGAAATCCTCATCCGGAATCCCTTCAGCCCTAAGGCGTGCCATAATCTGATGAAGGAACGTGGACTTCCCACACCGCCGCACGCCGATACAGGCCAACGCCTTACCCGGCATCAACTGATAATCAAGATGCCGCGGAATCCCTGTAAACCACTCCTGTTGCCGTGCTTCAAGCAACAGATCCTGTACTAAATTCAGCTCACTCATACCCAGAAAGTGGCAAAGAACATTACCGATTTCAACAAAAATAAGACATAAAAGTTACCGGTTGCCGGTTCATCATCATACGGAAGAGGTTTTTTTATCGACATTGATTACTTGATATCCGGCTTTTAAAGCCTACTCCACGAATCCGAAACGCCCTCACTCCCCGACTCCGATACGCCCCAACGCAACAAGCTGATCTACAACCTGCTTCGCCAACCCCTGCTTCACTTCCGGCAACTGTACTCCCTTACTCCCACACGCCTCTACATCCATTTCCCCCTCACTCCCCGACCCCGACACCCCCACACGTCGCTCTATCCTGATCAAATCCACCTTCTCCAGCGTATCCACAAAGGTCATCTTGCCCTGCTCGGCGAGATACTCATCCAGATACGGCTTGCGGCCGGTGAAAATGGAATATACCGCCGGCGAAGCCGGCGGACAGGTTGCTGAGTTGCTGGGCTGTTCAGTTCTTGGGTTTTCCTTATCAACTGACAACTGACAACGATCAACTTGCTTACTGGCTCCGCCAGCAAGCAAGCCGGCCTCCCGATTCATCGTTCCGCCTCCACTGATAAACACATCGGAATTCCAAATCAGTTGCAGGCCGTCCACAGCCTTTTCAAGGAAATGAACCTTTTCGCCAAAGCGCTCGCAGATGAACTCTTTATCTTTATCGATCCGGCTGACGATCAGCGGCCAGGCATCCGGCGCCTCAAGTGCCTTTTCAATGACCTTCAGAAGAATCTGTTCACTAAGGGGATCGTGATAATTCGCGTACATTGCCGACGGGCGGATCGTCACCAGTGTTTTGCCGTCCGGCACACCGATGGATGCGCGGAATCCTGGATCGGGTTTGAAATACGGCAGATACAGCTCCTCCTTATAGCCGGGATACCGGATCACCTTCTCCATTTTAAATCCGTTCGGAGCCAGCCGTTCTTCCGGGATGTATTCCGGCATAAGCATGTATTTAGAGAGCGCATTAAAAATCCCGACCTCCGTGTATTCATAGTCCATCATCGTCACTGCCGGAATGCGCAACAGCTTGCAGGCAACCAGCATCGTCCGGGAACCGTGGCTGACAGCGAGATCAACCTTCTGTTTCCGAACCTTGGAAATAAGCTGCGAAGAGCGCTCAAACAGGTTCAACACCTTGCCGACTTTTGAGCTTCCGCCGTGTCGCCCGACTTTAACGTGATCAATTCCCCACATTTCAAGGAGAGCAACCGTCTGCGCGAAGTCACGGGCTGTCACCAATACGTCAATATCACGCCGTTGCAGCTCCTCGATAATCGGGCGGAACAGCGGAACATGCGGCGTGTGATCTAAGTCGATCCAGATTTTCATAACAACCTTCGGTTGAGTTAAAACGCCCCATAGGGGCTCGTTAAAATCGTTGAAACGCCCCGAAGAGTCGGGGCTGGTTGAAACCGTTAAACATCATTCAAATCGTTAAATTCGTACTAATCCGGGGATCAATATCATCAAGACAATAGCGAGCCCTGTCTTCCATCCGCTGGTTTTCTGAAGATGCTTTATTAAACCCCAGCAGAGCTGAGACTCCCGAACGCATAGATTATAAGCCTCTTTGACCCGAAGCTTCGGGGCTCGTTAAAATCGTTCAAACGGCACAGAGCGCCTCGTTGAAACGCGGCAGGTTCGTTCGTCCAAATCGTTTAACGTCTTTAACGAGGTCGTTAGACCGTTTCAACGAGCTGTATTCAGCGATTTAACGCCTGATGAACCACTCTCCTTCAAGAGATGGTTCATCAGCGCATAAAACATCCAACACTGCACCCAGCGATAGTAATCAATGCGGTTTTTCCAATGCTTGGAAATCAGATAGATAAAGCATCCTCGGCGATCATCCCAGAAGGTGTCCTGAATGCGGGCCATCACTTTTTCGCGAATCGCGCGGCTGCGCTCCGGCTCCAGCTCTTCGAGTTCGTCAAGGGTCAATAGAGCGTGAGCCATCGCATGGCCGTCCCACGGATACGTACGGTCGTGGTAATACTGCACGAAACCGTCCGGCGTAAAAAAGTTGTCCAAATAAAACGAGTAGCCTCGTTTTATAGCATTCTCATTCTCTGCACCTTTAAAGACCCTATTAAACCGCTGGATGGCCAGCAGGTTGTAGCCGGTGTGATAACTGTCGATCCAGCTGTTGCGCGGCTCGGTTCCGTAAAGCCAGGATCCATCCGCCTGCTGACGCTTAATGGAAAATCGCATCGAGGCAATCGCCGCAGATTTGATTGCTTCAATATCTCCACTGTAGGCGCGGTCGTTGACCGCGCTTCCGGGGTCATCGACCCCAGCTACAGAACCGGCATTACGCGGTGAGGACACCGCGTCTACGGGGGAAACGCCGCGGCCACCGCCCGCAGCTACAGTGTAAATCCGGGCCAGTAGCGCTGCACCCAACATATTGGCATTGTGAATCTGAGTCTTGTCCCGCGGCGTGTAGGAAAAACAAAACTCACTATCCGTGCCACTGCGGTTCAAATCTTTCATCAGGAAATCCGCAGACGACACAGCAGCACTTTTGTATTTCTCATCCCCGGTCACATCAAACAAATCCAGCAACGCCTCGGCGATGTAGGCTGTATTCACAATCGTGGGTGTGCCCGCCGGAAAAATCGCGTTGCGGTTCGGCCAGTCAAAATTGTATCCCCACGCCGCGCCGGAACATCCCGCCGATCGGTTCTCAACCAACCAGTCCGCAAACTCTTTCGCCCGATTCAGGTCGGAGGTGTCGCCAGACATTCGATATTTCAACACATAACTCGCCGTCAGCAAGCCGTGCGCCTTCGGGTTGATGCCCGGCCGGACGCCGAACAACGGACGCAGGTTCACCGGCATACGCTTGAAAAACTGAAGTGCTGCAATCCCCGGGTAACGCAAATTAAACGTCAATGTTTTCACCAGCGGGCTGTTCAGCCCGTCGTGCGGGTCAAATCCCTTGAAGCCGGTTTCGACCAGATGCTTTTCCAAACATTGGAAAATATGATAAAGATTGTCTGTCATTTAAAAATTCCGGGGGTTCTGGGGTCTAGTCGCTGGGTTCTAGTTGCTGGGTTCTTGGCGCTAGCTTCCAGCACCCAGTCGCCAGTGTCTAGCTGTCAGTTCCCAGCACCTAGGCGCTGTACTCGCGCTGATCCGCGAGACAGCGCGTCACCTTCGTAACGTGATAGATCTCTTCGAACGGGATTGGGGCCGGCGTTCCGTTGCGAATGGAATCCAGGAACAGCCCCACCTCTCTGGCGTGTCCTTTATCCTGCCCTCTGACGGATTCTTTCTTTTTCGAGCGGCCATAGCTGTACAGGTGCTTGAAGTCGTCCAGAATCCAGCTCTGTCCCGCGCAGTGAACCTCAAGATATTCCTTTGGAAGCCCGGTCGCCCCGTTTGCGAAGTAACTGATGTTCGCAACACTGCCCCCTTCAAAAGCCAGCGTCGTCGCAAGCGTGTCATTCAGACCAGTGACGGTTTTCATGATGTTGCTTGATGCACTTTGGATGGAGCCGCCTGCCAGATACATCGCGAGATCCATAAAGTGACAGAACTCACCGATAATCCGTCCGCCACCGAGATCCGGATCCTGAATCCAAACGTCTGCGGGAATCGCGCCGGCATTAATCCGGTAATTCACAGCTATTGGCATTCCTTCCGGAAGCGCCTTCTTGATTTTCTGGAGAAGCGGTGCGAACCGACGATTGAACCCGACCATCAACCGTGCATCCCCGTTGCGATACACCTCTGCTATTTCCTCAAGCTCTTCAGCGGTCATGCAGAGCGGTTTTTCAACAAACACATTCTTGCCCGCTTTCAGAGAGGCCAACACCTGCTCGGCATGAAGGTTGTGGCGGGTGGCAACAAAAACCGTGTTAATGTTTTTGTCGTTCGCAATTTCGTTCGCGTCGCCCGTGGCGTACGCAAACCCGTATTTATCCGCAACGTTGCGGGTATCATTTCCGGTTGCGGTAGCCACGCCAACCATGTCGGCGATTTTGTAGGCATTGGGGAGAAGGAACTTCTGCGCAAACGATCCGGCGCCGATAAACCCAACGTGCGGCATCCCTGCCCCTCCGCAGGCCTTGGGGTCACCGGAAACTTCTTTGAGCTGCACTCGCTGCTCGGGCTCTTTTTCCAGATCGTAGCTGAGGAGAATGCCGACATACGGCTCGGTTTTCTCAACGATCATATCAAATGCGCTGATGGCATCATCAATCTCAAAGGTGTGCGTCGTCAGCAGATCCAGATCGAGCTTTCCGCTCATTTCAAGGAAGCTCTGCATGTTCCGGTTTTCGGTCCAGCGGCACCAGTTGACCGGGTAATCAACTCCTTTGTCTTCGTAGTTTGCGTCATAGCGACCCGGGCCATAGGAACACGACATCCGCAAATCGAGTTCCTTTTCGTAATAATTCGTGCGGGCAAATCCGGTCGGCACCGCCCCGACCACAACAACCTTGCCCTTCTTGCGGCAAAGTTGTCCGGCCAGATCCACCGGATCAGTACTGGAGGTGGCAGCCGTGATGATCACCGAGTCGACGCCATGTCCGCTACTCAGTTCAAGAGCAGCTTCTTCCAACCCTTGGAAACTTCGTTCGCAGGCAAAGTCCGCTCCGGACTTTTTCGCCAGCTCGACAGCAGAAGAGCTCACATCCACGCCCATCACTTTGATGTTGGACGCTTTGAGCATTTGAATCGTCAGTTGACCGAGCAACCCGAGTCCGATCACCACGCAATTGCCGCCGGTCTGCAGATCAGCCTGGCGGATGCCCTGCAAGGCGATCGAGGCCACCGTAGTATACGCCGCATGGTTCATTGGCACACCAGAGGGCACTTTTGCGCAAAGGTTGCGAGGCACACTGACGAGGTCGGCATGAACCGCACCGGCTCCACCGCAGGCAACCCGGTCGCCGGGCTTTAAATCGGTAATGCCCGCGCCGACCTCAATCACTTCGCCCGCACAGCTATAACCGAGCGGGGACGGAGCATCCAGCTTGTTCATCACCTTGTGATACGTCGCGGTCACCCCCTCGGTCTTCACCGAATCCAGCACCTGCTTGACCTGATCCGGCTTTTCCTTGGCTTTTCCAAGCAGGCTTTTGCGGGCCGTAACCACCTTGCTGCCTTCTGTGCCGGCGCTGATCAAAGAAAAATGGTTGCGGACCAATACCATCCCCTCGCCCACCGCCGGAGCCGGAACTTCCAACAACGTCATTTTCCCGTCCTTCAAGTTTTGGGTTACCTGTTTCATACCATCGCCCTTCCTTTATGCAGCTAAAATTGAAAATAAACAAACGGAGTTTCAGCCAACGGCCACAAGATCATCAATAAGCAGCCTATAATTACAGCAATCACATATGCTGTTCGATCAGAACAACGCACCAGCAGCCCATCAAGCCCCTCTCGGAAATGTGAAACCATATGAATCATCCCGAATATCCCTAAAACGAACGTACAATAAAAAATAACATGCCCAAGCCCCTGGCTTGCAGACGGCAAAGCAAAGTCAATGAAAACAAACTTTTTGATGGCAATTAGCATTTGATCAGTCTCACCAACCCGAAAAGCAATCCACGTAAGCAAAACCCAATACTGCATGGCCCCCCATGAAATTAAGGTACGAATAGCCAGAGGAATATTACACAATACAGCATCAAACCGAGTCGCTTTTACAAAATATCTCCATACCCTGTGTATTATCAGAACAAGTCCATGAAGGAACCCCCATAAAACAAAATTCCATGAAGCCCCATGCCAAAGCCCCCCCAGAAGCATTGTGAGCATGAGATTCTTATATGTTCGCACACTGCCGCCTCGATTCCCCCCAAGAGGAATATATAGATAATCCCTAAGCCAGGAAGAAAGAGAAATGTGCCACCGCTGCCAAAAATCAGAGGGATTTACCGCGAAATAAGGTCGCCTGAAATTCACCGGCAAATGATATCCGAAACAGCGGGCGATCGATATTGCCATGTCGGAATAACCGGAAAAATCGCAATAGATCTGTACAGAAAAACAAAGTGTCGCCAGCCAAATGGCAATGCTTGTATGACTCGCGGGATCGGCAAAAACCATATTGGCTAACGGAGCAACATTGTCCGCAATTAATACTTTTTTAGCCAAACCACGTAAAAATATCATTACAGCAACACGGTCGATACATAACGGGCGTTCACTCTTTAACTGCGGCAGAAAGTCCGAAGCCCTTACAATAGGTCCTGCTACCAGCTGAGGGAAAAAAGCTACAAACAGCGCAAAATCCAACGGAGACTTCTCGGTTTTCAAATTGCCGCGATAAACGTCTAGCGTATAGCTCAGCGTCTGAAATGTATAAAAGCTGATGCCGACTGGCAGAATAATATTAAGCGTTGACCATCCTGGCTCATACCCAAACAGTCGGAACAGAAAAAGCATATTGTCCTGCAGAAAGTTAGCGTACTTGAAAAAAGCTAATAATCCTAGATTGCTGACGAGACTGATTACCAGCAAAAGTCGCTTCCGGCGCTGTGATTCAGCCCGGGGTATTCTGGAACCGATTACGAAGTCCACCGCTGTGGAGAACATAATCAAAAGTATAAAAGCCGGATTCCACCACATGTAAAAAATGTAGCTGGCAATCAGCAATAAAATCTTTCGCTGCTGCGTACGCCGGAAAAGCGCAAAAAGAAGCAGAAGAGATATGAACAGCACCAAAAACTCAACAGTATAAAAAAGCATGGGTACGGCCTTTTATTTAAGCTGATCTGCGACTTCGGCACTCACTTTCTCAGCGGCTTCAGGAGAAATATGCCAATGATCAATAAATTCATCCTCGCGCAATAAAAAGTCATGTAAATCAATTATTTGAACACCAACTGTCTTGGAAAACTCTTTAAGCTCCACGTTGAGCTCGTCATAAAAACGTGCTTCTGTGATTTCTTTAAACCTGGGATGCTCCGGTAAAATTAAAAGAATAAATTTAAATCCAGAATCGCCAGCCAATCTATTTATCAAAGCCAATGTTTGTTGCACCTTCGAGCTAATTTGAAAATGACTTCGAGGTGGATGGAACTTCTGAAACTGATATTCTAACGTTTTTTCAGAAACCGGTTCTGTGTAGGGTGTCGGGAAATACAGGTCTGATTGTGCGCGATCTGTATTCAAATCAGAACGAAGAAGATTTCGGGCCGTTGTATTGATCGCTGTTTTAACAATACTTCGTGCATGGGCAACATAGTAAAGATATGGTCGGCTCATCAGCTTGTTGAGATTCTCGTCTTCTATTTTGAAAAGCTGTTTCTTCATCGCGGCCTCAGGAGCCGCCCCATACATGATATATGCTGTATACTTTACCTCCGGGAACGGTATGGTTTTCGCACTGAGTATATCTGGATGAACCCCCAAACAGACAAAAGCAACTGATTCCGGCAAGTGCTCCATTAAGATAACGGACTCATACAAAGACTGCCCGGTAGTCCCGAAATTATAGATCAAAGGTTGGCCGTTATTCCTGGAAGACACTTCTCGCGCATCAATTGCGCTCATTACAATGCTGTTCCCCAGGAATACGCCGTCCGGCGATGTCTTTTGCGCCGCCTCCATGAGTGCGTTGATGCGCTTCAAATCCGACGGCATATGTGGATAAATAAATAAAATACACAGCAACCCTAATCCGACCCCAAGCCCAAGCATGACGACAAATTTAATCACGAACTGAAAATTTTTAGTCAGCACGAAGTTGCCCCCTGACAAGCAGTTACGCTGCGGTATGAACCAATTAAAGCCTCATAGTTTTGTGTCGGCGTAAAGTGCTGTTCATATTTTTCCCGCGCGGCACGCCCCATGCTTTCAAACTCATCGGGCGAGCTGACCACAAGCTGCACCTTTGCTCGCAGGTCTTCCGCATTCCCCGGCTCAAAGAACCAACCATCCACGCCATCCTCAATCAGCGTGCTCATGGCACCATGACCGGACGCCAAAACAGGCTTACCCATAGAAAACGCCTCAATTGTTACCAACCCAAAAGACTCGTAGCAGGTAGATGGCATGACAACAAAGGCACATTTTCGCAGTGCTTCACGCACTTCTTCTCGTGGAACAAGCCCCCTAAAATCTACAGATGAAGATGCAATTTGCTCCGCAATTTCACGCTTATCGCCTTCCCCCAACACCGTGAGTGGATAATCCAAATCACTCCATGCATCCGCCAGCGTCAAAATACCTTTTTCCTGAGTTAAACACCCTATGAACAGCGCCCCGTGCCCAGGATATCTGGGCGGCCCCTCTTGCTGAGCATCCGCCGTACTGTTGGGTTTCACGATCAGTTTTTCCTCAGGAAGGCCTGCCTCCATCAGCTTTTGCTTTGCGAATGCTGTCAGCACAAAAAAACGATCCACCAAGCCCCGCCATTTATGAATTCGATCCGACAGGTAGTAAAACCGATAGCGAAGTAGCGATGTCACAAAACTGTCTTTGTAACAGCGGTAGAAAAGAATCCGCCACGGGTTTTTCCCCACACAAAGCTCACAGGACCTTCCTTTTCGAAACAGCAAAGAACACGGAGAAACAAGCCGGTAATTATGAAGCGTCACCACGACCGGCACACCACAATCTTTGGCGGCCTTGAAAATCTTTGGCGATAAAATCAGAAAATAGTTGTGCACATGGATTACATCCGGGCGAAACGCCTCAATTTTCTCACGCATCAATTGATGCCCGACCGACGACCACGGAGCCCGCAGAAAGAAAAATAGCTTCTGCCATCTGGAGGCACCCATGGCCTCGGCATTGGCGCAGGTCAGCGTTTCAACCTCATGTCCGTGCGCACGCAGTAGCTCAATTTCGTCCTCAAACACATGCGCCTCACCGCCGCGAGCATAATTTTGAGTATAGTTGTGTACCAAAAGAATCTTCATCCGTTCACATCTCCATGATTTCACGATAAGCTTTAATATGAAGGCTGGCGATACGCACTGGATCGTTCAATACCTTTACTTTTTCCCGGCCGCAAGCACCCATATCTTTAGCACGATTTACATTTTCCAATAAAAAGGTCACGCGATCAGAAATCGCACAGAAATCGTCCTGAAAAACAACAAATCCGTCCTCACCGTCGTGTATCATTTCGGGGATCCCACCAACCCGGGTTCCAATTACTGGCAAGCCAGCGGCATGTGCCTCCGTAATTACATTGGGTGAACTATCCATTCGAGACGCATGTATCAAGCCAATAGACTTCTCCATATACTGCATGACCTCTTGGGAAGAACACTGCCCGGCAAAATCAACGTTGTCAGCCACGCCCAACTCATCCGCCAACTGGATTAGCGATGACAGCATCCCGCCTGTACCAACAATAATTAAACGTGCGTTGTCGGATAGTGACGACATAGCAAACCCACGAATTACCGCATCAACCCCTTTGTACGGCTCTAAAGCACTTACACAAAGAAATGTCGAAGAAGAAAATTCTGGCCGAACATTAAAAAAGGACTGTTTCACTCCATGAGGAATAACATAAACCGGCTTTGTGTCCGCCTGATCTAATACCCACTGCCGGACAAACTCATTCTCTACAAAAACAGCAGTTGCCTTACAGACTGCCTTTCTTTCGTATCGCTGGCGGCACGCTTTATCCCACTGAGCCATTCTCAAATACGGAGCAAGCAAGGCGATGATTCCCTGAATCTGTACAACTGAGCGAGTCCCCATATTGACAGAACTCCATCCACTGTGTTGTTCAGTCCCAAACCCTTGAACAATATCAGGGGAAATTTTTTTCACAGCCGATGCCAACTGACACCGTGCAGTGAAATATCCGGTAAGAGAATCCAGATGCCCCGGCTCAAACTTGGGCACAAAATAACATTGCACCCCGTTACGACAGACAGATCGCATTCGATACGTTGCGCGGGTATGTGCAACAACATTCACTTCTACATCGGGCGCGGACGCAATCGCCTCACTAATGACTTGAACCCATGTAGCCGGGTGCTGTTTTTGATTGCGGAACTTCGGCTTCAGGTCAAGTGCTGGCAGAATATGCGACGCAGGCAAAGGTGCTATGTAAGCTAAACGCATCCGATCTCCTTCAATTCCTGCAACAATCTTTTCGTTTGGTGCTTACGCAATGAGCAGGATTCCCTCCCCAGATTTCATCCGCAGGCACGTCACAGCTCACAACAGATCCCGCACCGATAACGGCCCGATCACCAACCGTGACCCCCTTCAAAATAATTGCGTTGGTGCCAATAAACACATCATCTCCGATCTTCACCGAACGCCCCCGACAATCTGCCTGATCATCCGCCGGACACCTGCGTTTTTTGAAATTCAACGAATGGTAGTTGTGATCGAAAATGCGCACATTCCCACCAACCTTCACGTTGCTTCCAATGATGATGCTTTCGCGAGCAGACAAAACAACGGAGGAAAACCCGCTATGGTCGCCAATAGATATCTTCCCGTTCCCCAGACATTGGAAAACCGAAGAGTGATTCAACCCGACCGGATTGGAGCCAAAGCGCGAGTTAACCTTCACGTGATCACCAAGTTGTATAGCACCCTTTTTCTGAACCCACACCCAAAGTTTTCCATCTGTCTTAAAGCCCTTTCCGATTGAGCACCCCAACATTTTGAGTTTCAGGCAATTCATCGCCGTGTGAAACAACACGGACATTTTAGAGCAAACAACGCTCCACCCAATAAACAGTGAAACGGGGAACTCGTACTTCTGTAGAAACCTGACTGGAGATTTAATCATTTGAGACATCTTTTTTCGGGGTATTCTCTCGACAGATTTTAAACCGAAACCCGACACCCTCAACATGCATCCGTTTATATTCCGGTTTTTCATTCATTGCCAAAGCGACAGCCAAGTGATCTTTCCTATACTTGCCGCGCAACAGACGCTCCGTATACCGAAGATAGCGAATGCCCGTTCGCACCAGCTGGGATTTCAACTGTCCATACTTCTTTTGAATCTCATCCATTTCGAAAGTCATTTGTTGAGAACAGCTCAAGTTCCCACCGGGACGGCTCCGAAACATAGAAAGATATTCCGGATAGTGCGCAAAACGAACCCCGTTATCAAGCAGTCGGATAATCAACTCCGCATCCGCAGCATAACGGTAGGATGTATCCAGTTTTAAAAGGCCGCGATCAAATAATCGGCGACGAAAAAAGGTTGTGCAGGAAGCTGCATACAAATTCGTTCCATTAACCACGTAGGTCTTTCGCAACGGGAT
Source organism: uncultured Verrucomicrobiota bacterium (assembly GCA_964542135.1). Classification (GTDB taxonomy): domain Bacteria; phylum Verrucomicrobiota; class Kiritimatiellia; order Kiritimatiellales; family Tichowtungiaceae; genus Tichowtungia. The sequence goes on from CAZITJ010000005.1 coordinate 12,774, forward strand.
CTCCCGCCGGCAGGCAACAGGAGTATCCTGTTCATCAATAATAATAAAGTCTCCGAACACCACATCTACTTCAGGGTGATTATCAAGATATTCACCCACCTTTGCCAGTGTGCCGGGCAGGTATTGTTCATCCGCATTTAGCCAGGAAAGAATGTCGCCATCCATCCTCGCCCAAGCCCGATTAATAGCATCGTACATACCTCCGTCGGAAGCAGAACTCCACGACAGGCAGTAGTTATTATCATCTGATTTTTGATCTCCAACCTCTGCATCGAGTTTCTCGAGAAACTCAACGGAACCGTCTGTCGATCCGCCATCCTGCACAATATGCTGCACGCATATTGTGGAAGTTGATGGGTTGATTTGTTGATAGGTTCTTTGGGAATCCCCGACAACTGACAACCGACAACCATCAACGAAAGCTTCTGCCTGCGGCAGAACCTGCCCGCGAACCGACCCCACACACTGCGGCAACAAGGGCATTCCATTAAAAACAGGCGTAGCTATAAGAAATTTCATAATAAAAAAAGGGCGGCTACTGCTAGGCGATCTGTCTACGACGTGTTGTTTCATCCGGCAGATTCATGAGCGCAGCCCACATCCACACCCAAACCGCAAATGATTTAATCAGAAAAACATCAATGACGATGTTAACAACGATGAAAAAAGGGATTGCTCCCACCAAAAACTCTGCAATTGCGCGCCGAGAAGAATTAACATTTTCATGCTTAATAACGCTGATACACCGAAACATGAGCCACAGATAGAAACTCACAAAAACACCGGTTCCAATCAGCCCGAAGTCTCCCCAAAGAGTAAACACAGCGGACGTTGTATTGCCCGTAATCGAACCCATCTGCATGGTGGTTTTCATTTCCATGGCTCCGGCCCGGTAGTACGGAAGTAGCATTTTCAACGCAAAGGGCGTCGTATTATTCTTGCCAATCGGCCCCATCCCATTGCCCGGCCCGTTTCCAACAAACCATGTAAATGGCATTGAGTGGTAATTATCCACCAGCAAATCACCCATTATCTGAACTTTTGCACTCTTCGATAACATCTCCATACGAAATTCAATATTGTCTTTTGAAAAATAGGTCTTCCAGACATCGCTAAAGGTGAATGCGGCCATCACAGCCACGGTGATACCCAACCCTACAAATAAAATTGCGCGACGCTTCCACAATCCGGAGAAGAATGCATAGGGAATAAAAGCTGCGGCTAAAAACATATAGGCATGGTTTGTGTATGCTAAATATAACATCGCGAACAGGACGACCATCGTCAACCCCGCCCACTTTTTAACCGCCGCGCTGGTGACTTTATGGATTAAAACCGAAAGAAGCAGAAAAAAGAACATCGCGCAAAAATAGGCCACAAAATTGCATCCAGCCAAGGTTCCAACCCCCCGGTCAATACCCTTAATTCCCGGAGGGAGGGGCAAAGGATTAAACTCGTATAACCAGCCAATACTAAGAGCCACATTAATCCACAGGAACACCATTGTACCGACAAGGAAACCCTTAAAATCACTTATCTTCAAATAACGCAGAGAGAGAATATAAACTGGAATAAATGAAAAATAAGAAACAAAACACTGGAACGCCCCCCGTGGCGACCCCCGGTTGATCACCCATGTCAGGGCTGCCCATCCAAGCATGGCCAGCGCAATTTTCCCAAACGTTCCCGCTTCTCGAAATGACATTCGATGAAAGGCCACATGCCCAAGAAAAACTCCGAACAGGCTTACGATCACCACTTCGTCCAAAAACTTAACCGGGCCAATCGGGACAACCGTTCTCAAAAGCGGGGCAACAGACAAAACAGCTAATGACCCAAACAAAAGCACCCGAGGATTGCTTGAAAAAACAACCCCAATAGCAGCGGCCGGAATCAATAGAGCCGCTACAAACGGCGGAACAAAAAATGATAACACAACTGTTGCCGCCAACAGTAAGGTCACAATTAATAAGCGTTCATATTTCATTAAACAATCCCTTTTCTGCTCTGTCTTTTTTGCAAAAATTCAACCAGCCGCTCTGCATTGTGCTGCCACGTATATTCTTTCAAAACCAGATCCTTCCCCTGCGGGGCAATAACCGCCGCAAATTCCGGCTCTTCAATAATCTGTTTTACCAAGGCCACAAAGTCATTTCCCGACTGATCCGCCAGCACCAGGTGTTTTTGATCCTCGAAAACCTCTCGAACCACCGGCACATCCGGGCCAATCACCGGAATGCCCATGGCCATATACTCAAACAGTTTTTGCGGACTTCCATACGGATTGGAATAAGGGAACAACGCACAGTCAAATGTACTCATCAACTTGGGAACATCGCCGTAGGGCACCGCTCCTCCGAATCGAATTCGTTCTCGAATTTTCTCAGGAACCTCGGCTAAAATTCTGTCAATCTCTGCCCGATCTTGCCCATCTCCGGCCATTACGAAATAAATCCGCTCATCTTCCTTCATTAACTCCAGAATCTGCCCCACCATCAGTGGAAGTTTTCGAAAACTCTCCATCCCCCCAACATATCCCAGCACAAATGCATCGCCTGGGATGTTAAACTCCCGCCGGGCATCTTCCCGTTGTTCGTGCGCTGTTTCGCCAAAACGATCCAAATTTACTCCATTTGGATTCACCAAAATTTTATCGCCCGAAACACCCAGCCGCACCAGTTGTGCTTTCAAATAATTGCTCACCACCACCACCGAATCAGCCGCATTAATCAGCGCGGTCTCCCGCTGAACCCAAAACGAGCGGAATAAAACGTCCGACATTCCACCCTCAGCATGAACTAATGCGTTGATTTCCGCACATAAGTGAATTTCTGGATGTCTCTTTTTAATATCAGGGAGCAGGCGCAAAAAAGCATTGGGGCGAAACAACAGCACGTCGCACCCATCTTCGATGCGGGCAGAAATTTCGTTCAGTTCGCGCTGCAACGGCTTAAACCAGAAATACACCCACGCCCGCCATCGGCGGGGAACCAGACTCAAAATAGACATGGGCGATTGCTTCGAGGCCACTGGAGCACCGGCAGGACAAGAATCAGGATAGGCATGTGTCTCCACCCCCGGAAGATCATGCAGTGCCGCCAGCACCTCGCGCGCATGCGTTCCGCCCCCAATTCGTTCGAGAAATGAATAGTTGTAATAGAGGATTTTCATTTGTTAATCGGTACTCACGCTACTATCCACTCGTCTACTCGTCTAAAAAACTACTCCACTCGGTGCCGGACAAAGCCTCTGCGATCTCATCATAATTTTCAATGGAATCACGTAAGTTGTGTCGATTTTGTTTTTTAAATACAGGCTTTGTAATCTGCACTGACGGAACACCTAAAAACTCATGTAATTCTCGCGCAACAGCCGGTTTATCCCGCACCATTTCTTCATAAACTACCTCCATGAAGTGATGAGAAGAAAAGTTTTCTCGCGCCTCCTGCTCCCATTGCCGATTCTGCTCAAAAAAATTAATGCATTCCTCCGCATCCAGCCGCACCGTCACGCTTTTTTTTTCCGGCAAGCTGACACGAACCCACTTATCGGTTATCCAAGCACGCTTAAGAGAAACCAACGTTTTCAGCATATTCTTACGTCGCAGATGAATCACCTGCAAATCTCTATCGGCAATCAGATAGTCCCAAAGTACCTTTCGTTTTTCATCCTGGGCATGATAATAAAACAACTTAAAACCCACGGCTCTTGTCTTCGGAGGGAAGGTACGAAAAACCTTTTTTTCCAAAAAGCCAACCGGCTCATTATTCATCAACCGAACCATTCCCGACCCGGAAGGCATTCCTCCGCGGTCCCAGCCAATGCTGTAATCATTTCGAAAAATTTCCCCATAAGAAACAATTGCAGGATGTGTATTCAGCAAACTGTTCAGTAGGTTTGATCCTACACGAGAACGTGCGAGAATAATGTGCCTTGCATAGCAACACTCCCCCGGAAGGATGCCTGCATCTCGCAATAGGAAGGGTACTTCGTGCCAACAAATTCGAGCCGATCGCATTACCTTTTTCATTAAATTCATGACATTAATCGATCCTGCAATGGTTTGAACCAGAAATACACCCACAACCGCCATCGGCGGGGAACCAGACTCAAAATAGACATGGACGACTGTTTCGAGGCCACCGGAGCGCCTGCAGGACAAGACTCAAGGTAGGCATGCGCCTCCACCCCCGGAAGATCATGCAGAGCCGCCAGCACCTCGCGCGCATGCGTTCCGCCCCCAATTCGTTCGAAAAATGAATAGTTGTAATAGAGGATTTTCATTGTTATTGGAGGCTCAGTAGAAAAAGGCAGATAGAGAACATCTGATATGATTCAAGATATTGGAGACCTAACAGATAATATTGCCATCAGGCATTTGCTCCCAGATCTTTCCCCGCGAACTCTTTCCTGGCCCATATCCGCGCCCGGATCCTGCGCCATAAGCGATAATACCGTGATAAAGGATATCGCGAAAGGTCATCTGGATTGAAACGAAGTCTCATTCCGCAGTTCAACGAGTTGATCTCCGACACCTCTTTATCGGTCAGACGAAAATCAAAGATTTCGCTGTTCGCGCGAATTCGACGAGGAGATTCGGATTTTGGAATAACTATAAATTCTGACTGAATGTTCCATCGCAGGATAACCTGCGGAACCGTTTTGCCATATTTTTTGGAAAGGGATTCGATGACTGGATTATTAATCAATGCCGGGTTCATTCTGCCAAGTGGCGTGTAGGCCATGATTGCAATATCTCTGGCCCTGCAATACTCCACGGTATCCGGCTGTGTAAAAAGGGGATGCATTTCTATCTGATTAACAACAGGAACCGTGTTCGTCTTCTTAATCAGATGACTGAGGTGATGCGGCATGAAGTTACATACCCCGATCGCCTTTACGAGCCCTTCCGCACATAACTGCTCCATTTGCCGCCACGTGTCGACGTAGCGACCAGGAAACGGCCAGTGGATTAGATAGAAATCAATATAATCGGTTCCCAGCCTCGCGAGGCTCTCTTCTAATGCAATACGAATAGGCTGAAGTTGCTCATGAGTATCAACCTTTTCAACAATTGTGATTTCTTCACGCCTCAGCCCCACCTGTTTAAGTGCCTGCCCGAGTGAAATGTCCACCTCATAATTCGGAGACGTGTCGAACAGGCGAATCCCTGCCTCTGCCGCTGCGGCCACAGCACCCAACATATTTTCTTCTTTGATGCCGAAAGTTCCCAACCCAAGTTGCGGAAGACTCATGCCATTGCTAAGGAGTAGTTCTTCCATTCTTATTCTCCTGTATCTTTCTTTTTCTCATCCCGCGCAGTTCTTGCGATACAACAAAGCAGGGTGAGGATTTAGCGTGTTGCGAATTGGAAATAGGGGGGTCTAGTCGCCACGAATCGCCTTGTAAGCATTCTTTGTTCTCTGCGCGAACTTTTCCCCCAAAACCTTTTTGCCTACACCCTTCAGCATTTCTTTTTTTCGGTCTTGACCGCTCTTTTGCGAGTTAGCGGCATAGAATTGCCGCACGATTTCTCCGTCTTTCGCCATATCTGTAAAAGCCTCGAGAACAATCGGACGATCCGAAGGCTGAACGAATGCGTCAAGTGCCTCCTCAAACCCCTTTTCGTCTGAGGCTGTCAGGTAGTCGAAGCCCAGAGATTCAATCCAGCCCTTTGCAGAACGTTCATGCCGGACGGCAATGAACTCCTCGACATTTGGATACTTCGTCGGCCCACCAGCCGAAAAATGAAATTCGCCTCCTCCACAATTGTTGACCAGCAGGATTCGAACATTATTTCCCATATGCCTTATCAGCAGCGAGTTCATGTCATAGAAGAAACTGAGATCGCCAATGAGAAGGAAACAAAGCCGATCCGTCGCTGTAGCTTGACCAATAAGGGTTGACATAGACCCGTCAATTCCAAGCGCCCCGATATTGCTGGAGACCTCGACATCGGCGGGCAGGCTGAAAAACTGCATATGCCTCGTGCTGTTAAGAATGCTCAAATGCAATAGTGAGCCGGCCGGGATCATTTTAGCAAACTTTTTAGCAACACATATATTCGAAAATGGGAAATCGGGCACTTCAACCCGTTCGCGAGCAAGTCCCCACTCTCGAAAATACACACAGTCACTCTTTGCCTGTTTCGGTGCGTGATCGTTCATCATTCTAAAGAAATAGAACGGGGTGCATTCAAATATCGTTGAAAGCCCCTTGAATACATCTTTCACAAGCCCCTTTTCATCGATCAGCCAGTGTTCAAATTGACCACGGTTTTGTCTAAGGCGGCTTTTGAGTCCACCCGCCACAAAATTATCTCCAAGAGAAATCACAATATCCGGCAACAACTCCTTGAAGCCTGTACTTGAGACCGTTTCGGTCACCGGATAGGTAACAAGAGTCCCTTCACAGGATAGGTTTGATAAATGCTCAACGGACAACACGCAGTTGAACTTCTCGAAGAAAGACTCCATCTGCTGAATCTCCTCAGCTGCGTACGGTCGACTTTGTCCGCAAACAACCAAAATTCTTTTACAAGAACTCAACTCATCAGCTTTTCCCCGCCATATTTCTGCCTCCGAATCCGGCAAAATCCGCTGCATCGCCACAACCTCCGGCAGCTCTTCCACTACACAAGCAGACGGCTGAGAAAAGCCAAAGGTCGGAATGTTGATATGCACGGGCCCTCTCCCATGATGATCCAACTCCAGAAGCGCTTCATTAACAAGACGCTGACAATACCAGAAGTCATCGTCGTCCCTGACCTCGGGGAGCGTTACTGACTTCTTGCACACATTGTCAAAAATGCCCACCTGATCGAGCTTCTGGGTCTCCAGTTGGTTAAGAAGATAGGGGTGCCTATCCGCTGTGATCACCACCAGAGGGACACTCTGGTAGAAAGCCTCTTCAACACCGGACATGTAATTGCACACGGCCGTCCCGGACGTGCACAGTATGGCGGTCGGCTCCCCGAGTGATTGAGCCATACCCAACCCGAAAAATGCTGCACTCCGCTCGTCAACAACGGAATAACATTTGAAATACGAATCGCTCTCGATTGATCGGGTAAGATTTCTGCTGGATCCGCCGGGGGATATCACCACATGACGAACTCCATGCTTTTTAAGCAGCGCCACAAGTATCTGAATGCTTTTAAGTTGTGAATACATAATTATCTCCTATTATTTTCTCTAACAACATGGGTAGTTACACCAGCGGATGATTCACGCCCTCCAGTTGCTTCATTATATCACGTTTAACTTTCTCAAAAAGGTCTGCTACAGATTTTTGTATTTCTGGTACCCGCTCCCTCAGCACCTGACTCATCTGGTCTTTATTGTACCAAACGTTGTCTACCGCCATAATGAGTTTTCCCACCTCTGTTGAAGTTGAAAAGGGTTGGCAGCACTCCGGCAGCCCGCAATCGGACATCAGTTCCTCATATTTATGAGACCAGCCCAGAGCAAAGGACGGAACCCCGCAAGAAAGCGCCAGAACCAAACTGTGAAAACGCGAACCAATCAACATGTCCAAATTGCCCAAAGCCGCCTTAGTTCTAGCCGCAGAAAGGAGAGACTTCACGGCAACACACCGCGAGGTATCAGCGACCAAATATTCAATAAGCCCGCAAACATAGCGATCATCCCGCCGCGGCGCGCCTCTTTCAGGAGCCACTTCATGCGGTACCAATACCACTGAACTGCTGAGCTCTGTAATGCAATGTTTTGCTATTTTGACAAGGAGCTGAACGTACTGATTTTCCCCGCCATGACCCTGTGCTTTTTCATAAACACGCGTATTCGGAGCAATTCCTATAAGAGGTCGCTCCCTGTCGACTCCCATTTCGTCAAGAAGCTGCTTCCCGGCACTGGCAGTGTCTCCCTCAAAGAGAAACGCAATATCATATGCCGACCTTGAGGCATGCGCCTCTCCAAAAAGAGTTTCAAGATGCTTCGTAGAAATTCTGTCTCTTGAGCAAACCAAAGATGCTTTCTCAGCGAACGATCTGACAATCCCGGCCAGCTCGTTTTGACCAAACGGCCCCCATGACTGCGGGAGAAAGAAATAGGGTACATTCTTCTGATCGCAAAACTGTAACCACGCAAGGGTCTCTCTGGCTTCAGAAAGCCCCCACGCGCACTCGTCCGAATAAGAAAAGCCACTGATGTCAACAACGGCATCAAATGGATAGGTCGCCTGTAGTTCACAAGCCACCTTGGGTGATCGCCGGGAAATCGGCATAATATCTTTGCTTCTCAAACCCGCCTTCAGGGCCTTTATTCCCCCCAACATTTGGCTCAACCGGCTCCCTGAATACGCAGAAACGGGTGTAACCCCGTTCACATAGGCTTTTTGATGGCTTGCGGAGGGAATGATTGCAACCGTTTCCACGCTTGGAAAACGCTGGAGCATTTCCCGGTGAACGGTCAAAAGCATCGCCTCCGCCCCCTTATTTGAAAACCCGCCACCTCTAACTACAACCTTCATTTCATTCCTCCTTTACGCGAAAACTATTTAACGACGACATCTTTTCTTCTGAAAAGTCGAAGATATCCCATATACTCCGCCAGCTCGTCCTTCCCATATGGAAGCAAAACAAAAACCAGCAGGTAGACCGAAACAGAAAACACCAAGGAGATCGGAATGATAAGGAATACGGACGACATCTGCTCAAAAAATCGCAGCGTCGCCGTCAAGATCACGGCAAGAGTCAGGCTACTGATAAACGGACGAGAAATGGCCCGCATAAAAAGACCAACAGATAAGGGAGTGCCTCTAAAGCAGTAATACAGCGTGGGAAAAAGGAACAGATATTGTGCAATTGTATACGCCATTGCAACCCCGACAGTCTTCCATTGAACACCTATAATCAGGCTTAGAATCAGGCAAACGGACCAGAAAACACCATACATCAGGTATCGACGGCTAAACCCCAGTGTCAGCATTGCCAGCCCTCGCGTACTCGCAACGGGTTGAATAAAAGCCGCAAACGCTAAAACACGGAAAATAGGTACCGCCTCTCCCCACTGACTCCCCAGCAAAACCTGTACGAGATGATGCACATAAACAAAGGCATACGCCATCACCGGCATGGTGAAAAAAGCCAGAATCGACATGAGCCGATGCATGTAACGCCGATACCCGTCACCATCATTCTGCAATGAACTCAACACGGGAGTCGCCACCGAAAAGATCGGAGCCCTCAGCTGATTAATAGGGAAAATTAAGAACTGATAGGCCTTGGCATAAAAACCTAACGGAGCAGAACCGCAAAACTTACCAATCAAAATTCGATCCAGATTCCGTGCCCAGTAATTCATAAGACTAAAGCCGGTAACGTCCGCCCCGTAACTCAACATGGAGCGCACTCCTGATCCGCGAACAGGAATACCCGGAACCCACGGGCAAAATACCCACAATCCCAACACCAGCACGAGCTCACGAACCACCTGCATCCAGATTAGCGCCATATAAGCGTGATCCGTATCCCGCCAAACCCAAGCCAACACAACCGCCGCGAGAACACCAGCTAAGTACGAGACAATTCGCACGATAGCCAAGCGTTTAAATTGCATTTGTCGACGCAAAAGTGCTTGGTGCTGAACCGCTAAACCACCCAGCAAAAAAGTGCTGGAAAGCACCAGTGTGATTAGAAACAACCGAGGCTCCTGATAAAAATCAGCAATCAGGGGAGCGGCAGCAGCGATAACAACGGTCGTCAGCAAACTTATGCCAAAATTGACCCAGAACAACGAGCTGACCTGGCCATGATTTATCTCGGCCTTCTGAATTGTTGCCATGGATAGCCCAAGATCCTTAAATAAGGCAGCAAAGTTGGTTACTGCCACCACCATGGAAACCAAGCCAAAGTCTCCAGGCGTCAGAAGCCGTGCAAGAATCATGGTTGATCCCATTTGCAAAACGAACTGAACTGCCTGCGAAACCATCGTTACAGCGCCGCTACGCACAGCGCGCCCTTTTAAATCCTGCTTGAGGTGTTCAATACCAAAAAATTTTGATTTTGATGTCATGTCAAGAAAACCAACTAAATGAAATACGCGAAAAAAACAACACTACCCAATATAAACCTGATTTCATTAACTCTCTCGCAAAAATTTATAGACTCGGTAAAAATTATCGCGAAAAACCTCTTCGTATCCCATCGGAAGCCTTTTTCCATCCAAAAAGCGCCAAGAAGCCGTATAGTGCTTCCCATAAACCCTGTCATTAAGCTCAAACGTATCTTTGGCGCAGAGAACAAGCCATTCTGGAGCGGCAGCTCCGAATGGGCGTATGGGAGTGTGGGGGTCTGGGGGTGTGGGGGCATCTGATGCATTCAACTCGTCCACATAAAACATTCGTCCGGCACGGGGGAGAAGATAATCGTTAACACACGCCAGAAAGAAACTGGATTCATCGGCTGAATGAACAGCGACCGTGTCTTGTTTTGAAAAACCTTGCTGTTCCAAAAATTCAAATACCCGGCTGCTTTGTCCGATCTGCTTGAAGCGCATGGTATACCCCAGGCTTTCCGGATATCCACCTTGCTGAACCGCTATTGCTCCGATCACCAAAAGGCCCCACAACCATCTTTTTTTCGTCAAGACCACCAGCGCACACAGAACCCCCGTACCCAGCACCCAGCAACCCAGAACCCAATTGTTGAAACTTTTCGCCACCGGAGCCACCCACGCCAAGGCATTCTCGGGCTTGGCAAACAGGCAAACCGCATCATACCAAAACAGATTCACCAGTGCAGTGCCGGCCAGTATGGCCATAATCCAAAGCTTACGATCTGCGACTTTCTCAACCCACTCCACCAGAGGTTTTGATCCCATCCAAACCAGAAGAAGGATGGCCGGAAAAGCCAGCCGGATCGTTCCCCCGGAATACAGCAGATTATGCACTGTCGTACCATTGTGATCCGAAAAAGGGGTAATCAGGAAGGTAAATGTCCATATGCACAGCAATATGGCGTTAAAATGTCCTGTCGGACTCGTTGAAACCGTCAAATCGTTTTGCTCGTTAAAATCGCTATCTACTCCACGACTCCCAAACCCAAATACTCCCACACATCTTACCAATCCCCAGAGCCCGGCACCCAAAATTCCGACAACCCCAGCCGGTCCGGTAGCCCGAAGAAACCCGCGAGCGAATATTGGCAGAAACGCTCGATCCAGATTCGCCAGAATTGTTGTGCTGAATAAGTTGTTGTCCTGCCCAGAAAATAGAACCCATTGTCCCAGACTCACCTCAAACGGATACACCGGATTGTCCATAAAAACCCAGTTAGCCAGATAAAAGAAAAGCCCAATTGGAATGATGATCCCAACGATAGCCAGCAGCTGTTTCCTCCATTCATGCCGGAATTTCCACAGCCATATTAACAAAACCGGGGCGCTTTACATCAATGCACTTGATTTGACCGCCATCGCAACCGAACAGCAGGCAGGAATCAGCCAAAGGTCGCGATTTATGGACTCCCGACGAATTGCCAGTGCCGCAGCCCAAACCAGGGGCACCGCCATAGCCAGATCATTTTTTAGGTTTCCAAGATCGTCTCGAACAAACTGCATCGAGATCAGAAACACAAACAACGAAAAGGCAACTGTTCGGTTCCCGCTTTGGCGCAATAACAAAAAATAAAGCGAAGAAAACAGAGCGCACTTAAAGAGCATCATTATCGGAACAGACAGCGGCAATGCGTAAAAGACAGCGCCCAAGGATTCAAATCCGCGCGGATACCAATTCATAAAAGCGTCCGGGCGATATAAATGTTCCGGATCGAAATTTACCAGCGACCCGCTTTTGAGGATGTTGGCAATCCCCGGCAAATGATAGGTCTGTGAATCTCCACCCACACCCGGAGAAAGAACAACCGACACGACTGCAAAAAGCAGTATCCATTTCAAAATGAGGTTGAAAGAGTTCAAGGGCGGTGAGGGTTAAAAGGTTTTGTACACAGCAACACACTTCTCGCTGACAACTTTTTCAGAAAACATTGCCTCTGCTTTCCTGCGACACATTGATGACGTCCGATCCCCGACCTCCGATCTCTGATCAAGTGTCCGCCGAATCCCTGTTGCATAATCTTCTGTATCAAACGACTGGGCGAGATATCCGGTCTTTTCGTGCGCAATCATGTCTGGAACCCCACCAACCCTAAATCCAACACAAGGAACGCCGCAGGCCATCGACTCTGCAATTACCGTTGGTAGCGTTTCAATTCGCGAAGGAACACACGTGCAGTCCGCCGCATTGTAGAGTTCTGCCATCTCCCGCTCGCTCCCAATCGCCCCCAACCAACACGTCTGCAACCCACCAACATTCCAATCTCCCTTACACCCAAACACCACCACTCCCATACTCTCCCGAGTCTCTTCCGGCAGTTGATGCAGCGCCCCTTCGAGCAGGTCCAATCCTTTATTCGGATCCAGCGGATTGTAGGCCCCAAACAGAATCAACTTTTTATCCAATGGCAGATTCCATTTCCGCCGACATTCCAATTGTTCCAAGGGTTGGAAAACATCCAAATCCAAACAATTGGGAATTACTGTCACGGGGGCATCCGCAAACAGTTCGCTCTTACGAACCTGCTCCGCCATCCAGTTGCTCGGAGCGACGAAGTGGACGCGGAGCTGTTTCCACGCGCGTTTTTTTAATCGAAAGATGCAACGGTTGACAGCGTGAGCAACAGCGTTGAAACGGCACTCTGTGCCTCGTTGAACGTTGAAACCGTTTCCGCCAGAGGCGGATCTGCCTTTGGCAGAAAAATCGTTTTCTTTGACCACAGATGGCGCAGATGAAACAGATTTTTTATTAGCCGCAAAAGAGCGCAAAAATCGCAAAGAAGGAAAGGAGCCGCAACCGGACTGGCTTCCAGTCCTGCCCGTGATGCGGGCATTTGCGATAGCCTGAGATTTCTTTTCAAACCCGTTTGCAAGAGAATCTCCTGCTTCGCAAACATCGGTTGCCGACTCTTGAATCCTGTCAATCCTGTTAATCCCGTCTAAACATTCTTCTGTGTGTTCGGTGTATTCCGTGGTGCCACTATTTTCTTGTGCCTTTTCGTGTTTTTCGTGGCCAACCTGCCAATATTTCGCACATGAATGATGCTCGGCTCCAAGCAACGGCCAACAGTCATGAAGTGTCCAGACAATCGGTTTTGTGATTTTCGCAATCTCTTTGATTGAGATCATCTCGTTATTGATCCAGTGCAAATGGATCACATCCGCATCCGACGCATTCAGAACTTTATGTAGCCCGGTGGGGAAAATGTTCAGCGAGCAGCCTTCCATGCCGAGAAGTCTCGTCACTTTCGTTCCGAGCCAGCCGCGGGCGCGGACTGGTAATCGTTGAAACGCCCGTCGGGCTCGTTGAAGTCGTTCAAAACGTTGAAATCGATTCCCGTTCTCTGACTTCTGTCCTCTGATTTCCGACCTCTGATTTCTGACTTCTGAAACAAAAGGATCATCCGATCCTTTTGTGCGCACCAGCATCCAGGAATCAATTCCCCCCTTGCGCAACGCCGTATGCAGCCGATACGCCGCAATCCCGGCACCACCGAGATTGTCATAATTTGTGACGTGGAGGATTTTCATGTGACCGCCCTGATGGGCTCGTTGAAGTCGTTGAACGTTTAAGTCGTTAAAACCGACGAATCAAACAAACGGAACCGATCCTTTTGCAGGGTTGTAATCTAAATCTTCAGGCCGGTCGGCGATTTTCCGGGCAGGAGCACCGCCAACGACAGTATGCGGAGCAACATCTTTCGCAACCACGGCCCCGGCGGCAACGACAGCACCTTCACCAATGGTCACGCCGGGCAGGATGATGCAGCGTGGGCCGAGCCAGGCATAGTCACCGATCGTTACCGGCTTAAAATCGGTGCCGAACATTGGATCACGATAGTCGTGCTGCGCAGTCCAAATCATGACTTCGCTGCTGAAGTTAACGTTGTTGCCAATGGTCAATCCGCCACGCGCGTCGAGCGTTGCCCGGTGTCCAATGCAACTGTTGGCACCGATCTTCAGTTTGCGCGGACTGCGAATTTCAAAACCTCCGTAAAGTATGGCGGAGCAGTCGATCTGCGCGCCGAGCAGGCGCAGTACAAGTTTGCGAAACCACTGACACGGGAACTGCGCCAGCAGCTTTAAAAACAAAAACTGAATGCCTTGCAGAAATCTCATAAGTAAACCGTTTGTTTTTCCTGCTCTTCGCTGAATTTAACCAGCATGAAACGTTGATCTCGAATCGCTCTGTTAATCCTTAACTTAGTGCCATTCGGGTTAGCCTGATCTATTCATAAAAATTGGCGAAAACGGTTTAAGCGATTGGTTTCGAGAGAGATATGAATTGGTTTGCCCGGAAAATGTTTTCGCCCATTTTTACCGAAGGCGCGACGATTTCACTTCGTCAACTTTGCCGTTCCCTTCGGTCACTCCAGCCCGTTGGGCTGGCTCTCTGCGCTTCGCTCCGGGTGTTGCAAGTGGCTCGCAGTAGGTCACTACAGCGTCACCACTTGACGCCTTGTTGCCAAAGCAAACTCGGCGCGTGAATAATTCAGGTTGGAACGCTTTTCTCATCATCTCCGGGACCGACGCGAATAAAAATCTGACGGTACTCAGCAACCACGCGATTAACTTGAAACTTCTCCTCAAAAATCTGTTGGGCAGTTCGGCCCATTTGATCCCGGGATTAGCGGCCAGTAACTTGCTTCTGGTGACTGGGTGTTAGCGACTGGATTCTGAGATGTCATAACGGCCAATAGCCGCCTGTCTTTTTGCTGCCACGGCGTTTAATCAATCCAAAACCTCCCAATGCCCGCCCCGAGCCGAGCCAACTCGCTTAATGAACTTCTGCTCACGCAACTTTTTAATATTTTCTTCCGTTTTCCTGAGAGAGATTCCGATCAATTCAGAAATCTCTTTGGCGGCAACAGAAGGGTTCTGCTGCATGCACTCCAAGATGGCCTGCTGATTACCTGTCAGCTTTTCACCGACCTTTTCACCGACCTTTTCACCGACCTTAGGAGCAGTTTCTGTCCGCTGCTCGTTGTATTCCAGCCGGGCAAGATACCCATCGCCACTCTCCCGATAACTGAATATCATTGTCGGGTAATCCGCAATTTCCCTGCGCACCCGGAGATAACCGCTGCCATACTTTTCAATGTCATGAGTCAGGTAAAAAGCTTCGGCAATGAGTTTATTCCGCGTGCGGGACTGATAACTGTCCGTCATCAACTCTTCAACGGTCAATCCTCCGTACAATTTCCCCGGATTGAAAAAGGTAATCGCGTTGTCGAAAATCTTAATCTGAATATCCGTCGGACTGGTATAATCCCGATGCACCACGGCATTCAGTAGCAATTCCCGTAAGGCGGAGACCGGATATTCAAAAATCTCGTTCCGCTCAAGTTTACCGGTGATCTCAAAGGCCACCTTCAGGTGCGAAATAATAAACTGCATCGCTTCTTCCGCCGCTTCAAAGAGCGTTCCCCGGATCATCCGGTCGTCGATGATGGTGGAAGGCGTTTTAAACCGTCCAATATGTAGGCAATAGGGCGGATCATCTTTGCCAAACAGGAGCCTTGCCGCATGAGTCGGCACTCCGTCTTTCAAATACCCGAGTTTTTCAAGAACAACGCTTTGCCCTCCTTCGATCTTGAATCTTCCGCCCTGTCTCACCCGTTCCAGGAAACGTGAGATCTTCTCTTTGGACAACTGCTGCAACGTCATTCGGTCATCTGAATACGCATCCCAGGAAAGCTGCAATGACTGAAGATGGGCATTGGCTATTTCCGTCAGAGTCATCCGGTGATTGCTGTTGGCTACACGCCTGTAATACCGGTCTTTGAATGCCACCGGCTTGACGGGAAATTCATCCACACGGATACACACCACGGTTTTATTGTTCAGACGAACCGGATCAATCGTTGGAATAATTGAAGGAGAGCTGTTCTGTTTAATCTCATTCACCCAGTGCTGCAGCGATTCATCACCGCAAGTCGTCCCGACAACCTTACCCTCATCGGAAATACCGATCAGAATCGTGCCGCCCCGGGTATTCGCGAACGCAACGGCGGTTTTTCAGCCTGTGAAATAATTCTTGAGTCGATTTCTGAGGTAACGCTTCCCATAGGTAGACTTCAAATATTTTTCCCGATGATAAGCATCTCGTTGATCTAAACAAGCTTCGTAGTAAACCAACTTCAAAGGAAGGCGATCCTTAGTTGATACAACCTTGCCTAGAGTATGCTCTTCAAGCCTCCTCCTCAGATTGTGAGTACAACCTGTATAGAACAGATTATCTTTTTCTGAGATTAAAATATAAACGTAGTGCATGATGATATTTCACAGGCCAAGATCACGTCCTTGCCAAACGTTGACTTGAATTCGACCGTCTCCGATTCGCCCGGGGCAATCAACTCTATAATCTTATCCCTCATTCAACAACCCGCTATCTGCGCGTTTTCTCTCGTTCTATACCAAGAAGAACTCTCCTCGATCGTACTCAATAACCATGCGATCCAGATGGTTCGCCAGCGCGTCGACCGAACGGGGCAAGTGTCAGGCAAGTGTCACCCATTAGAGGTTCCGGTCAAACACAAAAAACCCTTCCATAACCGTCTCTCAACGGTCTGCTACTTTTCTTTTTGTTGATCGGTCTACGTCGCCTCCATCACTCAAACGTCTCGTTGCGGTCTTGGTCTTCGTCACGTGGTTTTTCAGTCACCCATCTGGATCTCGGATATCGGCGACGGAGGCAACCACCCCCGTTTTGTGCCGCATCCACATTCCGCATTCGCGGAACCAGAAAACCTTTTGTACCCGCCCACCGCCTATTCAGTCAAAATGGTTTCCCTTCGATCCCGCGGTTGCTGGATATCCGGTTGCCGTCGGGTTGCTGGTTGTCATGTTGATGAGCTGTTCGGATTAAAAGGCCTGTTAGCCAATAGCAGGTGGCTGATAGCCCTTCGACAAGCTCAGGACAGGCGGAGAGGTTTAAACAGAATGATTATGGACAGAATAATTGGGGAGAGAAAGGCGGGAAGCTGTGTGTGAACTGTAAGTTGTAAGTGGTGATTTGTGAAAGATTATCGCACTCGAAAGGGCCAGCCCGCCTAATTCATTATTTTAGTTTATTGCAGTGCCCGCCGAATGCGTTCCGGATCACGTCTTAGATCAAGAACCCTCCAGACAATCACTAAATCCTCTTCGATCCGGTAATACACCGCATAGGGAAACCGCCGAGAGAGCATGCGATAAAATCCATAAACTTTGCAATGGACACCGGCAAACAGAACGAGTGAATCGATGTCGGAAAACAGAGTATCAAAGAAGTAGTCGCCGACTCCCTCCGCCTGCATTTCATAAAAAAGATGACCGGCGTGTAAATCTTCAAGCGCCGATGGGAGTATCTTTATCTTCACTGGACCCGAGCCCTGAGCTGTCTTTTGGCGTCAGACCAATCGAGAGGGGTCTCGTTTCGCGATGCCGTTTCTTCCAGCGCTTGACGGTGCCAGTCAGGAGAGTCGATTTCGGTCTCCGAATGAGAGAGATCCTCCCATAGCGTCTCCATGATCTGTAGCTTTTCGGTGCGCGGAAGCTTCTTAACTTTTTCTATTTCAACAGCGGTCATTTTTTTACCTCAGGTTGATTTATACGCCGGTATGCGGTCTGTTGCAATCGCTGAAAAGTAACAAAGCGGCTCCGGCAAGCCCATGTTCCTTACAGGCTTCAAGAATCCGATGAATACCGCTGCCGTAGCGCTCAATCAACCCCATGTCATAGAAGATCTGAGTAATCAGTTTATTCCTATTTGCTCTGAATATGCTTCATTGCCCGGCGACTGATTTCCTCTCCGCTCAATCCCGCGAAAAGATTTTGCCGCCATTTTGTATAGTCCAGCCGATCTCGCTGG
The DNA here is from genome assembly GCA_964542135.1 of uncultured Verrucomicrobiota bacterium. Classification (GTDB taxonomy): domain Bacteria; phylum Verrucomicrobiota; class Kiritimatiellia; order Kiritimatiellales; family Tichowtungiaceae; genus Tichowtungia. The sequence goes on from CAZITJ010000005.1 coordinate 30,699, forward strand.
AGCAAAAAAACAAACCGCTCAGCGTCTACCAATCCAAGACTGTTGGTCAGTGCATCCAACCCGCGCATTTTAATCTCTGTATCAACGGTCATTTTCGACCTCCCGGAGAAAGGGTCAGCCCGTGCATTGCGTCTTTTTTTGATTCCATCAGTCAGCGATGCAGGGGTCGGTCCTATAATTTAATGTTTTCCGGGAATTAGATGCAGGGGTCGGTCCTATAATTTAATGTTTTCCGGGAATTAAGGGTTTTACACTCAACGGTTTTTCCAGAAATCAGGGTGGCGGTGCTGGTTCGCGACGGTCACGTTTAGCGATTATCGAGTGCTTCCGTAATAACGTGAGGATCCCTTGATGTGTGAAACACGCCATATACCGTGAGTGAATGTTGTCCGACGACATAATAAACGCTATACGGGAAACGCCGAAGCAAGGCCCGTCGATGGGGTCCGTAAACTACTTCGTATTTTTCAGTAAATGCGACCAATTCTTCAAATGCCGCATAAGCCATGCGGAGGAACTCTTCGCCCAAACCGACAGCCCGGTTTTCATACCAATCGTGCGCATCGGCCAGCTCAACAGCCACTTCCGGAGCATAGAGTACCTGCATGCTCATCTTCGAGAGGCCACGGATTCTTTGAGTTGCTGTTCGGTGAGTAAGGACGACGGATTGTTCTGATATTTCCCAACCCGACCATCCAGCTCTTTTTTATGACTTTCGGGAACAGGAATCTGACTGGCTCGAGGATGAATTGAATCCCATAAGTCCTCTACCCATAATATTCTGCGCTCCACGGGCATTTTCAGCACTGTTTCTATTTCTAAAGCAGTCATTTTACCTCCTAAATTTCTGTATTTTAACCGCAGATGACGCAGATTTAAACAGAAAAATGGGGTCCTGTTAAACCATTCTGCGGGGTAAACGTTAAAATCAAAGGGTAAAGGTTTTAGGCACTGGGGAGTGATCAATGTGTCCAGTCCTGATTTTAAGTTGACACTTTTTAGTGCTGTTCATGGTTCTTGTTCAAGCTCCCGGAGGGAGCGTTCCGGCTGATCCGGTGCTCCCGGAGGGGCACCGGGTCTCCCCCTCCTCCGGAGGAGGGGGAGAAAATACTTACGCGTCAGCTTACGCGTCACGCGTCAGCGGGGTCAGCCTAAGCATTGTGCATTGGACAGGGGTAGGTGAGGCGTGAACATTACACCTGTGGGTCAGTTCTTGATTCTTGATACTTTCGTTTCCTATATCTGGGAAAACCACGCATTCCGATATTCAGTAAGACACAAGAAGCTGAAATTTATTTTCCCAGCTCACAAAGCAGTTGTTTGAGTCCCTCTTTTAAATCAACCGTCGGCTCGTATCCCAGAAGTTTCCAGACCCTGGAAACATCGGCCAGTGAATGTTGAATATCACCGGGGCGTGCGGGCGCAAAAGTCACGTCGGGCTTAACTCCGCACAATTCCCCCAATGCTGAAACCAGGTCGAGGAGACTTTGCGACTTGCCGGTCGCCACGTTAAAAACGTTGAAACGCCCCGAGGGTTCATGGCTCGCTGAAACGCGTTGCTCGTTGAAACGGCCCTTGGCCTCGTTAAAACGGACAGAGCCCTCGTTCAAATCGTTGAAATCGTTGAACCCGGGCTCCCGTTTAACGGCTTCAACGTCTTGAACGACTTTAACATTCATGGCCAACAAGTTGGCCTGAACCACGTCTTTAACGTTCACAAAATCCCTTGTCTGCTGCCCATCGCCATAGATGGCGATCGGCAATCCTTTTTGAATGCGCTCCGAAAAAATGGAGATGACGCCGGAGTACATCGACGATGGATCCTGACGCGGGCCGAAGACGTTGAAGTAGCGTAATGCGACCGTTTCGAGTCCATAGCATTCAGCGTAGACTTTCAGGTAGTATTCGCCCGTCAGCTTGGCCATGGCGTACGGGCTTTTCGGTTCCGGCAGCATATCCTCCCGCTTGGGCAGCTCAGGATTATCTCCGTAGACTGCGGCTGAGCTGGCAAAGACCACCCGCTTGACCCCTTGCTTCCGCGCGGCCTCCAGCACATTGAGGGCGCCGGTAATATTGATGTCGTGATTGTCGCGCGGGCGGTTGACTGAATCAGGCACGGAAACCAGCGCCGCTTCATGAAAAATACCGTCACATCCCTCTGATGCTTTCAGACAGGTGTCCGCATCGCGGATGTCGCCTTCAACGAAGGTGATGTTTTTCCAATACCTGGAAAGATTCTCCTTATGCCCGGACGAAAGGTTGTCGAGTACCACGACGTCGTGCCCGCTAGCAACCAACGCATCGACAATATGTGAGCCGATAAATCCGGCTCCGCCTGTGACTAGGTATTTCATACATTAAAGTCGTTGAAGGTTGAAACGCCGCGCTGCGGCTCGTCCCGTATGAAGGAACCCAGTGAATTAATCTTTCACAGGTCGAGAGCTTTCACGGGATAAATTGAAGGTTCAAGCGTTGAATGTGGAAACGAATCGCCGGCAGCCGCTGCCCGGCAACATTCGTCGCCGGGGGAATGTTTCGCTTTACGCTTTCTTGACCGACTCTTTGAGGCGTTTCATATGGCCGCGACCGAGACCTTTGACTTCGCAGTCGAGCTCGAAGTAGCGCTTGATCTGTTCGTCGGAGAGAATGCCGAAGCAGTCGATGACGGCGATCGGTCCGCCGGCCCATTTGACAACCTGAGCGGGGGCGAGATCGAGATATTCCGAGTGCGGGACGGCCAGAATGAGCGCTTCCACTCCTTTCAGGGATTCTTTGAGATCTTTGCCGACACGCAGGTCGGCCAGTTCGTCCTGATTACGGAAGAAGCGCGCCCAGGAGTGGCCGGGCGCCGGGTAGGTGTCCTGCTGCTCGAGTTCGTACCAGTGGTCGACATAGGGGTCGTGCACGCGGATTTCCGCGCCCATTTCTTTAAGTTTGCGGACGACGAGCTCGGAGCCGCTGTAGCGGGTGTCGCCGACATCCTGGCGGTAGCTGGCGCCGCAGAGGAGCACGTCGGCCGCGGCGATGTAGCGACTCATGTTGCGCAGAGCATCGCGCACCAGCTCGGCGACGTGCAGCGCGCGGGTATCGTTGATATCAATGGCGGTCGGGGTGATGCGGAAGACGTTGTCGCCGTCTTCAAAGCCGAGAATGTGACGATAGGCCCAGTAGCCGAGTCCGCCGTCTTTGGGCAGGCAGTAGCCGCCGATGCCGGGGCCGGGAAAAATCATGTTGCTGTGTGTGGGCCGCATTTTGATGGCGTTAATGACTTTGATGATGTCTACGCCGTTGCGCTCGGAAAACAGACTCCATTCGTTAAGGAAAGCCAGAATGGTGGCACGATAGGAGTTTTCGACGATTTTTGAGGTTTCCGATTCGATTGGTCGGTCCATGACGGTGAGGGGGTAGTCCTCGGTGTTGAGCACTTCGCGCAGAAATTTTTCGACGCGTTTGCGGGCGGCTGCACTGCATCCGGCACAGACCCGCCAGAAGTCGCGGATGCTGGCGACGTAGTCGCGGCCGGGCATGACGCGTTCATAGCTGTGTGCCAGAAGCGGCGTGGATTTGATACCGCGCTTGGCAAAGGCTTTTTTGAGAATCGGCCAGGCCACAAATTCGGTCGTGCCGGGCGCCACGGTGGTTTCGATGAGCACCAGGCATTTTGGTTCAATGTGTTCTCCGATGGTGCGCATGGTGGCTTCGAGTGCAGCCATATCGGCTTCGCCGGTTTTCATTTCGCCGAGATCCTGTTTTGCATAGTCGCACTGTACATCGACAACGACACAGTCCGCCAGAGCCAGTACTTCGGGATTGTAGGTGGCAATAAAGGTCTTCTTATCGTTGACCGTGCGCGCAATCATTTTATCCACTTCCGGATCTTCGGCTTTGACCGGCGCTTCGCCGCGATTAATCAGCGGGATCTTCCAATAGCTGCGGGGACTGGGGCGCTGACAGCCGATCACCAGCTTGCTCGCATTGCCCTTTTTGTCTTCGGTGTCGGCCACAATCGCGGCCATCACCGCGCCGACAAAGCCGAGGCCCATGACCACAACGACTTCTTTGCCTTCTTCGCGGGCCGCATCGGCCTTGCGCTTCATGCGGTTGAATTCTTTTTTGCAGTCAGAGGCGTCCGGCAGCGGAAAGGCTTCGCCGGCAGGACTTACGGAAACGGCAATCTTATCTTTTTTTTCAGTCATGGGCTTTTCCTTGTTAAATGCCGCTATGCGGCTTGTTACATCTTCAATTTGTTTAAATCGTTAAAGCGATGGAAGGCGGCCCGGATTTTGCAGGGATCCGGGCCGGTCAGTTCGGACAAACCACCATGCTCAGTCCTCTGAATACAGGTTTTCCAGTGTCTCCGCCAGTTGCTGCAATGCTTCTGCATAGGCCGGGAGTTTCTCGAAAATATCGATTGCGTCCTCGGCACTGTGGGTATGCGACATCTTGTTCCGCGAGGAAAGCATATCCAGCCACACCTCTTCAGTATTGATCCATCCGTTGCTGAACGCAGCCTTTAATGCGGACTTTGGCGAGTTGCAATCAGCAAGCCCCTCTTCTTCCGCAATCCGTTTGGTCGTTTTCCACGCCAGCTCAAATGTGAATTCAAAATACTGAATACACCCCGCTTTGATCACATCGTTCTCCGCAGGCAGGCCCAACGCATCTTTCATCTGCGCCAGCGCCTTTTTAAACTCCTTCAGCAGTTCACGGCTACCCATAAAGCACCTCGGCATTTGCTAACGCATTTTCACGCAACGTATTGGTCGCACGGTTCAAATCAACCCAATCGATCCGATATAAGGTCGGCAGGGATTCCAGGAAATCACTGATTCGATAATAGGTTTTGAAGGGAAGCGGTTCCGCGCCCACGACACCAATATCAAAATCAGAGCGCTCTCTGTGGTTGCGGTGAGCCCGCGAACCAAAGAGAACGATTTTGTACCCAGTGAGTTCCTGCGCGTAACGACGCAGCCCCTGCCGAATCCAAGCTAGAATTTGATCTTCGCGACTCATGAGTTCTCTATATCAGACACCCTGCGAACTTGCAAGAGAGCAGAAAATTCCCACGATCCGCTCAGCGGTTTTGCCGTCCCAAAGCGGGGGAATACATGCGGCAAGGCCGCCCGTTGAAGTCGTTGAACGTTGGATATCGTTAAAGCGATGGAAGGCGGGGCGGATTTTATCCGGGTCGGGGCCGGTCAGCTCCGAAACCCCGCCGTGCTCCACCAGCGTGACCGGGCGCTCCGTCGTATCACGCATGGTGATGCAGGGCGTGCCGACGACACAGCTTTCCTCCTGCAGGCCGCCGCTGTCGGTCAGCATGATCTTTGCGCTCATGTTGAGTTTGAGCATTTCGTGATAGCCCACCGGGTTGATTAAGATGATATTTTCCGCCGCCAGCACTTCATCCCACAGTCCGAATGCCTGTAGATTCTTTTTCGTGCGCGGGTGCACGCTCCACACCAGCGGCAGTTCGGAGGAGATTTCATCAATCAGCAAGCGAACGAGGGGCTGAAGCACGTCCATCGAATCTACATTCGACGGGCGGTGCATGGTCAAAACGGTAAAGCCGTTTTCGACCAGTTGATAGTTGATGGTTACTGGTTGATGGGGAAGTTTCTCGCTGTCTTCTGACTTCTGGCTGCTGACCTCTGGAGCGATTGCGTGAGCGCGAATGATCTCGTTGAGGTCGAGAGCGGCGGCGCGATCGCGATTCGCTTCGAGCGTATCGATCATGATGTTGCCGACAAATTGGATCTGCTCTTTGCTATGGCCTTCTTTTCGGAGGTTGGAATTTGCGAATTCGTCCGGCGTCAGCAGCAAGTCGGATATGGCATCGGTGACCAGGCGGTTGATTTCCTCCGGCATTTTCTGATCGAAGGAGCGCAGGCCGGCTTCGATATGCGCCACTTTGACGTGATGTTTTTTGGCGGTGATCGAACAGGCGGCTGTTGCGTTGACGTCGCCGACCACAACCACCCAGTCGGGTTTTTCTTTGAGCAGCACCTTTTCAAACTCGATCATGGTGCGCCCGACCTGCTCCGCATGGCTTCCGGAGCCGATTCCCAGATCCACATCCGGATGCGGAATGTTCAGCGCCTCAAAAAACGAATGTGACATCGCTTTGTCGTAGTGCTGGCCGGTGTGAACCAGAACGTTTTCGATGAACACTTCTTGGTTCTGGTTGCCAGGTGCTGGTTGCTGGGTTGTGTGGGACGAGCCAGAACCCAGTGCCTTGTGCCCAGTGCTTAATTGACGATTATGATCGTCAATCGCATGCGCAAAGGGTGCGATCTTCATAAAATTAGGGCGAGCCCCGACGACAGACATGATTTTTATTTTTCTCATAGTAGAACCGTTGAAACGGCCTGATGGCCTCCCCGAAAAATCGGGGTAATAACGTTGAAAGGGTGAAAGGCATTACAATTTCCAATCCTCAATTTCGAGCGATTCGACTCTGGAAAATTCCCGGGTGTTGTGTGTTACAAGAATCAGATCATTGGCCAAAGCAATCGAGGCAATCATTAGGTCATTGGGTCCGATCGGTGTTCCGGCGGATGCAAGATCTCTTCTGATTTCCCCATAGATCAGGGCTGCCCTATCATCAAAATGAAATGATTTAATCCCCGCAAAAAGCTCATTCAATAATTTCAGGTTTTCTTCGCGTCGAGCGCTTCGTTGAGCACCAAAATATAATTCCGCCTTCACGACAGAACACAATCGGATGTCAGAGGAATCCGTTGCTTTAAGCCGTTTCTGAATTTTACTGCCATCGGCATTTAAAAAACCGATCCATGCATTGGTGTCAGGCAGGTACGTCATTTGAGTCCGCTCCGAACCTCATATTCCCCCTGCTCCTCCCGAACAAGCGCTTCACCTTGCCATGCTCCGGCGAAACGGGACAGCAAACCGGTTCGCCCCAGCTGCTTGCAGGGTTCGGTCTCTGAAACCTCTAGAAAATCTATGTCGCGAAGAAAGCGGAGAACATCCTCTACCTTGCGCTCATCTTTAATATTCAATGTGAGTGTGGTCATTTTTTCACCTCGGCTTTTTTATACGCCTTTATACGGTTGGTTGCAATTATTAGAAGGACGGAAAGGGAAAGGGTCAGCCCGTGCATTGCGCCAGGAAAGGGTCAGCCCGTGCATTGCGTCATTTTTTGATTCCAGCAAAAAAGGGCCAACGCTTTTTTCATCACTTAGCAACCTTGTTGCCAACAAAAGAGGATCGTTGATAAATTGATGGGTGTCAGGATTCTATTATTAAGAGTCCCAATCCTTTTTTCAACTCAACGGCGGGTGCGTAGCCCAGTATTTTCCGGGCCTTGGAAATATCAGCCAGTGAGTGCTGGATGTTGCCGGAACGCGCCGGCTTAAAACTTCGCTCGACCTTAAAGGCGGGCGTCGACAAGATCGCGGGGGAGGACAGTCTTGATGTCAAGGCACCACAGGTGCCGGTTATTCGTTAATTGGTTATTTGGAGAACCCTATAACCGCGCGTCTACCAAGTTCCTCGGCAACATATTTTTTATATCATATACAACGCATTTTTCTGCACACAGGCTTTTGAGTTCCGTTTCGCTCATTTCTGCGAATTGCCGGTGAGCGACAGCGAGTACGACGGCGGAGTACTCGTCAGTTGTTAGTTGATCAATGTTAGTTGTTAGGGGGAGATTGTATTCACGCTGGACTTCATCCGGATCGGCCCAGGGATCGCAGACGGTGACGTTCGTTTCGTACTCCTCAAAGGCCTCGACGATATCCACGACGCGTGTGTTGCGCACATCCGGGCAGTTTTCTTTGAAGGTGATTCCCAGCACCAGCACATTGGCGCCGTGAACGGTGATCTTCTTTTTGAGCATCCGCTTCACAGTCTCATCCACCACAAACTGCCCCATGCGGTCATTAATGCGGCGCTGCGCGGAAATCAGCTCGGGATAGTATCCCGCCTGCTGGGCCTTAAAGCTGAGGTAATACGGATCGACGCCGATGCAGTGGCCGCCGACCAGTCCCGGGCGGAACGGAAGAAAGTTCCATTTGCTGCCGGCGGCTTCCAGCACATCAACGGTATCAATACCCATCCGGCTGAAGATCATGGCCAGTTCATTGACTAAAGCAATATTTACGTCACGTTGCGTATTTTCAATTACCTTTGCCGCCTCAGCCACCTTGATGGTCGGGGCCTTATGTGTCTCAACCGTCAAAATACTTCGATAAAGCGCATCGATAAAGTCGGCACTCTCCGCTGTGGAACCGGAGGTGATCTTCACGATGTTGGTTAAGCGGCGCTTTTTGTCTCCGGGATTGATGCGTTCGGGGCTATACCCACCAAAAAATCCTCCGGATTTTTTGGTGTCAGTTGTCAGTTGTTGGTTGTTAGTTGTTGCAGGTTGTCCGTCGTCTTTCGTCCGTCGCCCGTCATCTGACCCAGTGGAGTACGCTTCGCTGACTGCACGGGTCGGGGAAGAAATATAATTGAGGCCGGAGACGCGCTCGACGACGGGGATGCAGTCTTCTTCGGTGGCACCGGGATAGACGGTGGATTCGTAGATCACGACATCGCCGGCGGAAATGACTTTGCCGACGGTTTCGCTGGCTTTGATAAGCGGCGTGAGGTCCGGGCGGTTGGAATTATCGACGGGCGTGGGGACTGTTATTATATAACAGTTGCAGGTTGTTAGTTGTTGAATGTCAGTTGTGAAGGTCAACTTCGATGAGGAGGCCAGCTCCTCTGGACTGCACTCCAACGTATGGTCTTTGCCGGAGGAAAGTTCATCAACACGCGCCGGATTGATATCAAACCCAATGGTTGGAAATTTTTTTCCAAACTCAACGGCCAGCGGCAGGCCGACGTAGCCGAGGCCGATGATGCCGATGCGAACCGTATCAAGTGACAGGCGGCATCCGCCTTTATTGAGCTCCGGCGGGACAGGGGCGGCAGGCGGCAGGTTTTGGGCTTTCGGCTTTTGTTTATCTTTGTTTTTCATAACTCTCTCGCACCAATATCCGGCCGCAGATCACGCCGATATTCACGAACAGCCACGAGCGGCAAAGAACGCAGTGCGACCCGGGCGCCGGGGTGTAATTCAGATTTCGCGATTGATTTTTTCGCGAAGGGTTTCAACGGTTTCCCATTCGGTGTTTTCCCCGGAATTATAAGAAAAGCCGGCGGCAACGGGCTGACCGCCGTGATGGCGCACATAGTCATCATTTGTATGATAAAAAGAGACTGACGGCAGAATGGCGTAACAATCGCCGAGATCAATGGTGTTGAGTGAGTCGGTGGAGGTGATCATTTCTTCATGCAGTTTTTCGCCGGGACGAATCCCGGTGATTTCGGTTTTGCAGTCCGGGGCGACGGCTTCGGCCACGTCCAGAATGCGGTAGGACGGGATTTTGGGAACAAAGATTTCGCCGCCGAGCTGGTTGTTCAGGGCAAAAAGAACCAAACGTGCGCCCTCGTCGAGCGAAATATTAAACCGGGTCATGCGTTCGTCGGTGATTGGAAGGGTTCCGGTTTTTTGTTTTTCGACAAAAAAGGGAATGACCGATCCGCGCGACCCCATGACATTTCCGTAGCGAACCACACTGAAACGAATATCATGTTTTCCTTTGATATTATTGGCCGCGCAGAACAGCTTGTCGGAGGCCAGCTTGGTGGCTCCGTACAGATTAATGGGCGCACAGGCTTTATCAGTGGAAAGCGCCACAACCCCTTTCACCCCGTCATCCAGACAGGCTTCAATGACATTTTCCGCACCGATGATATTGGTTTTAATGCATTCACCGGGATTGTATTCGGCCGTATCGACCTGTTTGACAGCCGCCGCATGAATGACGTAATCCACATCGACAACGGCGCGTTTCAACCGGGGGGCATCACGCACATCACCGATAAAAAAGCGCAGCCGTTCCTGCTCTGCCGGGGAGAAGGACTGTTTCATCATAAACTGTTTGTATTCGTCACGACTGTAAATGACGACCGTGCCGACATCGCTTTGACGAATCATGATCCCGGTCAGTTTCCGGCCCAGCGAACCGGTGCCGCCGGTGATGAGCACCCGCGTTCCGCTTAAAAAATCCAGAGAAGGTTGTTTGATCATGCTGACACTCCATTTCGGCTCAAAAAATCTTTGTACGCCAAACCGATTCCGGTCTTCAGAGAAACGTTTGGTTGCCAGCCAAGGGCATTGATGCGGGAGGAGTCCATGAGTTTGCGCGGGGTTCCATCGGGCTTGCTTGTATCCCACTCGATTTCGCCTTCGAAGCCCACCACCTCTTTGACCGTTTCAGCCAGCTCTTTGATGGTGACCTCTTTACCGGAACCGATATTGATGTGCGACTGGACGGTACCGGAGTCGTCGGTGAAGGCCATGTCCTCATAGTCGGCGTTTTCCACCAGAAACACGCAGGCTTCGGCAAGATCGTCGCTGTATAGGAACTCCCTCTTCGGGGTCCCCGAACCCCAAAGAGAGAGTTCAGTTGCTGGTTGCTGGTTGCTGGTTGTTTGGGTAATGCCGGATTTGGCGAGCCAGTCCATTAGTTGCTGGTTGCCGGGTTGCCGCGTTGTTGAGGATTTTTCTCCTGACACCTGACAACGAACAACAGGCAACTCACGCGCGTATACGCGCATCAACTCGTCAAAATCGTTGTTCTGCAACGATTTTGCGAGGTGCATCTTGCGAATCATAGCGGGCAGGACATGCGAGTTTTCGGGATGATAGTTGTCGCCGGGGCCGTACATATTCGTGGGCATGGCGGAAATAAAGTTGGTTCCGTACTGGCGGTTGTAAGCATCGCACAGCCGGATGCCGGCAATTTTGGCAATCGCATAGGGCTCATTGGTCGGTTCGAGCGGGCCGGTGAGCAGATGCTCTTCTTTCAGCGGCTGCGGTGCGAGTTTGGGATAGATGCAGCTCGATCCGAGAAACAGCAGCTTTTTAACACCATGTTCTTTGGCCGCATGAATTACATTCATCTCGATCATCATGTTTTCGTAAATGAACTGTCCGCGGTAGGTGTTGTTGGCCTGAATGCCGCCGACTTTGGCGGCGACCAGCACAACCACCTCCGGCTTTTCGGTCGCAAAGAACGCTTCGACTTCCTGCTGATTGATCAGGTTCAACTCATCAATGGACCGCCCGATGAGGTGGGTGTAGCCATGGCGCTCAAACGCACGCCGGATGCCGCCGCCAACCAGGCCCAAATGGCCGGCGATGTACACTTTCGCGTCTCGCGAAAGTGGGGTTGTTCGTTGCTGGTTGTTCGTTGTCATAATTAAAAAGTTGGTTGTTGTTGGTTGTTTAGCTGTCTGGTTGCTGGGGAACTCCAGACTGAGCGCATTTTTGCAGATAGGCAATATAGCCATTCAGGACTTTCCAGGTCTCTTCAAGCAACTTGCGCAAATCGGCATATTGAGTATCCGCTAAATATTCTTCATCCAACGCTGTGTTCAAATGATCCAGGGTTTCGGTTAATGAACCTCGAGAAGTTCTACAAAACTGTACATTTTCCTGATGGTGGTGCCGCCCATATCCCTCTGAAATATTTGCAGTTACAGAACGAGAAGATCGGATGATTTGATCTTTGAGCCGATATTCCTCTTCTTTCGGAAGAGTTTTGCAGAATTTTGAGACTGCTTTGCGCAATTCTCTCGCCAGCTTGTAACACTCAAGTTCTTCAAACGTTTTCATTTTTCTCCTCCGGAGAATTCAGTTGTTAAGCTGCTGGTTGTCAGTTTCCAAGGATTGGCTACTTCGGGTGCCGACGGGATGTCTAACTCCAGATGCCCCTCAGCAATCATCAACAATCAACTCAACAACCGATCTCAAAATCCAATCGTATAAGGAATTCCATCGAGGATTTTGAGATCGCCTTCGGTCATGATTTTGACGAGCTCTTCGAATTTTACTTTGGGCTCCCAGCCGAGCTTTTTCCTGGCTTTGGCGGGGTCGCCCAGAAGCTGTTCGACCTCGGCGGGGCGGTAGTAACGCGGGTCGATGCGAACGATAATGTCGCCGGTGGCTTTATTTTCGCCGACTTCATCGGTGCCCTCGCCTTTCCATTCGATGTCGATGCCGACATGCTCGAAGGCTTTTTCAATAAATTCGCGAACGGTGTGCATTTCGCCGGTGGCAACGACATAATCATCGGGCTGGTCCTGCTGAAGCATCATCCACATCATCTGAACGTAGTCCGGAGCATAACCCCAGTCGCGCAGTGCATTGATGTTTCCCATGTAGAGGCATTTCTGCTGACCGCGCGAAATGCGGGCGACGGCCATCGTGATTTTGCGGGTGACGAAGGTTTCGCCGCGGCGCGGGGACTCGTGGTTGAACAGAATGCCGTTGCTGGCGTGCAGGCCGTAGGACTCGCGGTAGTTTTTGACAATCCAGTAACCGTATTGCTTGGCAACAGCATAGGGTGAACGCGGGTAAAACGGTGTGGTTTCTGTCTGAGGCACTTCCTGCACCTTGCCGTAGAGTTCAGAGGTTGAGGCCTGATAAAAGCGACAGTTGACGCCGGTTTCGCGAATGGCATCGAGCAGGCGCAGCGTGCCGAGCGCGTCGACTTCGGCGGTGTATTCGGGCACCTCGAAGGAGACCTGCACATGCGACTGCGCGCCGAGGTTGTAGATTTCGTCGGGGTGGATTTTTTCGACGATGCGGTTGAGGTTGCTGGAATCGGTGAGGTCCCCGTAATGCAGGAACATTTTGACGCCGGTTTCGTGGCGGTCTTTATAGAGGTGGTCGATGCGATCGGTGTTGAACGAACTGGAGCGACGGACAATGCCGTGCACCTCGTAGCCTTTGTCGAGCAGCAGCTCGGTCAAATAGGATCCGTCCTGTCCGGTGATTCCGGTGATTAATGCTTTCTTCATACGGCCTCCGGCCTTGTAAAAACGGGCGTTGCCCGTTTTTAATCGTTTTTGGTGTGATAGGAAACGCCTGTTTCCTGAACTAAATTTCTAATTTTTTCAGCGATGGGGGCGCCAATGCCAGCCACTTCCGCCAGTTGGTCTTCTGTGGCCGTCATCACGGATTCAATCCCACCGAAATGTTCCAAAAGTGTCTCAGCTCGCTTTTTTCCAATGCTTGGAAGACTCTGCAACACGTAAAGTTGCCGCGCTTTTCTTCCTTTTGGTCGATAGCCAGAACGCTGAACGCCTCCTTTTGCGAAGCGTGCGCCCTGCTCTGCCGTGTAGCGCATGAGACGGACGGTCTCTTCCGAATCCAGCGAACGCAAAACCGGTAAACCGAAAAACACACTCAGCGTAATCAGCGCGCCCTGCACCGCCTCGCGACGGATTCCAAACTCCTTCATCTCTTTGGAGCGGCCTTCCAGAATCACAACCGGGTGATGTTCACTCTGCACCAACTGCAAGGCCTGCTTAAACAGCCGCCCATCCGCAAGCGAAACACACAGGTCACGAATGGTTTTGCGTTCAAAGAGCCATTGATCGTTGATCAAAAAATCACCGCACTTACGTTGCGCTGTTGAAACCGAATCTTCTTCTGAAAACAGTGTTTGAAAACAATCCGGCTCGCGATGATCCATTATCACTTTCACGATTAAAATTTTCGCCGGAAATTTTTACCACACGACACTCACACCGGGATACTGATTCATTTGTGAGTCAACAGACAGCAAAGCGACGGATTCGACTCGGCATTGGGCAACGAGCAAGCGGTCGAACGGGTCGCGATGAATCCACGGCAACTTTAAAACCTCCCTGCAATGCTCCGGATAGATGTTCAGCATCTGAATGTCGTTCGATTTCAATTCGTTGTCCAGATGCCGCTCCCAGTTCTTTTGCAGTTCCAGTTTGCCGAGGCTCATTTTGATGCACATTTCCCAGTACCCCGCCATGCTGAAAAAAAGCTGGTTGTCCAAGTCAAGGATGATGGAACGGGCCGTTTCCGAAAGCCTCCCGTCGCCGGAAACCATCCAGATGAGAGTGTGGGTATCGAGCAGGTAGCGGCTCATTCCATATAGTCCTTGAAATCGTCCGGTGAAACATCGAAGTCATCCGACATGTGAACCAGAAACCCGGGCTTTCCGCCGATGTGCCGCTTCCCAACGCCCTGATCAACCGGCTTAAGCATAACGACCGGTTTTTTGCCCCGGGCAATGACGACCTGCTCACCCGCCAGAACACGGTTGATCCAGCGCGACAGGTGGGTTTTTGCTTCATGTACTGTGACTGTTGTCATATCGAAAATTTAGTCAACTGACAGACTAAGTCAAATAGATTCCGGCTCCGAAGCCAGCCACACAAACGCATGCGTGTCCAAAAGAATCACCGGAGCGCCTCCGGCCAGTCGGCCTCGCTCACCCCTTCGGTCGAGTCGCCTTTGAACCGGGCGCCACGCAATGCGGGATCAGGCGTCAGCGGATCGCGCACCTGCCGGTGCAATACCAAATCAACAATCGGTTTCCCGTTGCGACAGATAACATAGGGCTCTCCCGTCTCTTCCACTTTGGAAATCAACTTCGAAAGCTGCAACTTCGCCTCGTAGATGTTGGCTTCCTTTTTCATACCTTTGTTAAATCAAAAAATACAATATGGGTTAAGTCTGACCAGACCATTTATTTTCCCAACCCTGAATCATTAACCTGATCTATTCATAAAAACAGGTGAAAACAATCGAACGGTTGCAGACCTTCGCGCCGCGGCTGGAAGGGCGTTGCCCATTTCAGCCCTGCAATTTCCGGTTTCACCAGTTGGGGGAAGACATCCACGTGTCGCTAATGATTCAGGCTGCCGCGTCCCGCGCTTCCGGATAAAAATTCCGGCACGGAATGTTTATCCGATCACGCCGTCTTCGCGCAGCCTGGCGACAATAGCGTCCACGGAGGCCTCGACGGGTGTGTCGGCGGTGGCCAGCGTCAGCTCGGGTTTTTCGGGAACCTCGTAGGGGTCGGTGACACCGGTAAACTGCTGAATCTCCCCGGCGCGCGCTTTTTTGTACAGCCCCTTCGGGTCGCGCTGTTCGCACACCTCGATCGGCGTATCCACAAAAATTTCGATGAAACGGGCTTCGCCCTCGTTCAAATCGTTAAAGGTTGAATCGCTGCGCTCGTTTAACGAGGCGCTTTGCGCCGTTTTAACGTTTTCAACGGTTTGAACGGCCCCGCCGTTTATGACGGCGCGGGCCTGAGCGCGATCCGCGCGGTAGGGCGAAATAAAGGCGGTGATGACGATGATGCCGGCCTCGTTGAAGAGGCGGGCAACTTCGGCGATGCGGCGGATGTTTTCGGAGCGGTCTTCCGCCGAGAAGCCGAGATCGCGATTGAGACCGTGGCGGACGTTGTCGCCGTCGAGGATATAGCAGGCCTGCCCCATGTCGGTCAGCTTGCGCTCGAGCTGACGGGCGACGGTGGATTTGCCCGACCCGCTCAGCCCGGTCAGCCACAGGGTGGCCCCTTTCTGGTTGAGCAGTTTCTGCCGATCTTCAGCGGAAACGAGGCTGTCGCTTTGCGTGATGTTTTTACTGACGGGATGCGCGCCTTTGGGTGCCGACACCACGCGGTCCACAATCATGCCCGCGCCCACGGTCACGTTGGTCATGCGATCCACAATGATAAATGATCCGGTCTGGTGATTCTTCTCATAGGGGTCGAAAGCGATCGGGCGGTGCAGGGTCATATGCACGCGGCCGATTTCATTGAGGTCCAGTGAAACAACTTCATCTTTGCTTCGGTGCATGGTGTTGACATCCAGCTTATAGCGGATGTTGGACAGCACGCCGGGCACCATGTTGGTGGTCTGTTTAATCAGATAGGAGCGCCCCTGTGCCGCCGGGGCTTCATGCATCCAGACCACCATGGCCTCAAATTCATTTCCAATGTGCGGAAGGTTTTTGACGGGCGTGAGCATATTCCCGCGCGACACGTCGATCTCATCCTCAAGCGTCACGGTGACCGCCTGCGGGGCGAATGCCTCCTGCAGTTCGCCGTCCGGTCCGATAATGGATTTGATTTTCGATGTGCGCCGCGAGGGCAGACTGGCCACCTCCTCGCCGACCCGCAGGATGCCGGAGGCAATCGTGCCGCTGAATCCGCGAAAGTTGAGATGCGGACGAAGCACATTCTGGACCGGGAAGCGCATATCCACCAGGTTGCGGTCCGTCGCAATGTTGACGTTCTCCATATGCTGCAGGAAGGTCGGGCCCGAGTACCACGGCATGTGTTCCGATGTCGAAACCACGTTGTCGCCTTTGAGCGCGGAAATCGGAATGAAGTGAATATCGGAAAATCCGAGCCGTGCGACAAAGTCGTTATAATCGGAGCGGATTTTTTCATAGACCTCTTCGGACCAGTCCACCAGATCCATTTTATTGACGGCCACCGCGACGTGCCGGATGCCGAGCAGCGAGCAGATAAAGCTGTGGCGTTTGGTTTGCGTGATAACCCCGTGGCGGGCATCAATCAGAATGGCCGCCAGGTTGCAGGTGGAGGCCCCGGTGGCCATGTTGCGGGTGTACTGCTCGTGGCCGGGGCAGTCGGAAATAATGAACTTTCGTTTGTCGGTGGAAAAGTAGCGGTAGGCCACATCGATGGTGATGCCCTGCTCGCGCTCGGCGCGCAGTCCGTCGGTGAGCAAAGCCGGATCGAAATCATCGCCGGTGGTCCCGTGAATTTTTGAATCTTTCTGAACGGCGGCCAGCTGATCCTCATAAATCATATGACTGTCATACAGCAGCCGGCCGATCAGCGTGGATTTGCCGTCGTCCACGGACCCGCAGGTCAGCATTCGAAGCAGGTCTTTGGTTTCGTGGCGGTGTAAGTAACCCGAGATGTCACCTCGAATCAGTTCTTCTTCCTGAATTTTGTAGGCACTGTCAGTCATGGCATTCCTTCTTCGTTAAAATCGTTGAAACGCCCCAAAGGGCTCGTTAAAACGGCGCGTTCGCGCCTC
>CAZITJ010000005.1:47718-60236 GCA_964542135.1 uncultured Verrucomicrobiota bacterium
GATGTTTGCTAATTCGCGCCCGACCTTCCATGCATCCAAATCCTCGAATCGGTCTGCCATTTTCTTCTCCCCGATTTTAACGAGCGTAGCGTTTTCGCGGTTTTAACGAGGCGCACCGCGCCGTTTTAACGGTTTTAACGAGGCCGTCAGGCCGTTTGAACGCGGTTATTTCTGATCTTCGATCAGAAATAACCGTCTTTCTTCTTCTCTTCCATACTCGCGGCGGCATCGTGGTCAATCACGCGCCCCTGGCGTTCAGAGGTGGTGGTGAGCAGCATTTCCTGGACGATTTCCTCAATGGTTTCGGCGTTGGACTCCACGGCGCCGGTCAGCGGGTAGCAGCCGAGGGTGCGGAAACGCACTTTTTTCATCATCGGCTCTTCGCCGTCTTTGAGCGGCATGCGGTCATCATCGATCATAATCAACGTGCCGTCACGCGGCACCACCGGGCGTTCTTTGGCAAAGTAAAGAGGAACGATCGGGATGTCCTCGCGAAGCAGGTAAAGCCAGATATCGAGCTCGGTCCAGTTGGAGAGAGGAAAGACGCGAATGGATTCGCCCTTGTTGATTTTTGCGTTATAGAGGTTCCACAGTTCGGGGCGCTGATTTTTGGGATCCCACTGGTGAAACTCGTTGCGGAAGCTGTAGACCCGCTCCTTGGCGCGGCTCTTCTCTTCGTCGCGGCGGGCCCCGCCGAACGCGGCATCAAACCCGTAGTGATCCAACGCCTGTTTCAGGCCCTCGGTTTTCATCAGATGGGTGTGCTTATCCGAACCGTGAAGAAACGGGTTCGAAAAATCTTTTCCGTCCGGATTGATCCACACCTTGAGATCCACCTGATATTTTTCCGCCATTTTCGACCGGAATGCGTACATATCCTTAAATTTCCACTGCGTGTCCACGTGCATCAGCGGAAACGGAATGTTCCCGGGTTTAAATGCCTTATGCGCCAGATGCAGCATCACCGACGAGTCTTTTCCGATGGAGTAGAGCATGACCGGATTGGAAAACTCCGCGGCCACTTCGCGGATAATGTGGATGCTCTCCGCCTCCAATTGCTTTAAATGTGTCAGTGTATACTTGTTCATAATAAACTCCTGTTCGTTAAAAGCCCCGAACTGTCGGGGCTCCCCGCACGAGCGGGGTACTAACATTGAAATCGTTAAAAACGTTAAACCCGCGAAACTACAAAAAACGGGTTCAGCAGATTTTCTTTATTATAGATTAACGCGTCGTCGGTTCCGTACTGAACCACCGTCGCGCCAGAGGCCTCGACAACGGCCTGCGCCGCGGCGGTGTCCCACTCCATCGTGGGAGCGATGCGCGGATACACATCCGCGCTGCCCTCGGCCACCAGACACAGCTTCAGTGAGCTGCCGCTCGAAACCAGCTCGACGGCCCCGTGCTTCGCCTCAAGATCAGCAATGAACGCTTTGGTTTCGTCATTGCAATGAGAGCGCGATGCAACCACACGAACAACAGGAGGACGGAGAACCGAAGACAGCGGAAGAGAAACCGAAGAATTCAAAATTTCATCAACAGATTTGCCGGAACAATTCGTGGATTTCCATGCATTGGAAGTGCCAGCCTCCGTCTTCGGTTCTCTGTCCTCTGCCTGAAAACCGTAATAAACGGTTTTCAGGACGGGAGCAAACACCACACCCATCACGGGGCGGCCGTTTTCGATCAATGCAATATTGACGGTAAACTCGCCGTTTTTTTTAATAAACTCCTTCGTGCCGTCGAGCGGATCGACCAGCCAGAAGCGGCTCCATGTTTTGCGCTCATCATACGCAACGGCCCTGCTCTCTTCAGACAATACCGGCAGCCCGGTGTCCTCGAGCGCATCGACGATAATATGATGCGCCGCCTTGTCGGCTTCGGTCAGCGGCGACTCGTCGGCCTTAAACTCCACCTCAAAATCACGCTCGTAAATGCAGAGAATCGCCGCGCCCGCGCGGAGTGCGGCATCCATTGCCAATCGCAATAAATCACTCATTTTCAAGTTTTTCCTTAATTGCTTCCAGCTCCTGCACAGCAGCCAGATCCCGCGGACGCCCCATCGCTTTCTTCGCTTCAATCAACGCACCCAGCTCAATCAGGCGGCATGTAAACCCGTCGATTATTACAGGAACACTTCGCTGTTTTACTTCCTCAAAGCCACCAACGCCTAAAACAGAGCCCAGACAATCAACCTGCCCGATATCGGTATCCAGATAGAGGTTGTTAATTCCCTCGCAGCTTTCCGGGGTTAAAACCAGAGGCAACCGTTTCGGTGTCATACGATGCACCGGATGCGTCTTCCCCAGCGCTTTCTGAAGGCGCAACAAATTGTCCGGAGAAAAATCACAGCAGATATCCACATCCTGTGTAACAAAAGAACTGCCGTGCGCCGCGACGGCATATCCGCCAACCACAACAAAATCGACGTCATGTTTCGCCAAAAGTGTCAGAATATCCGTCAGATTTTTCATGTTTCATCTCTACCGCTTTACGCAGCTTCTCAATGCTATTCAGGGCAGCGTCATGTCGGTGCAGCCGCTCTGAAATCGTCAAACGCAGGTTGGACTCCAACAGCGAAACATCCACTCCGTCCGCTTTGGCCCGCTTCCATGCATTGAGCCGCTGTGCGCTCATACGCTGAAATACTCCTTATACCACTCAACAAACTGTTTCAGCCCTGTCTCCATTGATGTTGTCGGCTGATAGCCCAGCTTCCGCTTCGCTTTGGTGATGTCGGCGAAGGTGATCGGCACGTCGCCGGCCTGCATCGGAAGCATCTCCATCTTCGGCTCGACACCGAGCGCAGCGGCGATCGTCTGAATAAAATCCATCAGGTTTTCCGGCTTGTTGTTACCCAGATTAAAAATCTCATACGGCTCCAGTCCGGCGGTGAAAAGCGAAGCCTTTACCCCGGCGACAATGTCGTCGATGTAGGTGAAATCGCGTTTCATATCGCCGTGGTTAAACACCTTGATCGGCTTGCCGTTCAGAAGAGCTTCTGTGAACAGCCAATAGGCCATATCCGGCCGGCCCCAGGGGCCGTAGACGGTGAAAAAGCGCAGGCCGACGGTTTGCAGACCGTACAGGTGCGTGTAGGTGTGACTCATCAGCTCATCGGCCTTTTTCGTGGCCGCATACAGGCTGACGGGATGATCGACCGGATCAGCCTCGCTGAACGGGACTTTTTTGTTGCCGCCATACACGCTGGAGCTGGAGGCATACACCAGCCGCTCGATTTCCGCATGACGACAGGCTTCCAGAATATTGAGATGGCCCTCCAGATTGGACTGCTGATAGGCAAACGGATTTTGAATCGAATAACGAACCCCCGCCTGCGCGGCCAGATGACAGACGCAATCGAAACGGTGAAACTTGAAACTTGAAACTAGAAGTTCATAGTCGATGAAATCTCCGCGAATCATTTCGAAGCCTTTACGACTTTCCAAACCCTGGAAACGCGCTTCTTTCAGAGCGACATCATAGTAGTCGTTAAAATTATCGAAGCCGACCACTTCATGGCCGTCATCCAGCAATGAATGCGCCACATACGAACCGATAAACCCGGCCGCGCCTGTAAGGAATATTTTCATAATAACATCGTTAAATTCGTTAAAACGGCCTGACGGCCTCCCCGAAAAATCGGGGTAAACGTTGAAGTCGTTAAAATCGGATCTTCTGATCTCTGACCCTGGACCTGCCCTGTGGAATACGTGTTGCTGAATTAAAAGCTGACTTTGAAAGCGCCGAGGAATGTCATAATCACCCGAAGATTTTAATGCCCTTATTCCACGGGGCGGGCTGCCGCCCCCGGTCGCTCCGCCTTCGGCGAAAACCTTCCGTACAATTTTCAGCTATGGTTCGGGAGGTCATCATGACCTCGGAGAACGTGTCTTATGCCACTTTCTCCAATGCATCCAGGGGCAGATCGGCCTCAATAGCCGTCCCCATCATATCCATCAGAATTTTCACGCGTTCTTTGCCGGGCAACACCTGTGTAATCACCGCGGGCAGCCCCATCAATGCGCCCTCGGCCACGACGGCTTCGTCGCCCTCTTTGAGCGTTCGTTTTTCTTCAATCACCAGCGGACCGCATGCCGGCGTTTCCCTGCGCAGCATCTCAATCACCGCCGGCGGCACCGATGCGCACTCTCCGGCGAACTTCACGAGTCCGCGCACACCGACGGCACTTGATACAGCGCGCTGCATCAGCGGTTCAAAGCGTGCAAAAATGTAGCCGGGGAAGAGCGACTCCTCAAACCACACCTTCCCGCGCGGTGTGCGGCGTTTAAAGCGGATGCGCGGCGCAAACACCTCCACGCTCTCCAGCCGCTCGAGCTGAGCGGCGGCAATATGTTCCCGCTTCGGCTGCGTACGTACGCAACGCCATACGCTGCGGGAGACGGGTTGATTAGACGATGCGAACATTTGTAAAAACAGTTTTCAGGATGTTTGTTTCTCAAGGTAACGGAGATCGTCGTTCATCCGTTTTACTCCGGTTTAATAAAACTCAACGCGAAGGGGAGCAGAGAGTTTGCACGTTTCTGCCAGTTCTTCAACCGTTCAGTGCGTTCTGTGTAGAAATCATTTTTTTCGGCGGCGGCGAGCTGCTCCAGCCGGACCATGCGCTCTCTGCCGTTTTCCAGATGCGGGCGGATCTCTTCGCTTACAAAGCCGCTGACAATTTTACGAAGCGCTGCTTCCGCCGTAAAAAAATCGCGCCGGTCGCCGGGAACATACACCGGCTTCACCGCACTGAACGAGCGCAGGATCCGCAGTCCCTGACTGGTGGATCCTTTGCTGATTTTCAGCTTCTGCATCAGATCGTCGATACACATCGGATGCGGTGTAATAAACAGAATACCGTAGAGCTCCCCGACGGAACGGGGAAGACTGAGCGCCCCGGCGATACGAACAAACATATCGATCACCTCCTGCTCAAGCTCTGACAGGTTTTCGCGGATACGGCTCCTTTGGTTTCATTCTGTTCAAAAAGTACTGAACAAACTGTTTCCATTCAAGTTAAAAGTCTGTCAGACAATCATTTGCAGGCGGTGAAAAGGCGCTTTTCAGAAAAAGATGTATTCGAACCGGCAATCGTGCTTACATGTCCGCATGAGTGATCCGTTCCACCTGATCTGCCGGACAGACTTCTTCAGCGGTCTGTCCGAGCCGGGCTGCAGGCGTCTTGCGGATCTGTCCCGCTCCATTCCCGTTTCCAAGCGCGAGTTTCTGTTTATGGAAGGTACTGAAGGCCGGGCGGTGTATCTGCTTGCAAGCGGCAGCATGCAGCTGCTGAAGAGCGATATCGACGGGCGGGAAACGGTTATCAAGACAGTGAAACCGGGCGAACTGTTCGCCGAGGTCATTCTGTTTGAAACACAGCGCTACCCGGTCACGGCCGCCGCGGTGACGGATGCCGAGGTTCTCGAACTGCCGCGGGCCCAGTTTCTGAAGCTGCTCGACGAACCCGGATTCCGCAACGACTTCATTGCCATGCTGATGCGCAAACAGCGCTACCTTGCCGAGCGAATCCGGCAGACCGCGGTTATGAATGTTGAAGACCGCCTGCGCGCCTTTCTTCTCGATCAATTCGGCCCCCGCCCCGCCCTGACGATTGATTTATCGAAAAAAGATACCGCCGCGGCCATCGGGACGACGCCGGAGACGTTCAGCCGCCTGCTGCATCGGCTGGAACAGGGCGGCGAACTCGTCTGGACGGGTCACACAATCCGGGTGCAGCCGTCGTTCTGGCATCAATAATCGTACGCGCTGCCGCCGATAAACTCGCGCAACAGCGAGGTGGCCGGAACCACCGCATCGTCGTCCCAGGCATGGAGCGGCTCCAGCATTTCATACAGCCGCCGGGCACGGATATAGGCATCCTGCCGGCCGGGATGTGCCTTAAACTGTTCCATCGCGTCGGGAAAATAGGCGAAGAGCTTGTTTTTTAAAATCGGAATTTCATAGGGCATGGCGCTGTTGACGAGAAAATCCGCAGAGGCATTGTAGGGAATGATGTGCTGCAGTTCACTTTTGCGCACATAATGCCAGTGCGTAATGGTGTCCTGCGGGCTGTGACTGCGATGCCAGCTGTCGCGGATCATACGGCGCATCAGGCGGTGATCGGCCCAGCGCATCAGTTCGCCGGAACAGCCGCGAAGCTGGCCGAGGGTTTCAATATACAGGCGGAATTTGCTGCGGTCCGGGACACTGCGGGTCATATCGGCGAAGAGTCCGTGCAGGCTGTCGATGAGCAGAATCTCACGGGACCCCAGCGACAGCTCGTGGGCATTCAGGGTGCGGCGGCCGGTATGGAAATCGTAATGCGGTGTATAGACGGTTTCGCCGGCCAGAAGCCGGCCCAGATGGCTGTTGATCAGTTCCAGATCCAGCGCCTGAGGGGTTTCATAATCGTAATCGCCGAATTCGTCACGCGGGTGATCCTCCAGGTTAAAGAAGTAGTGGTCGATATTGATGGCTTTAAGCGAATAGCCCTGTTCCTGAAGGGTTTCCATCATTTTGATGGTGGTGGTGGTTTTTCCGGAGGACGAGGGTCCGGCGACGATAATAACGCGGAGGTCATCGATTCGTTCGAGCACGTTTTCGGCGGCGGCCCGGCACTCGCCGCGGTAACGATCTTCGCAGGCGGCCACCAGCTCCGGCATTCGCCCGTCGGCCATAATCCGGTTGAGCCCCTCGATCGATGCACAATCGTGATCCAGATTCCAAAGGAGCACGTTGTATATTTTTTTATAGGGAATATTGTTCAGGGTCGATGCGGCCTGATCGGCACGGCTCTCACGCATCTGGGCCCGGCGGGTGCGATAGGAGATATAGGCGCGGGAGGTATTGACGTGGCCCTCTTCGACCAGAACGGTTTCAACCACATCCTGAATATCCTCAACCGTCGGCGCCTGATCTCCGTACATGACTGCCAGGCGGCTTTCCACCCGTTCGGCAATGCGTTCCGCCTCCTGCCGGTCCCGGCCGCCGATCGAGGCCGCCGCGTTGAAAACCGCTGTGGCAATGCGGTCGCGATCGTAGTCGACCCGGGTTCCGTTGCGTTTAATAATCTGTTCAGGAATACTCATCGACCTGTCTCCCGCCGTTTTAAACACGGCCCTGTACACCGCACAGGATGCCGGCGGAGGCGTTCCCGGGGACGGCCCCATGCAGCCCCGCGCTTATTCTGCACCGTACGAGTTGATCGGATCGGGTCAGCCTCCCTGTTCAATAAACCCTTCGAGTTTGCGAATGCGGGTCGGATGGCGCATTTTGCGCAGCGCCTTGGCTTCAATCTGCCGGATGCGCTCACGGGTGACTTTAAACTGCCGTCCCACTTCCTCCAGGGTGCGCGGATAGCCGTCGACCAGTCCGAAGCGAAGGGTAAGCACCTCCTGTTCCCGCGAGGTCAGTGTCTCGAGCACATCGCCGATTTTTTCCCGAAGCAGGCTGAACGCCGTCATTTCCGACGGATTTTCAGCCGCCTTGTCCTCAATAAAATCACCGAAACTGGTGTCATCGCTGTCGCCGATCGGGGCCTGCAGGGAAATGGGCTGCTGTGCAATTTTGAGGATGGCGCGCACCCGTTCCACCGGCAGCTCCATTTCGTCGGCCAGTTCATCCGGCGTGGCTTCGCGTCCGAACTCCTGCAGGAGCATCTTCTGCACCCGAAGCAGCTTATTAATGGTTTCGATCATGTGCACCGGGATCCGGATGGTCCGGGCCTGGTCGGCAATGGAGCGCGTAATGGCCTGCCGGATCCACCAGGTGGCATAGGTGCTGAACTTGTATCCGCGGCGATACTCAAACTTCTCGACCGCTTTCATCAGCCCCATGTTGCCCTCCTGGATGAGATCCAGGAACGACAGACCGCGGTTGGTGTATTTTTTGGCGATACTGATCACCAGCCGCAGGTTGGCTTCGATCATTTCGGTCTTGGCCTGCAGGCCTTTGCGAAGCCAGGTGCGCAGCAGCCGGTAATGCGCCACGAACACATCGGTTTCCATAAATAGAATATCTTCGAGTTCCTTCAGCCGTTTCTGCGCGGCGCGCCTGCGTTCATCGGCGCTTTTCGCCCGGCTCTTTTCGAGCCGCTCGATGTCGCGCTGCAGCCTGCGCACTTCGGCATACAAAGGATCGACCGTGGAAACGATATCCTCGATGGCTTTCTGCTTGAAATACAGCCGGCTGAAGTATTCCGACAGGCGATCCTGGGCGGCATTGAACAGTTTTTCTTTTTTGGCCCGGTCGGCTTTGGCTCGGGCTTTGACGGCCTCCCGGAAATATTTGTGTGCCAGATCGGTATTGCGACGAATGCCCTGCAGCACTTTCGGCAGCTGGTTGAAATAATCCTCGCGGCATTCAACGTGTTTATCGCTGACAATCCGGTCAAAACGCTGCCGTCCGCTTTCGATCTTCTCGATAACCCCCAGATAGGCATCGGTTGAGCATCCGATGCGATTGAACAGATAGGTCGTGTGGATTTCCGCCTCTTCAATGCGTTTGGAAATTTCCACCTCCTGTTCGCGGGTCAGCAGCGGCACCTGGCCCATCTGCTTGAGATACATACGCACCGGATCGTCGAGCACATCGCTGCGGGCACTCTGCTTTTCGCGCTCCTCTTTCTCCATGCGCGCTTTAAATTCCTCAACTTCATCGGCGCGGATAATTTCGACTTCCATGCTCTTGAGCAGCGCCACCACTTTATCGACATCTTCGGCGACCACCAGATCGTCGGGAAGCGCCTCGTCGATATCCTCATTGGTGAGAAAGCCGTGCTCGGAGGCGAGTGCAATCAGCTCTTTGATTTTCTCATTGCGCTCTTCGCGCTGCATGATGGAAACAGGCGCCGGCTCCTGCGGTTCAGCCGGCGGCGCGGCTGTCTTCTGTGCTTTTTTTGTTTTCGGCTTTGCGGTCTTCGCAGCGGTGCGACGTTTTGCGGCTGGTTTGGATGTCGCTTTCGCCGTCTTTTTCTTTGTTTTTCTGGAAGCCGAGGCCTTTTTTGTCACTTTTTTTGCTGCCGATTTTTTTGACCCGCCGCTTTTTTTGGCGTTGGATTTACTTTGAGCGGAGGGTTTTTTCTTCGCGGAGCTTTTCTGCGCGGCTTTTTTTACGGTTTTTTTCGGGGCGGACGCCTTTTTAACTGCGGCTTTGTCTGAAGCGGCACGACGGGACGCCCCCTTCTTTTTCGTGGTCGTTTTTTTTGTTTTTGCTGTGCTTTTGCTTGCCATATCTGCTCCGTTTTCTGAAAAAGATACAAAAATCCCATTATACGCGGAAAACGGGGATTAACTAACAAGTAAGCCGTTCGGGTCAAGATTTTTCCGGCACTGAAAATCCATGATTTTTGTACGATGCCGGAACAACTCCTGCTAGAGTGAGTCGTACCGGAACGGCAGGACAGCCGTCTCATTGAACAGAAAGGATGATGCTGTGAATCAACTGAATGAACTGCTCAAGCTCACGGCGGAACGGGGCGCCAGCGATCTGCACCTCTCGGCCGGATACCCGCCCTGCATCCGCGTGGACGGAACCATGCAGTTTCTGACCGATCTTCCGGTGCGCAGCTCGGCGGACAACGAGGCCGTCCTTGAAGCCATTATGCCGGAACGCAATCTGCATGAATTCAAAACGGACTGGGACACCGACTTCGGCTATGAACTGCAAAACACCGGCCGCTTCCGCGTGAATGCATTCCGGGACTCGCAGGGAACGGGCGCCGTTTTCCGCACCATTCCGATGAGCGTGCCGACGATCGAAAAGCTGGGCCTGAGTTTTTCCGGCACCCTCAGCGAACTGTGTATGCACACCAAGGGATTGATTATCGTGACCGGCCCCACCGGAAGCGGAAAGTCCACCACGCTGGCCGCCATGGTGGACCTGATCAACCGGACCCGCACCGAACATATCATCACCATTGAAGATCCGATTGAGTTCACACATCCGTCCCGCAACTGCCTGATCAATCAGCGCGAAGTGCATCGTCACACCCGCAGCTTCGCCGGCGCGCTGCGGGCGGCGCTGCGCGAAGACCCGGATATTGTTATGCTGGGCGAAATGCGCGATCTCGAAACAACCGAAATCGCACTGGAAACAGCGGAAACCGGGCATCTGGTGCTGGCCACCCTGCACACCAACACGGCCACCTCCACGGTGGACCGCATTATCGATAAATTCCCGTCGGGACGCCAGAACCAGATCCGCACCCTGCTGGCCAACACCCTGACCGCCGTCATCGCGCAGACGCTCTGCAAACGAATGGACGGCGGCCGCACCGCCGCCGCGGAACTGCTGATTGCCAACTCCGGCGTGCGCGCCAACATCCGCGATCAGAAAACCCACCAGCTCCCGACCGCCATTCAGACCGGGTACAACATCGGCATGCGCTCATTCACCGACAGCTTTTTCCAGCTTGTCGAAGACGGTGTCATTTCTCCGCGCGAAGCCTATCTGAAGGCTGTTGACAAGGTGTCACTGGAACAGAAGTTCAAAAACGCAGGCATTCATGTCGACAAAACCAGCACGGATCTGCCGGCGGGCGGCACCCCGTCCGCCGACAGCGACACGGCGGAATCGCCGGATGAACTTGTGCTGCGGGCCTGGCAGCTGTGCACCGATCGCAATTCACAGGCCCGCAATGGAACCCGCGCGATGGAACTGATCCGCCGCGCGGCGGAACAGGGCGCCGGCAATGCGGAGTTCTGGATGGCCCGCGCCGCCGCTGAAGCGCAGACCGGTGCATTCAAACAGGCCGTCGCCAGCGCCAAACAGGCGCAGACACTCGCCCGAAAAGAAAACCGCAGCGACCTGCAGACCGAGCTGAAACATCAGATCGGATTCTATAAAAAATCCAGGCCCCACCCCGGTACCGTGCAATAATCCGGACAACTACATCCGACCGGGAAAATCAGATGGTCGCGGAACCGGTCTTTTCCGAACCGTCTCTTTATCGAAATAACGGCTGTAGCGGGAGGCGGCGCCGCGGGCATACAGTTCCTGAAGCTCGGGCACCTTGTCTGCCAGCCAGTCGATATTCGTATCGACCTGCACAACATCTCCCTCGACATCCGAAATCGCCAGCACATAACCAATATAGTTCGGACCGCGCCGCTCCCGAGTCCATTCCGTATATACCATCAGGGTAACCGGTTTGGTTGTAAAGGTGTGCTGATCGTCATTGTGACTGCCCAGCAGAAACGACGACTCGGTTTTGCTGAGGAGAATATAACAATTCCGTTCCTGCACTTCTTCGGCGATGAGAAACAGTTCAGCCTTCAGACGACTCGTAAACGGCCGCTGGCTTTTCTTGCGGATCTGAACGGTGGCGGTCAGGAACTCGGTAATGTCATTGTCCTGGTCATACTGGTCATCAAACTCTTTCGACCGCGGCCGGGTATCCGTTTTCACCTCGACCTCCATTTCAGGCGGAACCATAACGCGCAGGTATTTCTGATCGTGTTCAGAAAGATTTTCCACCGCAATTCGGATATCCTCCCCCTCCCCGGTGCGAAGCGTCACCTTATCAAACATCTCCCGGATATACGCACCCCGGTATCGGTTGCCGTCCTTATCCTCCCAGACACGCATTTCTGCAGCCTGCGAACAAAGACTCATCGAAAAAAACAGAATAAAAAAACAGGTTTGTTTCATCATGCGGAAGTCCTCTTAATACGCGCTGAAGGTCGGGCCCTCTTGCAAATTCACATCCTCAGGAAGAACGAGGTATTCGATTTCGTCGATGATGTGGTCGGGGAACGGAGCCGTTTTAAACGCCGGCAGGAAAGGTCCCCCATAACTGGTTTCCGGATAGTCTTTCCCGTATTCCTGAACATTCAGATAGCAGGAGGTACGCCCCCCCTGGTCTTCTCCGATAAGCACCTCCATCTCAACCGGGACCCCCGGCTGGAGTGTAAACCAGTGCCCCACCTTGGCGGCCGAAAACCCCAGCGGATATTGATTGTTTTCAGGCGAACGACTTTTCCAGCCGGTTTTAACGTCTCTGTTCCACGGAGGATAGGACCCGGATTTGGTTGTGCGGGCATCCAGCACCAGTTCGCCGTTAATCCGTACCAGCAGAAAATCATCGCCGGTGCCCCAGAATCTGAAGCGGCCGCCCTCCGGATGAGCAATTTTCCCTTTATAATAAATGACATAAAGACCTGCATACTGGTTGTCGCCCATATCGTATTTTTTCAGCGCCAAATCCGATGCAAACCCGCCCAGGGTGAAGTGAGTGGCATACAATTTGTTCGGGGCTCTGTAAAACTCATCGAACACCGACACATCCCAATCGCTGGCAATAAATTCATTGATCACATCCATGTATTTCATATTCGGAGCCCCGCTGACCGGGGTAAAGCCCGGCTTGGGATTTCCGGCCGCATCGCGCATGAGATGGTACAGAGTTCCCTCTAAATCATTTCCCAGTGATTTTTTACCGCCAAAAAGGGTCATGTCCGACAGGTCGGCCATCATCTCAAACCCGGCAATGCCGCGTTCAAGTCCGCCGCCCA
>CAZITJ010000006.1:0-36088 GCA_964542135.1 uncultured Verrucomicrobiota bacterium
CTTCCAGCCACGGTGCGATGCAGCCGAGCCCTTCGAAGGGAACATGCTGAAGCCAATGAATATTCATGGGAAATGGAATACTGGAATGTTCAGAAGATTGGAATACCGGAATGAGGGAGAGAACATCAATAACCTGGCGAGCGCATTTCAATCAGAA
The DNA here is from genome assembly GCA_964542135.1 of uncultured Verrucomicrobiota bacterium. Lineage (GTDB taxonomy): Bacteria > Verrucomicrobiota > Kiritimatiellia > Kiritimatiellales > Tichowtungiaceae > Tichowtungia. Next base: position 158 of record CAZITJ010000006.1, read on the forward strand.
TGATTAAGGGCAGAATAATTTTTATAAACAGCTTCACATGAAGTAGTAATCACTCTGCCTATATTCTCTATCGAAACAGATTTGTCCCGTCGCAAGATGTTGATTACACTCTCGGCTGGTTGTTAGAAATTCCGTCATGATTACCAAACAACGTTCGCTAGACAGAATAGGAAGATCCTTGAGAATCAACCAGAAAGTGATAGCCTGAGCTTATGAGCATTTCAAAAGAGTCCATAGCCGCATCCAAGAAGTACGACGAGATCTCAAAGGTGTACGAATGTCACGATCACCAGCACTGTGTCGCTATTTTGACCCTCGACTATCCTGACCTTTTTTCCGAAATCTGTGATGTTCTGCTCGCTTTCAAGTTCACCGAGGAACAGGTCAAAGCACCCGGTGGAAGCGAAAGCCAGATACCAAAATCGTTTTCGGAGATCCTTCGTCCCTTGGGGTGGAAGGAGCAACAACTCACCGCCAAGCTTATGGTAGATGAAACCACGGTTTCGACGGATACGCACAAAGTGGACTACGTCAAAGGCGAAATCGCCTTTGACTTAGAGTGGAACAGCAAAGATCAGACATTTGACCGGGATCTTTACGCATTTCGAGCCTTCTTCGAATATCGCAAGATTGGCGTGGCTGTGTTGGTGACTCGCAGCAACGATCTTGATGAGTACTTCAATTCCCTTGGAAAGTACACGGACAAGTACGGTACGGAGCGGGAGTACAAGGCAAAGTACGGAGCCAGCACAACCCATATGAATAAATTGCTTCCTCGCCTGAAGGCGGGAAGAAGTGGTGGTTGCCCCGTTCTCGCAATTGGAATCACGCAAAAACAGAAGGAGGATGGAGATGCCTAAAGTCTTTCGTCTCCCCCAGAAATCAGCCGCCGAGGATCTGCTCGACAAAACCAAAGGCCCTTTTTCCACCATCTATGCTGATCCCCCGTGGCGCTTCCAAAACCGCACGGGCAAGATGGCACCAGAGCACCAGCGTCTTCTTCGGTACCCTACGATGACACTCGAAGAGATTCTTGAGTTGCCGGTCAATCGGTTGGCAGCTTCAGAGGCACACCTTTACCTGTGGGTTCCTAATGCCCTCATTGCTGAGGGGTTGGAAGTCATGAAACGCTGGGGTTTCACATACAAGACAAATCTTGTCTGGTACAAAATTAGGAAAGACGGGGGGCCAGATGGGCGTGGTGTAGGGTTCTATTTCCGCAACGTGACCGAACTCATTCTTTTTGGTGTGCGGGGGAGTATGCGCACCCTCCAACCGGGCAGAACGCAAGTGAACCTCGTGCCGAAGCGCAAACGTGAACACTCACGCAAACCGGATGAGATATATAATTTAATCGAGGAGTGTTCTCCTGGGCCGTACCTTGAGCTCTTTGCACGACATCCGCGCAAAGGATGGGGACAGTGGGGCAATGAGGAAGTTGAAGATCTTTCCTCCTATCCAATCAAGAACCGGACAAAGCAACAGCAGATGGTCATGCTTGAGAAGAATACCAAGAAACAGAAGTACAGATAAGGAATTGGCGAACAATCGCATCGACTCGTACACTGAAAAGCCGCGCTCTCGCGCGGCTTTTCAGCGCCGGTCATGCGTGACGTTACGGTGCCGAAACGCGGTTGGTGAGGTCGGTGCCGTTTTCGAATTCGGTGATGTTGGCCAGCGTGGTTTCAGCGATGCGGGTGAGCGCTTCGCGGGTGAAGTAGGCCTGGTGTCCGGTGATGATGACGTTGGGGAAGGTGGTGAGCCGCGCAAATTCGTCGTCCTTGCGGACCTCAAAGGTTTTGTCCTCAAAGAAGAGGGCCTCTTCTTCTTCATATACGTCGAGACCCATGTAGCCGATTTTCCCGGATTTGAGGCCGTCAATGGCGGCTTTGGTGTCGATGAGCCCGCCGCGGCTGGTGTTAATGAGCATGACGCCGCGCTTCATGCGGGCGATGGACTCGCTGTTGATCAGGTGATGGGTTTCGGGCGTGAGCGGACAGTGCAGACTGATGATATCGGACTGCGCGAGCAGTTCATCGAGCCCGACATAGTTCATGCCGACCTCGACGCAACGGGGGTTTTCGCGCCGGTCCACTCCGAGCAGGTTGCAGCCGAAGCCGTGCAGTGCGTCGGCGAGCGTCTGACCGATTTTCCCGGTGCCGACGATTCCGATGGTTTTTCCGTGCAGGTCGAATCCGAGCAGGCCGTCGAGCGAGAAGTTGCCGTCGCGCACACGGGAATGGGCCCAGTAAATCTTCCGGTTGAGCGCGAGCATGAGGGCGACGGCGTGCTCGGCGACCGCATGCGGGGAATAGGCCGGAACGCGGGTGACGGTCAGGCCCAGCTCATCGGCGCTGGCCAGATCGACGTTGTTGAAGCCCGCGCAGCGCAGCGCGATATGTTCGACGCCGGCCTTTTTGAGAGCGATGAGCATGGAGGCGTCGAGGTGGTCATTCACAAACACACAGACGGTTTTGAACCCCTCGGTCAACGGCAGCGTTTCTTTGACAAGCCGGGCTTCAAAAAAGAGCAGTTCGTGCCCGAACGTTTCGTTGGCGCGATCGAGAAACTGCCGGTCATAGGGCTTGGTGCTGAATACAGCGGTTTTCATAAAATCCTTTCTTTATCGATACGGAGTCTAAATACCCTGTACCGAAAGTCAACCACAGGGACTGGATTCCCGGCGTGCCGGACGCCCGAAGCGAAGGCCGGTGCCGCCCCGGCGGAAACAATGTCGCCCTGTGCAATCCGTTTAGCCTGATCGATTCAGGCCGGTTCCAATGCGCCGAACTATTACGCAGAACGAATCATGATGAGCAGCATTTTAAACGGTGCGTCCGCGGCCTGCACATCGTGCGGTATGTTGGCGGGCATAATGATCAGTTCCCCGGCCTTCACAATCTTCGATTCACCGTCGATGATGAAGGCTCCCTCGCCTTCGACCACTTCGACAACCGCGTCGAACGGAGAGGTGTGCTCACTGAGGCCCTGCCCTTTATCGAAAGAGAACAGCGTGATGTTGCCGGTTTCTTTCTTGAGCAGCGTGCGGCTGACCACCGCACCGTCGGAGTAGTCCACCAGTGTTTTCAGATTCAGAGCTTTTCCTTTTAATTCATCCATATGACCTCCTTTGGAACGGCATTCATTGAATTTGTTCTTTCAGCCATCCAACAATTCATTCATCCATTAATCCAGTGTTTTCACCTCAAATAAATCGCCGTTCAGTCCGATCACCGCCTCGTCCACAACCAGATCCGTTCGTCCGCTCTGCCGAACCGCGTCGCGGACCATGGCCGTGAGTCCGCCGCAGCAGGGGACCTCCATGCGCACGATAATGACTTTGGGAATCCCGTTGCGCTTGAGAATTTCGGTGAGTTTTTCGACATACCCCTCGGTGCGGTCGAGCTTCGGACAGGCGATAACAATGGCGCGCCCGCGGATAAAGCGCCAGTTCACATCCGGCGAGGCCGACGGCGAACAGGTGCTGAGCACCACCAGCTCCCGGTGTTTAAAGAACGGGGCTTCCGGCGGCACGAGATGGAGTTGCGTCGGCCACTGGTTGAGTTCAGAGCGGATCGCCTGCCCGGCCGCCGGCGGGGCGGCAGGCTCCGGGGTTTTCTTTTCTCCGAACCGGATCTGCATACCGGGGCAGCCGACGGCCGGAGGCGGTTCGGCCATCGGCCTGCCGAGATGTTTTTCGACGGCGGCTTCATCAAATTCCGGGGCGTCGCGTTCAATGATTTTCAGCGCGCCGGTCGGGCAGTCGCCGATACAGGCACCGAGTCCGTCACAGAACGAGTCGTTCACCAGCTTCGCTTTGCCGTCCACGATCTGCAGAGCGCCTTCAGCGCAGCCGGTCACGCAGGCCCCGCATCCGTTGCATCGCGCTTCATCAATCTCAATAATTTTCCGTTTCATAATACTGCTTCTCCGTTTGATTTCGCAGGGAGTCTGCCGCAGTTGACGGCGATGCGCATTGATCCGAATCAAGAAACTCCTCGGCATTTTTGTGGGGAAGAATCCCACAAAAAAAACCTTTCGCGACAGATTCGGTCGGGTATAGTTTATGCCAAGAGTGAACGGGGAAGATGGTGCTTAGGGGTTTGTTGCCGGCTTTCCCGGATTCTTTCGGCAACGAAAGAAACTCACCCCGCAGTGTTTCACTGCGGGGTTTTTCATTGTTTGGACGTGCAGATGAACCGGTCGGCAGACGGCTGCACACCGCACAGCGGCCGGCGGCGGCAGCGGGCACGGAAGACCAGTTTCCAGACCATTCCGAGCGCTTCAAATACGATATTGCGCGACATTTTGGATGCGCCCGACCGCCGCTCTTCAAAAACGATCGGCACCTCGACGACAGGGCAGCCCATGCGCCAGGCGGTGTAGGTCATTTCGATCTGGAACGAATAGCCGTTGGAGGTGATTTCGTCGAGCGCAATGGCCTCCAGCACACAGCGGTGAAAACACTTGAACCCGCCGGTGGGATCCGTGAAGGGCATGCCGGTAATGAACCGGACGTACAGCGCGGCCCCCCGGCTGAGCATCAGGCGGGAGAGCGGCCAGTTGATCACCCGGATGCCGTCTTTATAGCGCGAACCGAGCACCAGGCCGGCATCGCGGGCGGCTTCACGCAGACGCGGAATATCTTTCGGGTTATGCGAGAAATCCGCGTCCATTTCAAAAATAAACTCATACTGCCGCTCCAGCGCCCAGCGAAACCCGGCTATGTAGGCGCGCCCCAGCCCGCTTTTTTCTGTTCGATGCAGCACGTTCACCCGCTCATCCGCAGACGCCAGCTCATCGGCAAGCGCACCGGTTCCGTCCGGCGAGTTATCATCGACAAACAGAATGTCCACATCTGTCGAGTCGGCAAACACGGCAGCCGTAATCGGCCGAATGTTTTCGCTCTCGTTATACGTGGGGATAATAATTAAGGTATCATTCACGATTGGCGGAGACTACTTGATAAGACCCCCTTGTGGCAAGCGTAAGCCAACGGCAAGAAGAGCCGGTTTTGTTTTAAGCCGTTTTTGACTTCACCGAAGCTGCCTTTTTTTCTAGCGTCCTTTTTTTGCTGTCTGCTCCTGGAGTTCAAACCATGTATTTCAATAAGTTTCCATTTATCGAAAACTTCTGTTTTGCAAGCCGTTACTGCCGGGAAACCGGTTTCCGGTTTCAGGCAGACGAGTGTCCGGTTCAGTTGACTGCGAATGACCGGGCAGGGATCTTCCGCATCACGGTAACGGGCGAATCATGGGATGAAAACTTTTCGCAGGCAGCATTGTCTCCGAAAGCCGTCCCTCAGAGCGGGCCAGCATACTCGCTGAACATCGGACGCGGCGGCGATATTCTACTGCGGGATGAGCAGCAGAATCTGCTCCTGAAATCACGTCCGCAACGTTGCTTCGGCAAATGCGGCGGGGAGTCGCTGTTTGCGTTCCAGTATTCGGAACACAACCGGTATTACGGGGCGGGTTCCAAGCTGCTCGGGCTGGAGCTCTCCGGGAAACAGACCAAGTTCTGGAACACGGATGCATTGGCCGACTTCCCCGGACCGGAAGTGTACGACGGGCACCCTGATCCGTATTACATTTCCATCCCTTATCTGATGATTCAAACCCCGCACGGGTGGGTCGGACTGCTCTACAACAATCCATATGCCGCCTTTGTTTCTATCGGCTGCCAGGCGGATATTGAAGGCGTTGCCGCAGCAGACAGCGAGACGGCGAAACTTGTGCTGATGGGATCCGAGGCCGGACAGCCCGATCTGTTTGTTTTGGCCGCGCCCTCAGCGGCCGAACTGACCCGCAAGCTACAGATGCTGACCGGCACCGTACCGCTGCCGCCGCTCTGGGCGCTGGGCTATCAGCAGTCCCGCTGGGGGTACCGGAGCATCGACCAGCTTGACGCGCTGCGCGCGAAATTTAATGAGCACAAAATCCCGGTCGACGGTCTGTGGCTGGACATCGGCTTCATGGACGAAAAGAAAGTGTTCACCTGTGATAAAACCCTCATTCCCGATCCGCAAAGCAACTTCACAGAAATGCTGGAATCCGGACATCCGGTGGTGCCGATCATCGATCCCGGTGTGAAGAAAATGGAGGGCTATCCGGTGTACGACGACGGCAAAGCCAACGACGTGTTCTGCAAAAACCCGGAGGGGATGGACTTTGTCGGGCTCGTCTGGCCGGGCGCGACGGTCTTTCCGGATTTTTCCCGCCCGGACGTGCGCGACTGGTGGGCGCAAAAGACAAACGCTTTTGCTGAACAGGGGCTGGTCGGCGCCTGGCTGGACATGAACGATCCGTCTGTCGGGCCGGTCAACCCCTACGACATGCGCTTCGGCAAAGACGGCGAGATGCCGCACGAAAGCTTTCATAATCAGTATGCCCTCGGCATGGCCATGGCCACGCGCAAAGGGTTTGAAGAAGCACATCCCGACCGCCGCATCTTTCTGCTGAGCCGCTCCAGCTTCCTGAGCGGCCAGCGTTATTGCGCCGTCTGGACAGGGGATAACATCTCCAACTACCACTACCTGAAGATGGGAATCGCCAACACCCTGAATCTGGCACTGAGCGGCATGCCCTTTAACGGCGGCGACATCGGCGGCTTTGGCGGGGATACGACTCCGCGCCTCCTGCAGGACTGGATCAAAGCCGCCTGCCTGATGCCCTTCTGCCGCAATCACTGTATCATCAGCGCCATCGAACAGGAGCCGTGGCAGTTCGATCCGCTGACGCTGGATGTGAACCGTGACTTCATCCGCCTGCGCTATCAGCTTCTGCCCTATCTCTACAACCTGTTCGTCCGGCAGGAGGAATCCGGCGACGCCGTCTGGCGCCCGCTGTTTTACGATTTTCCCGAATGCACTCATCCGGCTCTCGATCGCATCGACGACACCTTCATGGTCGGCCCCGCGATTCTGCAGGCCCCGTTCGTGGAAGAAGGCGGGCGGCGCGACATCCCCCTGCCCGGCCCCGCCCGCTGGTTTGACATCTCAACAACGCAGTGGATCGATGGCGGACAAACCCTTAAGGCTGTTGCCAGGCGGGAGCGCACAACCCCGCTTTTTCTGCGCGAAGGGCAAATCATCCCTTTGCGCCCCGGCGTGCCGGCGGACAACCAAACGGATCTGTGCAACATCGACCTGCTCATCGCCGCCGATGCGCAGACCGCAATGGATACGGTTTATGAATATGTTGCCGATGACGGCTGGTCGAAACACTATCAGTCCGGCGAACGCACCCGCATCGTCGTCCATGCGCAGACAAAGGATGGAACACTGAGCGTGAATGTCCGGTGCAAAGAAAACGGATACAGGACGGTGCAGTTCCGCATCGTCACATTCAATGATCTTCCGACGACGCTCAACGGCACGCCGCTGGCGATGACCGGGGACGCCCTGGCTCTGCCGGGAAGCTCTCTTCCGGTTCAGGCAAGCCGTCGCATGCCTGCTGAATAAAAGGCGGCCTTGCGAAGCCTGCGATGCAGGCAAAACCGGGTCGAGGAGACAGGATGCGCTTTGGGGAAGAGCCCTCTCCTGAATGGTGCTCGGGGCGGGACTCGAACCCGCACGACCTATAACGGCCACCAGGCCCTCAACCTGGCGCGTCTACCAATTCCGCCACCCGAGCAACGAAATACCGGGCAGGATAGCCCGTCATCCCCTGCTGAGGCAAGTTCATATTCCCCTTATTTCGCGAGGCATTCACATCTGTTTCTAATCAAACCTTTCGGCATGCACAAACGGACCGGCCTCACTGTCCGCAACCAATCTCCATCCGGCCTGCTTCTACCGCATCAATGTCCGGCGCGAAGAATGAACCGCGGATGGAAACGGACAGATGAGCGTTAAAGTATTTTCGATTTTAATTTGACGTTACTGCGCACCGGGGTCAACGACCCCGGCTACAGAAGACGGTTGCGACAAATTAAATAGAATGTTCTCTGCCCGGCCGCAAAACAATTTCAGGAAAAATCAAAAGCGGACGGCCGATCATGCGCCCGCTGCGAGGGCGCATCAGAGTCCGAGCGGATTGTCCTCCTGGGCGGCGGCCAGCGGATCTTCACCCAGGACATCTTCGACGCTGATTTCCTCGCCGAGCTTGACCGGCCGGATGTTTTTGTACATCGGGAAACCGGTTCCGGCGGGAATGAGATGGCCCATAATGACGTTTTCCTTGAAACCGCGGAGCTGATCGACCCGGCCGAGCGTGGCGGCCTGCGTGAGCACGCGTGTGGTGTCCTGGAAGGAGGCGGCCGAAATAAAGCTTTCGGTGGCCAGCGCGGCTTTGGTGATCCCCAGCAGAACGGGCGAGGCTTCCGCCGGCCGGCGGCCCTCTTCCATGGCGGCGCGGTTGACTTCCTGGAAGCGCTGTTTTTCGACCTGCTCGCCCCACAGGAATTCGGTGTCGCCCGGATCGGTGATTTTGACCTTGCGCAACATCTGGCGGACAATCACTTCGATGTGCTTGTCGTTGATTTCCACGCCCTGCAGGCGATAGACGGCCTGCACTTCGTTGACGAGGTATTCCTGAAGCTCCTGCGGACCGCAGACTTCGAGCAGTTCCTGCGGGACGATGGGCCCTTCGGTGAGCTGCTGGCCCTTATGGACGACGTCGCCGGAATAGACGATGACGTGTTTGCCCATGGGGATGAGGTGTTCCTCTTCGGTGTCGGTGGCCGGGTCGCGGATGAGGAGGCGGCGTTTGCCTTTGGCGATGCCGCCCAGCTCGACGACGCCGTCGATCTTGGCGATTTCGGCGGCTTCTTTGGGCCGGCGCGCCTCGACCAGCTCGGCGACACGCGGCAGTCCGCCGGTGATGTCTTTGGTGCGGGCCTGTTTGCGCGGCGTTTTGGCCAGGGTCGAACCGGCGGTGATGTTCATGCCTTTGGTGACCATGACGTAGGCGGCGGCCGGGATGGAGTAGTAGGCCAGCGGTTTGCCGGAGCTGTCTTTGACCACGATCTGCGGGTGCAGGTCCTCTTTGTGTTCGAGCACCACGAGTCCTTCGACGCCGGTGGTTTCGTCCTCGGCCTTCTGGACGGTGACGCCTTCGATGAAGTCGTGGAAGTCCACGGTTCCCTCCTGCTCGGAGAGAATCGGAATGCTGTAGGGATCCCAGCTGACGAAGGTTTCGCCGCGTTTGACGCGTTCGCCGTCGTCGATGGTGATGACCGCGCCGATGACGGTGGAATAGCGTTCCAGTTCGCGGCCGTCGTCGTCGTAGGTGACGACGTAGCCGTTTTTGTTAAGGATGACGTTGCCGGTCTCGACCTTGACGGTCCGCAGGTTTTCGTAGCGGACAATGCTGTCTTCCTTGGCGATGATCTTGGGCTGTTTGAACACGGAGCTGGCGGTTCCGCCGATGTGGAAGGTCCGCATGGTGAGCTGCGTGCCCGGTTCGCCGATGGACTGCGCGGCGATGATGCCGACGGGTTCGCCCAGTTTGGCCTCGCGGCCGGAGGCGAGGTTGCGGCCGTAGCAGCGGGCGCAGATGCCGCGCCGCGATTCGCAGGTGAGCACGCTGCGGATGCGCACGGTTTCAATGCCGACCTGCTCGATGTTCTTGGCGGCGTGTTCATCGATGATTTCATTGGCGGCGACAATCACCTCGTTGGCATTGTGGGGATCGCAGATGTCGTCGCTGGCGGTGCGGCCGATGATGCGCTGGGCCAGCGAGACGAGTTCCTCGTCGCCGTCGGTAATGGCACTGACTTCGATGCCGTTGAGGGTGTGGCAGTCTTCTTCGTTGACGATGATATCGTGAGCGACATCGACGAGTTTGCGGGTGAGATAGCCGGAGTCCGCGGTTTTCAGCGCGGTATCGGCCAGTCCCTTGCGGGCGCCGTGCGTTGAAATGAAGTATTCGAGCACACTGAGGCCTTCGCGGAAGTTGGACAGAATGGGACGTTCGATAATCTCCCCGGAGGGCTTGGCCATCAGGCCGCGCATACCGGCGAGCTGACGGATCTGCTGGCGGCTGCCGCGGGCGCCGGAGTCCACCATGATGAAGACCGGGTTGAGGTCGTGCGCCGATCCGGCGTTGTCGGGGTCGTCGTTGCGCTCCAGCGAACTGAAGAGTTTGGAGGTCAGCTTGTCGTTGGCGTCGGTCCACTGGTCAATGACCATGTTGTAGCGTTCGCCGTCGGTGATGAGACCTTTTTTATATTTATCCTCGACCTGGGCGATGGTTCGGCGGGCGGTGGCGATGATGTCCGTCTTTTCGAGCGGAATAATCATGTCGGAGAGTCCGATGGACACCCCGGCCGCGGTGGCCTGGGCAAACCCGAGGTTTTTGAGGTTGTCGAGCACCTCCACACTGGCGTCATGCCCGGCGGTTTCATAGCAGTGTTCGATGAGCTTGCCGAGCAGCTTTTTGGTGACGCGGTCGTTGACAAAGCCGATGCTGTCGGGCCAGACCTCATTGAAAAAGACGCGGCCGACGGTGGTGACAATCACGGAGTTTTCCTGATTGCCGAACTTGGTTTCGCGCTGAAAATCCGGGTTGCGGTACCGGATGCGGTCATGCAGCCGCAGTGCACCATCATCAAAGGCGGTGTGCACTTCGTGGATATCGGACAGCAGCGGCAGGTTTTCCTCTGCGGGCTTTTTGCGGCCGTTTTTACGGGCGTCGAGCAGATATTCCTGCGAATAACTGGTGAGGAAGTAGCAGCCGAGGGCGATGTCCTGCGTCGGGGTGGTGATCGGTTTTCCGCTGGAAGGCGAGAAAATATTGTTGGGCGCGAGCATGAGGCTCTTGGACTCCACCTGCGCCTCGACGGAGAGCGGCACATGAACGGCCATCTGGTCGCCGTCGAAGTCGGCGTTGTAGGCGGTGCAGACGAGCGGATGAACCTGAATGGCTTCCCCTTCAATCAGCAGCGGTTCGAAGGACTGGATGCTGAGGCGGTGCAGTGTCGGCGCCCGGTTGAGCATGACGGTGTGTCCGCGGGTGACTTCATCGAGAATATCCCAGACGACGTCCTCTTCGCGCTCAATCATTTTTTTGGCGCTGCGCACCGTGTGCACGATGCCGCGTTCTTTGAGCTTGCGGATGATGAAGGGCTCGAAGAGCACCAGCGCCATCTTTTTGGGCAGGCCGCACTGGTTGAGCTGCAGGTTGGGCCCGACGACAATGACGGACCGGCCGGAGTAGTCGACGCGTTTTCCGAGCAGGTTCTGCCGGAAACGGCCCTGCTTGCCTTTGAGCATATCGCTGAGCGATTTGAGCGGGCGGTTGCCGGGGCCGCTGACGGCCCGGCCGTGGCGGCCGTTGTCGAAGAGGGCATCGACGGACTGCTGCAGCATCCGTTTTTCATTGCGGATGATGACATCGGGGGTTTTGAGCGCCAGCAGCGTTTTGAGGCGGTTGTTGCGGTTGATGACGCGGCGGTAGAGGTCGTTCAGGTCGGAGGTGGCGAAGCGGCCGCCTTCGAGCGGAACGAGGGGGCGCAGATCCGGCGGGATCACCGGGAGCACTTCAAAGATCATCCATTCGGGCCGCGACTTGCTTTTGATGAGGCCTTCAATGACTTTCATCTGATTGACCAGCTTTTTGCGGGTCTGCTTGCTGCGGGTATTGGCGAGGGCGTCTTCGAGTTCGTGCAGGCGTTCGGGCAGGTCGATCTTCCGCAGCAGTTCGCGGATGCCTTCGGCGCCGATGCGGGCGTCGAAGCTGCCGTCGCCGTAGTTGTCGAGCGCTTCGCGATATTCGAGTTCGGTCAGGAGCTGTTTTTCCTTGAGCGGGGTGTCGCCGGGATCGACCACGACGTAGTCGTCATAGTAGATGATGTGTTCGAGCGTGCGCAGGGTCATGTCGAGCAGCAGGCCCATACGGCTCGGAGTGGCCTTAAAGAACCAGATGTGCGAGACGGGCACGGCGAGCTCAATATGCGCCATGCGTTCACGGCGAACACGCGAGAGGGTCACCTCCACGCCGCACCGGTCGCAGATGACCCCTTTGTGTTTGATGCGTTTGTATTTTCCGCAACTGCATTCCCAGTCTTTGGTCGGCCCGAAAATGCGTTCACAGAACAGGCCGCCCTTTTCCGGCTTGAAGGTGCGGTAGTTGATGGTTTCGGGGTTTTTGACCTCCCCGAAGCTCCAGGAACGAATATCTTCCGGCGACGCCAGTTTAATGCTGGCCGCGCGGCCGGCGGCTTCGGTATCGAGACCGAAAATGTCTTCTGCAGTGCGTGTATCCACGGCGTTTCTCCTGTCCAGGCGGTTTAAAGGGTTGCGGTGAGTGCGTCGGCAGACTCGTCGTTCTTTTTGACCTCGAAGTTGAGGCCGAGTCCCTGCAGCTCTTTGATCAGCACGTTGAACGATTCCGGGCGGCCGGCATCGAGCACGTTCTGCCCTTTGACGATCGATTCATAGATCTGGGTGCGGCCGGCGAGGTCATCGCTCTTGACGGTGAGAATTTCCTGAAGGGCATGCGCCGCCCCGTAGGCTTCGAGCGCCCAGACCTCCATCTCGCCGAAGCGCTGTCCGCCGTACTGCGCCTTGCCGCCCAGCGGCTGCTGGGTCACGAGCGAATACGGTCCGACGGCGCGGGCATGGATTTTCTCCGTGACGAGGTGGTGCAGCTTGAGCATATAGATGGTTCCGACCACCACGCGCTGTTCGAATGCGTCGCCGGTACGGCCGTCATAGAGCACGGTTTTTCCGTCCTTGCTTTCGCCGGCCTCTTCGAGCATTTCGCGGATCTGCTTTTCGGAGATCCCGTCGAAAATCGGTGTGGCGGCGTGCATGCCCAGGTGACGGCAGGCCCATCCGAGATGGGTTTCGAGCACCTGACCGACGTTCATACGCGAGGGCACACCCAGCGGGTTGAGCACGATATCCACCGGGGTCCCGTCGGGCAGGAACGGCATGTCTTCCTCCGGAAGAATCCGGGAAATCACGCCTTTGTTGCCGTGCCGGCCGGCCATTTTATCGCCGACGGAGAGTTTTTTCTTGCAGGCGACGTAGACTTTGACGGATTTGACAATGCCTTCATCGAGCTCTTCGCCGCTTCCGGCGCGATCGAGCGAGCGCCGTTTGTCCGCTTCAGCTTCCGTGAATTTATTCCGGAAGTTGTCGATGATGCTCATGATTTTGATGCGGATCGGGCTGGGGTCGATTTCGATGTGTTCGTAATTGGCCGCCAGCTTGCGCAGCAGGGTTTTGGTGATTTTGCGGTTGGCCGGGATGATGATATCCCCGGTTTCCGCATTCATCACATCGAGGGGGATTTTTTCTCCGAGCAGAATATTGCTGAGCGCTTCGGTCAGATCCTCGGTCAGTTCGTGCACGGAGCTTTTATAGCGGTCCTCGATTTCCTTCTGGCGCTTGCGCATATCCGCGGCGGGCTTGGCGGCGGCTTTATCCGATTTGTCGTTTTTGTTCTTCGACGAAACCTTGACGTCCATGACGATGCCGCTGCTTCCGCTGGGAGCGCGCAGCGACGTGTCACGCACATCGGCGGCCTTTTCCCCGAAGATGGCGCGCAGCAGGCGCTCTTCAGGTGCCAGCTCGGTTTCCACCTTGGGGGTGATTTTCCCGACGAGGATATCGCCGGGCCGCACTTCGGCGCCGATGCGGATAATTCCCTCGTGCGTGAGATTTTTCAGGGCCTCTTCGCCGACGTTGGGAATATCGCGTGTGATTTCCTCCGGGCCCAGCTTGGTGTCGCGGGCGCCGCATTCAAATTCTTCGATATGGATGGATGTATAGACATCCTCCTTGACGATTTTTTCACTGATGAGGATGGCGTCCTCGAAGTTGTAACCGCACCACGGCATAAAGGCGACGGTGACGTTCCGGCCGAGAGCCAGTTCGCCCTGGTCGGTGGACGGTCCATCGGCCAGCACATCGTCTTTCTTGATTTTCTGGCCGTGCCTGACAATCGGCCGCTGGTTCAGGCAGGTGCCGGCGTTGGAGCGCATGAATTTGCGCAGAACGTATTCCTGATACGAATCCTTCGGCGTCTTTTTGTTCGGCAGGGATCCGTCTTTGGACACGATGATTTTTTCGGCGCTGACGTGCGCCACCACCCCGGGCTCTTCAGCGACGACCAGCACGCGCGAGTCGCGGGCGACGCGGTCTTCGATGCCGGTGGCCACATAGGGGCGTTCGGGCACCATCAGCGGAACGGCCTGGCGCTGCATGTTGGATCCCATCAGGGCGCGGTTGGCGTCGTCGTGCTCCAGAAACGGAATCAGCCCGGCCGCGATGCTGACGACCTGTTTGGGCGATACGTCCATGTACTGCACGTCGGCGGGAGCCACCTCTTTGAAGTCACCGCGGATACGCACCATGACACGATCGTTTTCAAAAGTGCCGTTGTCTTTGAGCGGTGCGTTGGCCTGCGCAATGACGTATTCCTCTTCTTCATCGGCGGTGAGCCAGTCCACCTTGCCGCTGACGCGGCCCTTCTCGACTTTGCGGTACGGCGTGACAATAAAGCCGTATTCATTGATGCGCGCAAAGGTACTGAGCGAGGAAATGAGTCCGATGTTCGGCCCTTCCGGGGTTTCAATCGGGCAGATGCGGCCGTAGTGCGAGCTGTGTACGTCGCGCACCTCAAAGCCGGCGCGGTCGCGGTTGAGCCCGCCGGGACCGAGGGCCGACAGCCGCCGCTTGTGGGTCAGCTCGGACAGCGGATTAGTCTGGTCCATGAACTGACTGAGCTGCGAGCGGCCGAAGAAGTCCTTGATCACCGCGGAGAGCGCCTTGGGATTGATCAGCTTCTGGGAGGTGAGGCGATCGACCGTCGTATCAAAAATGGTCATGCGCTCTTTGACGAGCCGCTGGATGCGGGCGAGACCGACGCGGCACTGCCCTTCGAGCAGTTCGCCGACCGTCCGGATGCGGCGGCTGCCGAGGTGGTCGATATCATCGAGCGTCCCGTTGCCGAGCCGGATATTGATCAGATAACGGACGGCCTCGACCACGTCTTCTTTATCGAGGGTGAGCGAGGTCGCCGAGGTTTTGAGCTTGTGCTGAATTTTATAGCGGCCGACCCGGCTGAGACTGAAACGCGTTTCATCAAAGAAAAGCCGTTTGAGCATCTGACGCGCAGAGGCGGTGGTCGGCGGATCGCCGGGCCGCAGCTTCTGATAGAGGTCCTTGAGAGCTTCATCGACATTGCGGGTGGTGTCTTTCTGAATGGTTTTCAGGAACAGTCCCTGGTCCCAGGAAACATTCACGACATCGACCTTTTTGTAGCCGGCCAGCTTCATGCGATCAATCATGTCGAGCGTCAGCGCGTCGTAGCGCCGGCCGATGACCGACTGGGAATCGCTGTCGACGATATCCTCTTTCAGAACCAGATCCGCCAGATCGGCTTCGTCGGCAATGCGCCGGTTCAGCGAAAAGCTTTCGCTGGTGTAATACAGATTGATGATTTCCTCATCACTGCCGTAGCCCAGTGCCCGCAGGAAGGTGGATGCGAGGAATTTCCGGCGGCGGCGTTTGCGGTCGAGATACACATAGAGCAGGTCGGAGGTGTCAAACTGCGTTTCCACCCACGATCCGTGATCGGGAATAATCCGGAAGGAGTAGAGGATAGATCCGTTGGCATGCGTGCTCTGTTCAAAACAGATGCCCGGCGAGCGGTGCAGCTGACTGACAATGACCCGTTCGGCCCCGTTGATCACAAAGCTGCCGCGATCGGTCATCAGCGGAATTTCGCCCATAAAGAGGGTGTCTTCCCGTACGTCCTCGTTTTCGCGCAGCCGGAAGGTCACGTAGAGCGGTGCCGAAAAGGTTTCCCCCTCCCGGATGGCCTCCGTGTAAGAGAGCCCCGGCTCTTTGATTTCATAGCTGACGAAATCCAAAGCGATCTGACCGTCGTAGCTTTCGACCGGAAAGGCTTCGCTCAGCACCGCCTGCAAGCCGATTTTTTTACGGCGCGACGGTGCGGTCCCCTGCTGGAGAAAATCCAGGTAGGAGTTGGTTTGAAGCTCGATCAGATCCGGAGCTTCGATGACATCTGTTAGTTTTCCAAAGTTTTTTCTATCGGCCATTCCATCCCCTTCAGGCTTATACGGACGTTTCGTCCGGACGCACTCAGGAAGCAGGCGTCCGGACAGGCGAAAACCGGCAATTCAAACGTGCACAGCCGTCCCCGGCGGCCCGCGGCCGCCGAAACCGGCTGAGCCCGCTGATCATTACTTGATTTCGACCGAGGCGCCCACGCCTTCAAGTTTTTCTTTGATGGACTCGGCTTCGTCTTTGTCGACGCCTTCCTTGACAGCCTTCGGCGCATTATCGACCAGTTCTTTGGCCTCTTTGAGTCCCAGCGAGGTAATCCCGCGCAACTCTTTAATGACCTGAATTTTCTGTCCGCCGGCTTCCGTCAGCACAACGTCGAATTCGGTCTTTTCAGCCGCAGCTTCTTCGCCGCCGCCGCCACCGCCGCCGCCGGCGGCCACTGCAACCGGCGCAGCCGCGGAAACGCCCAGACGGTCTTCCAGCGCACTCACCAGTTTAGAAAGTTCCAGCACCGAAATGCCTTCAATCCAGTCCACGAACTCGGCCATTTTGCCTTCGAGCTGGACTTCTTCTTTTGCTTCTGCAGCTTCTTTTACTTCTTCAGCCATTTTTTGTTCCTCCCTCACATGAATTGCATTCAACCAGGTTTCTTGTTTAAAGCGCCGTCAGGCCGCCTGTTCCTTTTTCTCGCGGACGGCATTCAGCACATAAAGCAGACTGCTGACTTTCTGAGTCATCACCCCGACGAGCTGGGTCATCGGTGCGGCCAGTGTTCCGACCAGTTTCCCCTGAAGTTCCTGTTTTCCGGGCAGCCTGGCGAGCTGAACCACATCATCCGGTGAAAGGACGGCCCCTTCAAGCAGACCGCCTTTGACGACCGGTTTTTCCGTTTCGGTCGAGAATTTTTTAAGAATTTTGGCCACCGCCACCACATCGCCTGAACCGACGATCATGGCGGTCGGACCGGTCACCTCACCGGCCTCGACGCCCATTTCGCGCCGCACGCGGTTCAGCATGCGGTTTTTGACGACTTTAACCTGTGCATCGGCCTCGCGGAGCTGCTTTTTAAACGCATCGGTTTCGGGCATGGTCATGCCTTTATAGTCGGCCAGCAGCATGAACAGCGCGCCGGCGGCCTGCTCGCGGACCTCGTCGTACATCGCCTGTTTTTCAGGTCTTATTTTTTTCGTATCGGTAGTCATGATTCGTTATCCCTGCGGTTGGTCAGGCGGCCGGCGCCTCTTTCACGTCGACATGCAGTCCCGGGCCCATGGCGCTCGAGATCGTGCAGCGTTTAATATAAATTCCTTTGGCACTTTCGGGTTTGGCGGCCAGAATGGCGTCATAGACCGCGCGGAAGTTTTCCGCCAGCGCCTCGGCCGGGAAGGACCGCTTGCCGAACGGCACAATGATATTCCCGTTGCGATCCATGCGGAATTCAACCCGTCCGGCTTTGAACTGTTTGACGGCGGTGGCGATATCATCGGTCACGGTGCCGGTTTTGGGGTTGGGCATCAGGCCGCGCGGACCGAGCACTTTGCCGAGTTTGCGCACTTCCTTCATGGCATCCGGCGTGGCGATCACGATGTCGAAATCCATCCAGCCGCCCTGAACTTTTTCGAGCAGATCCTCAAAGCCGGTCTCCGCGGCACCCGCCTCGCGGGCGGCATCGGCGGCGTCCCCGGTGGCGAAGACAATCACGCGGACATCTTTTCCGGTTCCGTGCGGCAGCGCAACGGTTGAGCGGATGGCCTGATCGGATTTGGTCGGATCCACCCCCATGCGCAGGGCCAGCTCAACCGTTTCATCAAAGGATGCGGCCGGATTGGCTTTGATAAACCCGATCGCATCCTCGAGCGCGTAGCGGTTTTCGGCAGAAACCTTTTCTTTGACTGCTGTGTATTTTTTTCCGTGCTTTGCCATTGGTTACTCCACTTCAATGCCCATGCTGCGCGCGGTTCCCTCAATGATGCGGCAGGCCGCATCGGTATCCGCGGCATTCAAATCATTTTCTTTCGTCTTCACGATGTCTTCAATCTGTGCACGGGTGACCCGGCCGACCTTGTCGCGATTCGGCTCGCCGGAGCCCTTGGCAATGGAGGCCGCTTTTTTCAGCAGTGCGGAGGCGGGCGGACTTTTGGTGACGAAACTGAAGGAGCGGTCCTGATACACGGTGATCACCACCGGGATGATCATGCCCGCCTGCTGCTGCGTGGCCGCATTGAACGCCTTGCAGAACTCCATAATATTGACGCCGTGCTGACCGAGCGCCGGCCCCACCGGCGGCGCCGGATTGGCCTGTCCGGCCGGAATCTGCAGCTTAATATATCCCATTTCTTTTTTTGCCATAACAAAAACTCCGCTCGTCTCAGGCTTTGTCCGCCTGCCAGTATTCAAGTTCCACCGGCGCCGACCGTCCGAAAATCGAAACCGACACCTTCAGCTTGCCGCGGGAGGGATCAACCTCTTCGATCACCCCGTTGAAATTCAGGAACGGTCCGTCCGTTATTTTGACGGTTTCGCCGGGTTCAAACTGAATTTTCGGTGTCACCGTCTCCTTCTTCTCCTCCACCTGATGGACAATCACGTCCACTTCATCTTTCCGCAGCGGCACGGGGGCTTCGCCGCCGACGAACCCGATTACACCGGGGGTGTTCTGAATAAAATACCAGGTGGGTTCCACCAGTTTCTTGCCCTCGTCATACAGCGTCAGATGAGCCAGCACATAGCCTGGAAAAAACTTGCGGGACACCGTGTTTTTCCTGCCCTGCTTCACCTCGGACACCTTTTCCGTCGGAATCAGGATTTCACCGATATAGTCTTCCATTTCCTCCTGTTTCACACGACTGGCGATGCTGTTCTGCACCTTGTACTCATGTCCCGAGAGGGTATGTAAAACAAACCACTGTTTTTCCATTTTGTTTACTTCCCGCTTATCGAAGCACTGCGCGCAGAACACTCATCAGCACGGTATCACTCAATCCGACAAAAACGCCGAGAATAACCACGGAAACCACCACCACCGCCGTCGAACCCAGCAGCTCCCGCCGCGTCGGCCAGGTACACTTTTTCAGCTCGGTTTTCACCTCGCCGAGAAAGGTTTTCAATGCGCCGTACAGTTCGATGATCTTTTTCATACTGCGGTTCCTGAAGAAAAGCTGGCAGGCCAGAAGGGAGTCGAACCCCTAACCCCCGGTTTTGGAGACCGGTGCTCTGCCAATTGAGCTACTGGCCTGCACCGAAATCTTCTGCTTTTTTTCTCTACTTGGTCTCTTTGTGCACCGTGTGCCGGCGGTCATGCGGACAGAACTTTTTACGCTCAAGCCGGCCGGTCGAAATCTTTTTGTTTTTGGTCGTCGTATAGTTGCGACGCTTACATTCCGTACAGGCCATTGTAATAATATCTCGCATGGCGTTGTTCCTGTTTCCGACCGATCGGTCCGCCCGGACGGTCCCGCCGCAGAACGGCGGCGCCGGACGGATCGTTTTCAGCCGCGTTATTTGATCACTTCGGTCACGCGTCCGGCACCCACGGTGCGGCCGCCTTCGCGAATCGCGAAACGCATGTGCTGCTCCATGGCAATCGGCGTGATGAGCTCGACGTCCATGGTCACATTATCACCCGGCATGACCATTTCGACCCCTTCTTCGAGGGTGATGTCGCCGGTTACGTCCGTGGTGCGGAAGTAGAACTGCGGGCGGTACCCTTTGAAGAACGGTGTGTGACGTCCGCCTTCTTCTTTATTCAGAATATACACTTCGGCTTTGAACTGCGTGTGCGGCGTGATCGACCCCGGCTTGGCCAGCACCTGACCGCGCTCGACATCCTCTTTCTTGGTGCCGCGAAGCAGGCAGCCGACATTGTCCCCGGCCTGACCCTCGTCGAGAATCTTGCGGAACATTTCAACACCGGTGCAGGTGGTTTTCTGCGTGTCGCGCAGACCGACAATTTCGATTTCATCGCCGGTGTGAATGGTGCCGCGTTCGACACGGCCGGTCACCACGGTTCCGCGGCCTTCAATCGAGAACACGTCTTCGATCGGCATCAGGAAATCCTGGTCGGTAATGCGTTCGGGCTCTGCAATGTAGCTGTCGAGCGCATCGAGCAGCTCCTGGATGCTGTTGGCACCGTCCCCGGAGGGATCTTCAATCGCCTTGAGCGCGGAACCGCGCACGATCGGCGTGTCATCCCCGGGAAAGTCATATTTGCTGAGCAGTTCGCGGATTTCGAGCTCCACGAGATCGAGCAGCTCTTCGTCGTCGACGAGGTCGCACTTGTTCATGTACACCACGATGGCGGGAACCCCCACCTGTCGGGCGAGCAGAATATGCTCACGGGTCTGCGGCATCGGGCCGTCCGCCGCACTCACACAGAGAATGGCGCCGTCCATCTGAGCCGCACCGGTAATCATGTTTTTCACATAATCCGCATGGCCGGGGCAGTCCACATGGGCGTAATGACGATTATTCGACTCGTATTCCACATGCGATGTGGCAATCGTCAGAATTTTGGTTGCGTCACGGCGGCCCTGCGATTCCGATGCCTTGGCGACATCATCATACGCAATGTAATCCGCCAGTCCTTTGGCGCCCTGCACGCAGGTGATTGCTGCAGTCAGCGTGGTTTTACCGTGGTCGACGTGGCCGATGGTGCCCACGTTCACGTGTGGTTTTGTCCGTTCGAATTTATCCTTAGCCATGGGTTTTTCCTCCTGATCCCTTTTCCTGTCTTAATCCAGTTTTCAAACGAAATTCATTTTTCTTCTGGAGCCCACGAGCGGATTTGAACCGCTGACCTCATCCTTACCAAGGATGCGCTCTACCAACTGAGCTACGTGGGCGGTTCAAATTGTAGTTGCTCCCCCGAGCCTGCGCCTCCCGACTGTTGCACTCGTAAAAACAAACATGTATTCAAGACACCGCTCCCTGTCCGGTGAACCGGGAAACAGCCCCTTCACACACTCGCATTTTCTGTTGACGATCCGGCTCCGAACACCTGAATCGCATTCGATTTATCACACAAAGGGGAGCGACTTTAGCGAAAATGAAAACGGAGTCAACCCTTTTGGGTAAATTATTTTCAACGAAAACAACCGGTTTTCAGGTTGCTTTTTTACTGAAAATATTATCTGATTAATAACGATTTAATCGATCATAAAAATAAAGGAGTGTATGATGCTGAAAATAGGACAACAGGTACCGGACTTCGAACTGGATGTGTTTCACCGGGACGATATACAACGAATCAAACTGTCTGATTATCAGGGACAGTGGCTGGTGGTGATCTTCTATCCCGCCGATTTCACGTTTGTCTGCCCGACGGAACTGAAGGAAGCCGCCCAGCTGTATGATCAGTTTAAGGCCGAAGGCGCTGAAGTGCTCAGCATGAGCACCGATACCGCGTTTGTACACAAAGCGTGGCACAGCGAATCAGAGGCCATTCAGCATGTTCAATTCCCGATGGGCGCCGACCCGACCGGCAACATCAGCCGTGCGTTCGGAACCTATATCGAAGAGGAAGGCGTCGCCCTGCGCGGCACCTTTATCATCGACCCCGACGGCGTGCTCAAAACGGTTGAAATGCATGACAACGGCATCGGCCGAAGTGCCGCCGAGGCCCTGCGCAAACTGCAGGCCGCCCAATTTGTGCGCGAGCACGGCGACCAGGTCTGCCCGGCCGGATGGCAGCCCGGCGGCGAGACCCTGACCCCCGGACTGGATCTCGTCGGCAAAATCTAACCCCGGCGTTTTCCACTCTTCGGAACAACACCTCCCCGTTTTCCAACCCTTGGAAAACGGGGTTTTTTAGTGCATCAGCATCCGTTTGACAGCCTCCCGGCTAAGAAGACCGTCCGCTCCGGCAGCTTCATAAAGAGCCCGGGCGGTTTCGGCGGCAGAGGCTTGCGGGTTGTGTCTCATGTAAAGCGCCGCGATATGCCCGACATAGGCGGTGGCAATGGATGTGCCCTGCGAACCGCCAGCTGAGCCGGGGGCCGCAATATCGACAAACCCGCCGCGGTTGGAATAGCCGGCCAGCTCCTTGCCGTCTGAAGCCGCTACACCGATGACCCCCTCGTACGCAGCCGGATAAACGGGACGTCCGGTGTTTTCATTGCCGACAGCCGCAACCACCAGCCGGCCGCTGGACAGGGCGTACTGGACCGCCCTTTCCATAAACCGGCCGTCGGTTTCCGACCCCCAGCTCAAACTGAGCGGACCGCGTCCGCGGCCCACCGCATGCGTTACAGCGTTCATCAGCGTGAACGCATCGGCGGAACCGTCATCGGCAAAGGCTTTGACAGCGATGACCGGCACCCCTTCGCCGACGGATTCCTGATACGGATCAATCAGCCCGGCTGCAATCCTGGCCATCAGGGTTCCGTGACCCACCGCATCGGTTGTAAGCGGTGCCTCCGGGTTGGTGGCATCAAACGCCTCCAGAACCGCTGCATCCGGAACCCCGTCGAGCGCCAGACCGGAATCGAGCACCGCCACGGCCACGGGATCGTCTGTTTCCGGCACCGACCCGCCCGCCGCCGGAACCGGACCTGCACCGCCGGCGGGCATCAGCTCCGGCAGGTCATAGATCAGATTGGGTTCCGCCAGGGAAATGCGGTCATCGGCCGCAAGCTGCGCGGCCAGATCGGGCACATTGGCACCGGGAGGCAGCAGAATGCGGTAGACTCCGAGATCGCGGTTGACGTCGATGATCGTGCCGCCGATGCGGGCGAGCAGTGCCTGAAGATCCGCCGTGTCCGCCGTCGGGCCGAACCCCACAAGCAGTTCACGGGCCAGGAACCGGGTTGTTCCGTCCACAGCGGTTTCGATGCGCCGGGGCGGACGAAGCGGCTGCACGGAGCCGGCGAACCCTTCGCGAAACACGCGGATGCCGGTCAGGCGGACCCGTTCACCGAGCGGACCGTTCTCGCGCCGCCAATCAAGAAGATAATCGTGCGGTGCCAGAACCGTATCGAGCACCCGCTCCACGTCTGCATTGCGCCAGACACCGCTCACGGTTTTCTGTGCGCCGGGATCCATCTGCACATCAATGCCCGCAGACGAAAAAAGGGTCAGCAGACCGGACAGCGGCACGCCGTCGGCCTCCAGCCAGAGACGATCCTGATCCAGGCGGAATGCCTGAACAGATTCCCCGGCCGCCGGTCTAATCAGACTGAATGCGATCAGTATGTAAACAAAAATTCTCACGGCCGCAAGCGTACCCGAAACATCCCGTGCAGGCAACGGGCATTGACCTGGATCGAACAAACCGTTTATTCTTTCAGTGATATGAAAACCCGGTCATTCAGTTACCCCATTCTGTTTCTTCTGTCGGCCGCCGCCGGATTCTGTGCGGAGGCGGATGACCTTGAACAGACACTGCAAAAGCAGAAGGAAGCGTCGGCGCGGCGCATCTATTCAGAACAGGCTGAGCTGGAGGATCTCAACCTCAATGTTCCCCGGTCCCCGAGTGAAGAGGATCTGGCACTGGACCGCAAACTGAATGAACTGGAATCGAATCTCATAAAGCCCCGCTCCCCGACCGCCGTACAGCCCCGCCCCCGCAGACGTCCTTCCGCGGTGCGGCGCATGCCGGATCGCGATCAGAACTGGCTGCTTCCGGATGCGGTTGATGAGAATGAGGACGACGACAGCATCCTGAATGACTCGGCAGGTGATGACTGGATTGTTCGCGAGCTGAATCGCCGCAAAGAACTCCGCGAACAGGAAAAGGCCCTTCAGGAAGAAAGCCGGCAGATCGAACGACTGACCCGTGAAACCCTTCCCGGAACGGATTCCGCAGCCCGTGAGATGCAGCCGTTCAATACCGATGGGCAATCCATGGGAACCGAACAACGCGGCCTGCCCGGCATTCCGACCTACAACGCCCCGGCATCCGACCTCAACAGCCGCAGACCGATTCCGCTCAGCCCGCTTTCACCCTACGGAGAAAACAGCGAAAGCCGCTCATCATTAGGATCCCCCTCCCGGCCGGTCTCTCCGTTTTCCATTGATTCGGCCCGGTCGTCATCGGTGTTTCAGTCGAGCCCCGGCGAATCAGACCCGGCGTCGCGTTCTGACTCCCCGTTCCGTGTCCCGTCCGAACAGCAGAACACGGTGCGCCCCGCTCGCAGCGCAGGAGCCTCGGATCCGGATCCGTTAAGTCCGCTGGAACAAATCCGCCGATCGGCACCGATTCACCGCGACGACCCGTTTTCAGACGATCCCGCCTCGCGGTTTAAACGCAGCATCTGGGAATAAGCCCTCACTCATCGTCCTGGGCGTCAACAAACTGCTTATAGGCCTCCCGCGCCCGCTCGATCTTGTTTTTCTGGATTGCAAATTCTCTAAAGCGTTCTTCCCCGGCCCCCTGCCGGGCGAGCAGCTCAAGAGCCTGTTCCGACGAACGCAGCGCGCGATCATAATCACCGGAAACAAAGTACGCCTCCGCCAGCGTGTTCCAAAGCGGCGCGCTGGCTGGTGCGATCAAAATGGCGTCGCGGGCGTAGCGTACGGCGAGCTTCCCGTTGATCACCCCTTTCCCGGTTGCATAGATCCAGGCAAGGTTGTTGCGTGTCTGCGCATTGTCCGGATACTTTTCAGTCAGGTCCTTCAGAATCGAAACGGCATCCGTATACCGCTCCATAAAAATGTAAAGGGTGCTCAGACGAAACAAAACCTCGGGATGATCCGGATCGGCTTCCAGCGCGGTCAGATAGGCACGTTCCGCTTCCTCGTATTCCCCCTCCTCGGCATACTGCATGCCGGCGGTGGACAGAAACTTCAGCCGGCGGTCAACAACCGGGACCGTATTGGTCTGCTTCCCGGCCCGCACCGCCTCGGTGTCCGCCGCGGGGACCGCCGTTTCCTCCTCCGGCACATCCGTCGGAAGCTCCACCGCGCCCGCAGGCAGATCCTGCGCCGGCGCGGCGCAGGCGACACACAGTATTAAACAGATCCAGCCGATTCGCATACTTCCTCACATCGGGTTCACAGTCACCTGAACAACAGACGGGTCAATCGATTCAACCTGCAGTCCGGACGGCACATCCGCACGCACCGGCACTTCGTATTCGGTCGGCTCCGTCAGATCGGTACAGTCAATATAAGTATAAATATCGGCGGAGGTCACGTTTTGAATGCGTACCGGGCTTCCGCGCAGATTCACAGACACCGTCTGGGGGCGAATCGTTACCGAGCGCCGGTCCTGCGGAGCCAGCAGCGGGCGAACTGTATTGTTCTTCATCACGCGCTGAGCGGCCCGTTCCACCAGACGGATATCCACCCCCACCCGATCCGGCGTCGCACTCCACGGCTGCCCGTCAACCGCCACAGACACATGCGTGCTGAAGGAACGATAGCGCCCGTCCAGATTGATCGGCGCCGTCCGCACCTGCTCCAGATCGACCAGCAGCTGTTCGGCCCCCTGAATCCGGACGGCGGCGGGATCACAGACCGTGTTCTCCACCTGTATGCCCTCGGGCAGAGTTCCGGTCAGCGACGCTTTGACCGGCAGAAGCCGCTCAACTTCCCGGTCCATGGTCACCGTAATTTCCTCGGGTTCAAACTGGACCGCATGCGCCCGTGACGGCGCCCGGACATAACGGGGCGACAGCTTAACGGTCTGCCGCAACCGATCGTTGCGCCCGGACATATCCACAGAAACCGAGATGCGGTCACTGCTGACAAACCGGATGTCCTCGCGGGAACCGCGAAAACGGATCCGCACGGTATCGGCCGACTGATCGAGCACGGCATAGCCCTCTCCGGTTTCGATCGACACCGGCACACCCGACACCACCGTTTCAAAGCTGGTGCTTTCCCGAACCCCCTGCCAGACGGCAAACGCCAGAATCAGACAAAGCAGTTTCATCATCCAGTTGCGACTCACTGTCTCCCAGAAGGGAGCCAGACTGGAATTGACCAGCACCTGCAGAATGCGGTTCTTTTTATCCGTCATAACCGCCCTCGCCGAACATGAAATTTAACTGCCCGCCCTCCTGTACACGCCGCCGGGCGATTCGCTGAAGCCCCGATTCGCGACCGAGGAAGGTGGCCAGAACACGCCGAAGGTGAGCCGCGTCAAACCCGCGCTTCAGCCGGCCGTTGTAGGCGATGGAGATCACCCCGGTCTCTTCCGACACAACAATCACGACGGTATCGGTCTCTTCCGTCATGCCGATCGCCGCGCGATGACGGGTGCCGAGATTACGTGCCAGATCATCGTTCTGCG
Organism: uncultured Verrucomicrobiota bacterium; assembly: GCA_964542135.1. Classification (GTDB taxonomy): domain Bacteria; phylum Verrucomicrobiota; class Kiritimatiellia; order Kiritimatiellales; family Tichowtungiaceae; genus Tichowtungia. Next base: position 26,371 of record CAZITJ010000006.1, read on the forward strand.
TCAGCGGAAACACACAGGCCGCGGCGGCGATGCGATCCCCGCTGATAATCACACCGCCGTCGTGCAGCGGCGTACCGGGATAAAAAACCGACACGAGCAGCTCCGCACTCACATTGCAATCCAGCGTCACACCGGTATCGCGAATGGCCTGCGTGGCCACCTCGCGTTCAATCGCAATCAGGGCACCGATTTTCCTCGCCGCCATCATCAGCACGGCCTCGGCAATCGGGTCGGCCAGTGCTTTGCGGGCCTTCCCGGCCATAAAATTCCCCTGACGGCCCAGACGGGCCAGTGCCCGCCGGATTTCCGGCTGAAAAATAACCACCAGCGCCAGCGCCAGATACACCATCAGACGCTGCAGCAGCCAATTGAGAATCAAAAGGTTGGTAAATCGTGTCAAAACGATCAGCACAATAAACAGGATCGCCAGTCCGGTCAGAATGGCCGATCCGCGTGTTCCGCGGAAAAATTTCAGCAGATAATAAAAAGCCGTCGCGAGAATCAGAATCTCGAGCAACCCGGTCCATCCCGGAATTTCAATGCCGCTAAACCAGTTCATGTACACACTCTGAATTCGCAATCTCCGGACTACAAAGAAATCCTGAACACAAAAAATCCCCGGGGCGGTCGGCTGAAAACACAACGCGGGCTTTCTGTTTTTCGATCATCCGTACGGTATGAAACTCCGGATCGTTCCGGATTCTATCTTCGGGCCTCCCCTTGAGAACCGCACAGCAGTTTATCCGCAATCCGGAGTGCATCGCAAGATTCCTTTACATCATGAACACGCAAAAAACGGGCCCCATGCAGCGCCGACCAGACCGCAGCCGCCAGCGACCCCGCCAGCCGCTCCTCCGGCTTACGTCCCAGCAGCCGGCCGAACAGACTCTTGCGGCTGGCACCGATCAGCAGCGGTCGGCCCGAGGCCGTCAGCAGCGGAATCCCGCGCAGCAGCGCCAGATTATGTTCGTCGGTTTTGCCGAACCCGATACCGGGATCAAAGCAGATCTGTTCGGGGGACACCCCGCGGGCCGCCGCCGCCGCCAGCCGGTCTTCGAGAACCGTCCGCACCTCGGAAACCACATCGCCGTACTGCGGAGCCCGCTGCATGGTCCGGGGCGTTCCCTGCATATGCATCAGAATCAGCCCCGCCCCCGTCTCGGCCGCCACAGCAAACATCGCCGGATCCCTTCCGGCGGACACATCATTGATGATATCCGCACCGGCGGAAACCGCCGCACGCGCCACGGCCGCCTTCTGTGTATCAATTGAAATCAGCACATCGCTCTGCTTCCGAAGCTGTTCGATCAGAGGAACGGTGCGTTCCGCTTCCTGCGACGCCCCGACCGGGTCGGCCCCCGGACGGGTGGATTCACCGCCGATATCGATAATGTCCGCCCCCTCGTCAATCATGTCGAGTGCACGCGCAAGGGCTTTTTCCGGACCGGCAAACGCGCCCCCGTCAAAAAACGAATCCGGAGTTGTGTTGAGGATCCCCATCACGCGCGTTCGCCGCGCCGCATCCAGGGTCCGCCCGCGGCAGACCCAGAACGGCCCGGAGGAAGACCGGCACCGCAGCCCGCCGCATGGATAGCCATCCTTGCTCATGCCTTCACTCTACGGCAGGAGCCCCGTCCCCGCAAGCCGCACCCGCCTCCATCCGCGCCGGCACATGCTGACCGGCGTTGCCGGCCGTGCTTTGGCGCGCCGTATTCCCCGGCATGCACGGCTCGGAAAAATGGTTTCCAACCCCCGGAAAAACCGCTAGGTTCCCGTCCTGTTTCTGAATCAGGAGGATTTTATGACCAACATTTTATGCATCGGTGCAGGATATGTCGGCGGACCGACCATGGCCATGATCGCCAAAAAAAACCCGCGGGTCCGGGTCACCGTCGTGGACATCAATCAGGAACGCATTGATGCCTGGAATTCAGAGGAGCTGCCGATTTATGAGCCGGGGCTCGATGAGGTCGTCAGCGAGGCGCGCGGCCGCAATCTGTTTTTTTCCACTGAAATTGATAAAGGCATTGCGGAAGCCGATATTATTTTTGTGAGCGTCAATACACCGACCAAAACCTTCGGTCAGGGCGCAGGCCGGGCCGCCGACCTGCAGTACTGGGAAAAATGCGCCCGCCGCATTCTGGAGGTCTCCACATCGGATAAAATCGTCATCGAAAAAAGCACCCTGCCCGTCCGGACAGCGGCCGCCATGGAACGCATTCTGCACAGCGGAAAAAAAGGCGTTCGCTTCGACGTGCTTTCCAATCCCGAGTTCCTCGCTGAAGGAACCGCGATTGCCGACCTCGACAATCCCGACCGCATCCTGATCGGCGGACACCCGACACCGGAGGGCAGGAACGCCGTGCAGGCACTGGTGGATGTGTATGCCGCCTGGGTGCCGCAGGAGAACATTATCACCACCAACCTCTGGTCGAGTGAGCTCTCCAAGCTGACAGCCAACGCCTTTCTGGCGCAGCGTGTCAGCTCGATCAACTCGATTTCCGCCCTCTGCGAAGCCACGGACGCCGACGTCGGGGAAGTGGCGCGGGCCATCGGCACAGACAGCCGCATCGGCCCGAAATTCCTGAAAGCCAGCGTCGGCTTCGGCGGATCCTGCTTTAAGAAAGACATTCTCAATCTCGTCTATCTCTGCGAAACCTACGGGCTGCACGAGGTGGCCGAATACTGGCGGCAGGTGGTCAAAATGAATGAGTATCAGGAGCGCCGCTTTGTCGCCCGCATGCTCAAGGAAATGTTCAACACCATTGCCGGCAAGCGCATCGCGCTGTTCGGGTTCGCCTTTAAAGCCGACACCGGCGACACACGGGAAAGCCCGGCCATTCTCATCACCCGCGAACTGCTCGAAGAAAATGCCGAGGTGGTCATTACCGACCCGCAGGCCCTCGACAACGCCCGGATTGATCTTTCCGACGTCGCCGAGCGCGTCCTGTTCGAGCCCGATCCCTATCAGGCCGCCAAGGGCGCGCATGCGGTCGCATTGCTCACCGAGTGGAAAGAATACAGAACCCTCGACTATCAGAAGATTTTCGACGGCATGGTTCAGCCCGCCTTCCTGTTCGACGGCCGCAACCATCTGGACCATGAATCGCTCCACGCAATCGGATTCAACGTCCACTCCATCGGCAAAGCTCCGTTGCGACACATTTAACCGGCCGCCGCGAATCACGCCGCTCACCCGACGGATGGCCCCCGCCTTTTTCGACAGGTGTATTACATTATGCGCATATGCGCATAATGTAATATACTGAGAAGAATTGCGGGCTGTTGACCCGCTTTGCCCTTTGCAGCGGCGCGACGGGCCGATACAGTGCCCCCGATACAGGAGGCATCACAACTCATGCACATCGGTTTTTCGGCATTTGTCATGCAGGGCGGGCGCTCCGGCGTGGGAGCCTACATTCGCGAGCTGCTGCACCGCCTCCAGCAGGAGGACTCCGCCAACACCTACAACATCATGCTGCCCCGGCGCGAAACGGATCTGATTGAACGGATCAACCCGAACTTTCAGAAAACACTCTGCTCCGACCTCGTTTCCCATCCCGTCTGCAACATTGCCTGGCACAACACGATCCTGCCGGTGCTCGGAAAAAAGTTCGACCTGCTGCATGTGCCGAGCTACCGCCGCATTCCGCTCGTCAAATGCTGCCCGGTGGTCGCCACCGTTCACGACGTGGCCACACTCTCTATGGACGCCAAATACGACGCCGCGCGCATGTTCTACAACCGCCGCATCGTCCCCGCCCAAATCCGCGGCGCCGATCAGATTATCACCGTCAGCCATTACTCCAGGAAAGACATCGTCGAGCTCGTCGGTGTGCCGGAAGAAAAAATCACGGTCATCTACTCCGGTATCAACCACGACCTTTTCCGTCCGCTGGACAAAAAAACCGCCCGCGCCCGGCTTGCAGAAAAATACGGTCTCGACGCCCCCTTTATCTTTTACCTATCGCGACTCGAACATCCGGCCAAAAATCATGTGCGGCTGATCGAGGCCTTTGAACGGTTTAAGGCCGAAACCGACAGTGCGCACAAACTGGTGCTTCCGGGTGCAGACTGGAACGGCGCGGACGCCATCCGCGAGCGCGCGGCCACCAGCCCGGTACACGACGACATTCTCTTTCCCGGTTTTGTCGATCTGGAGGACCTGCCCGCGTTCTACAGTGCCTGCGATCTGATGGCCTTCCCCTCCCTCTTCGAAGGATTCGGATTCCCCATTGTCGAAGCGCTGGCCTGCGGCGCGCCGGTGATCTGTTCGGACTCGTCATCCATGAGCGAAATTGCCGGAGACATCGTGCCGAAATTTGATCCGTTCCGGGCCGAATCGATTTTCCAAAGCCTGGAAAACGTGCTGACCACGGGATGGAGCGCTGAAAAACGCCGGGCCGGGCTGGAGTATGCGGCGCAGTTTGACTGGTCGGCTGCCGCCCGCAAAACGCTTGCCGTCTATCAGAAAACAGTCGGCGCCTGATTCTGCGCAAACAGGCTGAATCTGCGATTGTCGCCGGGCGCACACTGCGGTAGAGTTTCCTTATGGAAACAAATCAACAGCCCGAACCGTATGCACAGGTCTTCGGCAGTCCGGGAAAAAGCCCGCGCAGTCTCGGTCCGCTGCGGGTGTTCTGGCCGCTGGCGCCGATCTGTTTTGCAGCGGGCTGGCTGCTTCACGCCGCCTTTCCGCAACCGCAGCTTTCAACCGCACAGGCGGGGTGGCTGCTGATTGCGCTGGCAACGGGCCTGGCGCTGTTTGCCGGCTGGAGCACACGAAGACTGACCAGCTTTATGAAGGGAGCCGAAGGCGAAGAAACCGTTGCGCGGATTCTTTCCCGGCTGCCGGCTGAATTCAGCGTATACAATGACCTTCAGTTTGATGCAGCGGGCCCGTCGTTTGATCATATCGTGGCTGCGCCCTCCGGCCTGTTTGTGATCGAAACCAAAAACTGGTCGGGAGACATCACGTTTGAGGACGGACAGGTTCTCTGCAACGGACACCGACCCAGCCGCCCGCCGCTGCGGCAGGTCAAAGATCAGGCCGCCGCTCTGCTCGATCGCCTGGCCTGCACCCGCTGCCCGGCGGTTCCGGTATCGCCCGTTCTGTGTTTTGTCGGCGGACGACTGCCCCAAGGGACCCCCAATATCGGCGGCGTGCGCGTCTGCACCGACAGCGATCTGCCCTCTCTTTTTGAAAACATGCTGGACACACCGCTGCCGGACGGAATGCTGGCCCGGGTGCGCGCCGAACTCGGCCGCGCTGTGGAACCGGCACAGGCCTGAACAAGAACCGATCGATCCAGACGGAGGAACGCTATGAAACGCGCACTGATACCCATCGCAGACGGATGCGAGGAAATGGAGGCGATTATTACCGCCGATGTGCTGCGCCGGGCCGACTTCGAAGTGGTCCTGGCCGGGCTGCACGGAACCGATCCCGTCACCGCATCCCGCGGGGTGCGAATCCTTCCCGACGCGCCCTGGGAAACACTCGATCTGCTGTCGTTCGATATTCTGATTATCCCCGGCGGCGCACGCGGTGCCGATGCGCTCAGCCGGCACGACGGCGTGCAGGAGGCTCTGCGTGTGTTTGATATTGAGGAAAAATGGATCGGAGCCATCTGCGCCGGTCCGCGCGCGCTGCATACGGCGGGAATTCTCGCCGGGCGCGCATTCACCTGTTATCCGGGCGCAGAGGAAAAAATCAACCGGCCGGACCGATCCGACGAACCGGTCGTGACCGATCGCAATCTGATTACGGCGCAGGGGCCCGGCATCGCCTTTGCTTTCGCCCTGAAAATAATTGAGCTTCTGGAAAATTCCGCGGCAGCCGATCGGGTTCGCAGCGGCCTGCTTTATTGAAGATTCAATGAGCACCTCCCGTACAGTTCGTGTTCTGATCAATCCCGGCTCGGGACTCGGGGCGCCGATGGCCCGCATCTGCCGGGGGCTGGTCCGGCATTGGGAAAAACCGGACTGTGATCTGTCGATTCAGTTCAGCGTATCGCCGGAGGACGGCCGGGCCAAAGCGCGACGCGCCGTGGCCGACGGCGCGGATGTCCTGCTGGCGGCCGGCGGAGACGGGATGGTCAATTCCATCGGAAGCGAACTGATCGGAACGCGCACGGCGCTGGGAGTGATTCCGGCCGGCAGCGGCAACGGATTTGCGAGACATTTCGACATTCCGCTGGATGTGGAAAAAGCCGTGGCGGTTCTGGCCGGAGCTTCGGCCCGGGCGATCGACGTGGGCTATGCCAATGACCGCCCCTTTTTTGTGACCTGCTCCCTGGCGTGGGATGCGGCGCTGGTCAAACATTTTGAACAATCGCCCATTCGCGGGGTGCTGCCGTATGTATTTGCCGCGGTGTACGAGTTTTTTGAATACAAGCCGCAGCCGTTTACACTGCAAACGGATGACGGCGAGACGATTCGCATCGAAGATCCGCTGCTGTGCACGGTGGCCAATCTGACGCAGTACGGCGGCGGCGCACAGATTGCTCCCGGCGCCAAGGCCGATGACGGCCGCCTGCAGCTCGTCACACTGCGTCAGAAAGATATGCCGTGGATTCTGCCGATGCTCGGCAAAGTGTTTGACGGCACGCTGGACCGGCTGCGCGAGGTGGAGACGCGCTCCTTCAAAACGCTGACGGTCACCCGGAAACAAAAAGGCCCCATGCAGCTGGATGGCGAACTGGTGGAAGCCCCTGCCGAGGTGAAGCTGCGCGTGGAACCGCGCGCACTCCGCGTGCTGGTTCCCTGACAGAACGCGCGCGGTTACCAGAACCACCAGGCCCCGGACTGAAGGGCGTACCAGCCGAGCAGACCGTTGGTAAACGCATGCGCCCAGACCGCCGCCCAGATATCGCGGGTCCGAACCATCAGCCACGTATAGAACAAGCCGCAGAGAAAGCCCATCAGCCATTCACGGTGTTCGAGTGCAAACAGAACCGATACCAGAATACACATCGGCGCATCCATCCGGCCGATCGGCTTTTTAAAGAACGGACTGCCCTGCATCCAGCGATAAACAAACCCGCGGAACATGAATTCCTCAATGGCGCCGATCACCAGCGTGGTGCCCAGCATGTGCACCCAGAACAGCGGCCAGCCGGTCACACGCGGATCATAGTGATACAGTCCATCGGCCCCCACCTCCAGGGGTTCGCGCAGTTTGCCGATGCGCATCGGATCCACCAGCCAGCGTTCATAGAATTCGCTGATGGCCGGAAATGCGTTTTTGAAAAAAGCCGACTCCAACCCCACCCAGAAAACAAACACCAGCAGGCCGACGGCCAGTGCGAGCGGAAGATTTCTGAGTTTCGGGCGTTCGTACCAGCGCCACGGACGAAAGAGCAGCAGCAGCAGCAGACCGCCCGCCGTTTGAATGGCATAGCGTACCCCGGACGGATCGCCCAGCAGGCTCATCATCAGCAGCCACGCCATAAACGGAACGGTATGCGCCCAGATCGCCCGGGCGTTTTCGCGGTCGAGCTCAGGAGTCCAGTTTTTCTGCGGCGGTGCTGACATGGCGCGGAATGTAGCGAAAGCGGCGGGGGCGGAAAAGGCAAAAAGTCCGTACGCCCGTCAGCTCGCCGCAAACAGACGGTTCTATGAAATACGATACGGTTCGCAGCGCGGGACAAGCGGTGCGGGCACACGGGCCAGTATATCGGCCGATTCGCCTTCGTAGGTTTCTTCCAGAACCACGGCGGAGTTCTGCAGCAGAGCCAGCAGGCGTCCCTCGCCGATCGGAATACGCAGGCGCATCCGGGTCTTATCGCCTTTCAGGCAGTCCGCGAGTTCATCGAGCAGATCAGCGAGCCCCTCGCCGGTAACGGCGGAAACCGGCACGCTGCGCCCGAGGGTGCGGGCCAGCCGCCGGGCGGTGTTGCGACCCTCCGGCCGGTCGATTTTATTGAGGGCGCAGATCATGGGTTTGTCTGCGGCCCCGATTTCCTGCAGAACCGTGTGGACCGCATCCATCTGCCGCTCCACCTGCGGGTGCGCGGCGTCAATCACATGAACAATCAGGTCGGCCTGCGCCACTTCTTCCAGCGTGGCCTTGAACGACTCGACCAGATGATGCGGCAGTTTACGGATAAACCCGACGGTATCGGTCATCAGGCACTGTTCGCGGTTGGGCAGATCCACCTGCCGCGTGGTGGGATCCAGCGTCGCGAAGAGCTGATCCTGTGCATAGATATCGGCGCCGGCCATCCGGTTGAGCAGCGTGGACTTGCCCGCATTGGTATAGCCCACGAGCGAGACGAGCGCCCAGCCGTGGCGATGACGTCCGCGCCGCTGCTCGGCCCGGCGTGTGCGGACCAGGTCGAGCTCTTTGGTCAGCGAGCGGATCAGCATCTGGATGCGGCGGCGGTCCATCTCGATCTGTGTTTCGCCCGGCCCTTTCAGGCCGATGCCGCCGGCCTGCCGTTCGAGATGCGTCCACATGCGGCGCAGGCGGGGCAGCAGATAGCGATGCTGGGCCAGCTGCACCTGCAGGCAGCCCTCTTTGGTCTGCGCCCGCGAGGCGAAAATATCCAGAATGAGCTGCGTGCGGTCGAGCACACGCACCTCCATGATTTTTTCGAGGTTGCGGCCCTGCGCCGGCGAAAGGTCCTCGTCGAAGATCACCAGATTGGCATCGAGCTCTTTGACGCGGCGGGCAATCTCTTCGGCTTTCCCTTTGCCGATAAAGTGTCCGGGACGGATGCGGTCCTGCCGGCAGAGGAACCGCTCGAGCACCTCCGCACCGGCACCCTCGGCGAGCTGGGCCAGCTCGTCAAGCATATCGCGCACATCCCATTCCTCGTCCTGCCCGCGAAGCATGACGCCAACGAGAATGGAACGGTCCGTTTCCGCCTTTTCTGTTTTGAACGTATTGCTCATATGAAAGAAAGATGAAACGACACCCGCCGCATGTTAGCAACTAAAATCAGGGCAGCAACAGGGTTCAAAACCCGCCGGCCGGAAAAACAGTCCCGTTCAGCTCAACGGATTCCGCTCTGCAATGAAACAGGCACCTTTTCCCAGCTATTGGAAATTTCCGCCGCCAGTTTTTCCAACGACCGGGTATTGCGGGTGTCGATCCATTTGACGTTGAGCTGATGGCGCAACCAGGTCCTCTGGCGTTTGGCAAGCTGACGGGTGCGAATAACGGTTCTCTCTTTTGCCTCGGCAACGGTCATTTTATTTTTCAATACGGCAAAGGCCTCCGCGTAGCCGATGGCATGCTGTGCCGTGGACGACAGTTCGCGATCCAGCAGGCCGCGCGCTTCATCGAGCAGACCGCTCGCGTACATGTTGTCGACACGCTGCGCGATCCGTTGGTGCAGCACATCGCGCTCGACATGCAGGCCGATGACCGCCGGGGACTCCTGTTTCCAATCCCCGGAAACGCCGCCGTGCTCCAGCAGGCGAACAAGGCGCCGCGGATTCTTTTTATCTGCCAGCGCGGCGTAAGCCTCGGGCGCGGCGCGTTGCGCTTCGGCCTGAAGCTCAGCCCGTGTCATCTGTTCGGCGCGTGCGCGCAGGGTTTCATCGGCAGCGGGCCGATCCGCCAGACCCTGCAGCAGGCATTTCAGGTACAGACCGGTTCCGCCGGCAACCACAGGCACCGAAGGGGTCAGTCCTATTATTTTAGTATCCGATGCTACCGAAGGGGTCAGTCCTATTATTTTAGTATCCGATGCTGAAATAATAGGACTGA
>CAZITJ010000006.1:36188-43661 GCA_964542135.1 uncultured Verrucomicrobiota bacterium
ACCGAAGGGGTCAGTCCTATTATTTTAGTATCCGATGCTGAAATAATAGGACTGACCCCTTTGGCCCCTTTGGGGGTAAAGGCGGGGCGGATGGCGGCGAGCCAGTCGCCGACACTGAAGGTCTCGGTGGGTTCGGCGAGATCGAGGCCGTAATACGGCACGGATGCACGCGCTGCCTTGGAAGGCTTGGCCGTGCCGATGTCCATGCCGCGATAGATATTCATAGAGTCCGCGGAAACAACCGGGGCACCGTTCTGTTCGGCAAGTAGTTGCGCAACCGCGCTTTTACCGGACGCGGTCGGGCCGACCAGGACATAGGCTTGAGGATAAGCAGACATTTTCAGGAAACCCTGCACCCGAACAGCGAACCACTCCGAACCCCAGAGAATCCGCTTATTCGGCACGCGATGTTCGCGGCTCTGTGTTTTTCAACGGATGACTGTGATGCCAAAGAGCCGAGAGAATGTAAAGGCCGACGGCGATACAGATGGCGGAATCGGCGATATTAAAAGCGGGCCAGTGAAAAGACCCGATATGAACGTCAAGAAAATCGGTCACCCATCCGAACCGGATGCGATCAATCAGGTTCCCGCAGATCCCCCCGATCATCAGACCGAGTGCAATGCGGTGGTCAGGCGTGGGATTCAGCAGTCTGTGATGGCCGGCGGCCAGCAGAATGAGCACGGCAACCGATAACAGAATCAATATCGGCATCTGGCCGCCCAGCAGCCCCCAGGCGGCGCCCTCATTGCGCACATGGACCAGATTAAAAAACCCGGGGAGCACCGCAACCGGCTCGCCCCCGCAAACCAGCATGTCCCGCACATGCAGTTTTGTGATCTGATCGCTCCAGACAATAATAAGGGCCAGAATCAGCGGAATCATGAGCGGCTCCGCAATGTTCAGCCGCGCATGGTGCCGCCGAAGGGGCGGTAGCGGGCGCGGCCTTTTTCGAGCTCGGATTGAGCCTGGACGGTATAGCGCACATAGGGAAGCGCCTTGAGGCGTTCAAGCGGGATGGGATCGCCGGTCAGTTCACAGACGCCGAAGACCCCTTTCTCAATGCGACGCAGCGCGGCATCGATCTCAAAGAGCACCTCCTGCTCGCTGCCCATCATATTGAGTTCCATTTCGCGATCAAAGGTATCCGTGCCCTGATCGGACAGAGAGGCATCGCGCTGGTTGGCCTCCAGATTATCCCGGGAAAGTGCTGTATATTCGCCGGATACACGCTCCCGCAACGTCAGCAGCTGCTCTTTAAAAGCAGCGAGCTGCCGGGCGGTCAGCTTTTTGCGCGCGGCCGGTTTTTTCGCTGCGGCAGTGCGTTGCCCCGCTGCGGACCTGCGGGACGGACTTTTTTTCGCCGGGGCCTTCTTCCCCGTTTTTTTTGCACCGCTCGTTGGAGTCGCTTTTGTTCTGGCTTCAGACTTTTTCCCCGTTTTTTTTGCGGCGGTCTTTTTGGCCGTTTTTTTGGTTTTGGATGCAGTTTTCTTTGCTGTCTTTTTGGCGGTTTTCTTTTTAGCGACCATCTTCAAATCCTCTCAATTGCCCCCGGAAAACGACTTGCCCCGGAAAATGAAAGGGGGTGCTTTTAGCACGGGGGCGGCGGGGTGTCAATCGGCATCCCGGCATATTTTAACTGCCCGCAGACGAGAAAATTCTTGCTTTTTAAGGGAACGCTTCGGGTACAGTATGCGCCCTGCGGAACGAACTGTTTTGCGGAGAATCGCAACAAAGGGATGGATATGGTCTGGGTCTGGTTCATTGTTATTGCGTCGGTCATTATTCTTGCCGGATCGAGGCTGTCCGTTTTTGCCGATCAGCTGGCCGACCTGCTGAAGCTGTCCCGTTCCGCCGTGGGCATCCTGATGGTCAGTATTGTCACCACGCTGCCGGAACTCTCGACCACGCTCGGCGCCATCATCAAGGTGGGCGAACCCAACCTGGCTCTGGGTAATAATCTGGGGAGCGTCCTGTTCAATCTGATGATCATTGCGCTGTGCGACATCCTGTTCCGCAAGGGCGGCATTCTGAGGCAGACCTCACACCATACCGCGCCGATGCTGCAGTCGCTGCTGATTATTCTGGGCATTCTGCTCACCCTGACGCTTCCCAACCGCCTGCACATCGGCGACTGGCAGTTCAACGCGGGCTCGATTTTGATTGTCATTGCCTATGTGGGGATCTTTCTGTTTACGCATCGCGACGGAGGAACGGACCGCGAACTGCTTCATGAGCAGGAGGAACTGAGCGAGGAGCTTTCGTCGGATCGGGAAACCGCAACCACCACGCTGCCGCGGGCACTGACAGGCTTCCTGCTCTGTGCGGTGGTGGTGGTCATCTGCGGTATACAGCTTGCCGGGCTCGGGGACCGCATTGCGGTCGAGTATGGTCTTGACCAGGGGTTTGTCGGAACGCTGTTTCTGGCGGTGGCGACCTCGCTCCCGGAACTGACGGTCGGCATTACAGCGGTGAAAATCGGGGCCTACGACCTGATGATCGGCAATGTGGCGGGAGCCAACATGCTGAATGTGCTGGTGATTGCGATAGCGGATTTGATTCACGGGGAGGCCGCACTGAATATTCCGGCGAACCTGAGCCGCTCGCAACTGTTAAGCGGGGGCTGTGCGCTGGCGGCCACGCTGGTGGTCATGGGTGCCATGAAACAAAAGAGAAAGGCCCCGATCGGATTCGGCTGGGAGTCGCCGGCCATGCTGGGTATTTATCTTGCGAGTCTCTATGCGCTGTACAAAGGGGTTCTTGGCTGAAGAGAACTGACGTTTCATGCAAGGACACGGGACAGAATCTCGGCAATGGCCTCTTTTTTAACCGGCTTGGCAATATAGTCATTCATGCCGGCATCGATGCATTTTTCTCGATCGCCGGTCATGGCGTGGGCGGTCATGGCAATAATGGGCAGCCGGGCGGCGGGTCCATCAAGATTGCGGATTTCACGCGCGGCGGTATAGCCGTCCATCACCGGCATCTGGCAGTCGAGCATGACTGCATCAAAAACGTTTCCTTCACGCAGCGCCTCGACGGCATCCCGTCCGTTTTCGACGAGTTCGACCTCCATGCCGAGCGTGGTCAGAATTTTTTGCGCCACCATCTGGTTCACCCGGTTATCCTCCGCCAGCAGAATGCGGCCGCTTAGGGGATGTGATGCCGTCACCGGCTCAGCCGGTTCGCTGCTGCACGCATCGGAAAGCGGCAACCGGATCACAAAATAGAAGGTGGTTCCCTTCCCGGGCTCACTGTGCACCCCGATGCGACCGTTCATCATTTCGATCAGCTGTTTGGAAATCGAAAGGCCGAGTCCGGTCCCGCCGAATTTGCGGGTCGTCGACAGGTCGGCCTGCGTAAATTTATCAAAAATGACCTTCTGCTGTTCCGAATCGATCCCCACACCGGTATCGCGCACGCTGACCCGCAGCGAAACCTGATCGCGCGACTGGGAGGTTTTATGCGCATCCACAAACACGCCGCCTTCCCGGGTGAACTTAATGGCATTCCCCACCAGATTATTCAGCACCTGCCGAATGCGCACTTCATCGCCGATTACACAGGAGGGAATATCCGGCGGGTAGTAAAATTCCAGCTTCAGGCCTTTCGACAGCGCATCGGGCATAAAAATTTCACGGACAATGTCGAACACATGCCGCAGATGGAAGGGCCGGTGCTCCAGCGCCAGCCGCCCGGCTTCGATCTTGGAAAAGTCGAGAATGTCATTAATAATCGTGAGAAGCGACTGGGCGGAATGCTGAATGGTTTCGGCGGCGCGGCGCTGTTCGGGCGTCAGATCGGTTTCCGTGAGGATATCGCTCATTCCGATGACACCGTTCATCGGCGTACGCAGTTCGTGACTCATGTTGGCCAGGAATTCGCTTTTGGCCCGATTGGCCACTTCGGCGGACTCCTTGGCTTTAAGCAGGTCCCGGGTTCGCTCTTCCACCCGCTGTTCAAGCCGTGTACGGGCCCGGTCGAGATCGCCGATGAACTTTTGCAGCGAACCGCGCATGGTGTCCATCTGCTGTGCCAGCTCACCGATTTCATTCAGCCGGCTGACCGGGACCGATTTATCAAGCTGCCCCCTGGCAATTTGCTCCGCAGCAGCAGACAACTGCTTGACCGGCATAAAGATCAATCGGTGCGTCAGCAGAAACGTAGCCACCGAGAGACTGATTACGACCAGTACGGTAATAATAATAATCACCAGAACCTGCTGACCGAGTTCCTCCCACACATTGCGGTTGGATGCCACCAGCCGGATCTCGGCCGTGCGGCCATCGTCCAGCGGCATCAGCTCGATTCCCTGCAGATAACGGCTTTCGGCCACGTGCTCCCGGTGCACCACCCAGCCGAAGCCGTAGATCACCTTGTTGACCTGCAGGTCGGGATCCTCGGGATCTCCGATGATCAGACCGGCAAATACGATATCGCGATCGTTGAGAAGCGACTCCAGAAAGTGCCCGATGGCCTCTGTGTCGCGTTCCCGCACCGGCTCTTCGAGCGCCACTTTCGTCAGCGCCAGCTTTTGATTCATGATCCGCTGGATATCGCCCTCGACCTTGGTCTTCTCCTGAGCGATCATCACCCCGGCAATCGTAAACAGCACAACACTCACAACCACGGTCAGCGTGGCGGGCAGCACGAAGGCCAGGCTGTGAAAAAAGTTTGTGAAACGCGGTTTCATGTCGATTGGCCGGAGCATAGTCCCGGACCGGGCAAAAAACAACTGTCGCGCCCCTTTTTCTGTTGTCCGCCTCCGGGGCCATGCTACATTTTCAGGCCTTGAAACGGATTCCTCCCGCGGCAGCAAACAGGCCGGCGGCCAGGTCCGACGACTGCAACTTCCGGAGAATCAGATGGCAAAAAAGAAAAGTGCATACGCGCAGGCCGGTGTCGATATCGACGTCATGATGGATTCACTTACACGAATCAAACGCAACGTCAAATCGACAGCCACCCGGGGCGTTGTCAGTGAAATCGGCGCCTTCGGCGGGCTGTTCCGATCTCCCGGGACAGACCGCCTGCTTGTGGCCAGTGCCGACGGGGTGGGCACGAAGCTCAAGGTCGCGCAAATGGCCGGCAGACACAACACGGTCGGGCAGGATCTCATCAACCACTGCGTCAACGATATCCTTGTGCAGGGTGCCGAGCCGCTCTTTTTTCTCGACTATCTCGGTGCGGCCGAACTCGACCCCGGAGTCTTTGAGGCCGTCATTGCCGGCTTCTGCAAGGCCTGCCGGGAAAACGGCTGCGCACTGCTCGGCGGTGAAACCGCCGAAATGCCCGGCCTCTACCCCAAAGGCGAATACGACCTTGTCGGCACCATCGTCGGACAGGTTGAAAAGAAGAAAATTATTACCGGCGAGCGCATTCGTAAAGGCGACGTGCTCATCGGGCTGCCGTCCAGCGGCCTGCACACCAACGGCTATTCCCTCGCCCGCAGAGTCATCTTCGACATCGCAAAGAAAAAGCTGCACCACCTCGTTCCGGGCACCAGAACCAGCTTTGAAAAAGCGCTGCTTGCCGTCCATAAAAGCTACCTGCATCCCGTCACCGCATTGATGAAAAAGATCCCGGTGCAGGGCATGGCGCACATCACCGGCGGCGGACTCGTGGACAACGTCCCGCGCATCCTGCCGGACAACGTGGACGCCGTGTTTGACCGCACCGCCTGGAAAACGCCGGCCGTTTTTGAATTCATCGAAACAGCCGGACAAGTCGATCACGAAGAAATGTACCGCGTTTTCAATATGGGTATCGGCTACGTACTTTTTGTGCGCGCCAAAGACGCCGATGCCGCCATGGCGCTGCTTAAAAAAGAAAAAGCCCGGCCCCGACAGATCGGCCGGGTCGAAAAAGGCTCCGGCCGCTCGATTCTTATTAACTGACCGGCCTATGCGCGCGGATGGGCTTCCTCGTAGACCCGCTTGAGTTTTTCGATGGAGACGTGGGTGTAGATTTGCGTGGTGGAGAGACTGGCGTGCCCGAGCAGTTCCTGCACGCTGCGCAGATCCGCGCCGTTGTCGAGCAGGTGGGTGGCAAAACTGTGGCGCAGCGCATGCGGAGAGACCGACGGTTTGAGGCCGCAATAGGCGGCATATTTTTTGACCATGCGCTCGATGGAGCGCGCGGTGATCGGTCCGCCGTGTTTGTTGAGGAATACCGCGTTTTTTGCATCGCCCTTGACGCCGAGCGAGATCCAGATATCCGTCCGCCACGCCAGTGCGTTTTGCAGCGCGCGCTCAGCGGGTCGCCCGAGCGGGCAAAGCCGTTCCTTTTTTCCTTTGCCAAGCACGTTGATGATACCGGAGAGAATATCGATCTGATCTTCCTTCATACCGACGAGTTCGCCGAGACGCATGCCGGTGCTGTAGAGCGTCTCCAGAATGGCGGTATCGCGCACCGGGATGTATTCAGCAAACAGGCTGGTCTTTTCCCCCGCCATTTCATGCGGCGCGGCGAGCAGCCGCCCGACTTCGCCGGCGGACAGCACAGTCGGCAGGTAGCTCCCTTTTTTCGGCAGGCTCAGCCCCGCGAAGGGATTGAGCGCAACGTATTCCTCTCGCACCAGAAATTTATAAAACGAGCGCAGAGCCGAAAGTTTGCGCCCGGTCGTTGCCGGAGCCATTTCCAGCTTTTGGAAAAAAACAAGGAACTTGCGGGCGGCAAAGCGGTCGGCCTCTTTCCATTTGTAAGGCGGCTTCGCCTCGTCGCCCCACGTCAGCCCGGCGAACTGACGGATATCCATCAGATAGTTGGAAACGGTATGCTCTGACGCATTCCGCTCCCCTTCCAGATACTGCACAAAATGTTCAATGCACCGATCCATGTACCTTATTTCTCTGATGAATCTTTGGATCTGTCTGCTTCAGCTCGGCTTCGACTTCGAGAAAATCGGTTTCTGCACGGGTCGGAAGCTCCATTTACCGAATTCCTTTTTGAGCTGGCTGTACTTTTGGGCTTCTTCCTTGCGCCGCTTGTTGGTGTTTGTCGCATCGCCAGCGGATTTTGCTTCGACAAAGACAGGAACTGTATTGTCGGCATGGATCGGCTGAATTAACGCATCTATCGGGATATTTATCTTCCGTTTTCCTTTCCCCACAGAAACGTTCATTCGAAAAGTAAACGTGCCAGCCGGCATCTCTTTTAGATCATCAAATTCTTTAGCGGAAATGTGTCGGTACCCCTTTGATTCCAACCAATGCTGAATAGCATTCAGTTGCCGGGATTCCTGAGCATTGCGAATAATTGGATCTGCCATCGCTCCGCACAAACGATCCGCCACAACCGTTGCGGTCCGGTCATTGTAAAAATCAATCGACTCCTCCACATCGGCCTTCCAAAGATGTGGCTTGTCAGCATTTATCGGCATAAACGCTCCTGTTTTCCAAACATTGCAAACTTTCTACCGGAATTTTCCAAGCATTGGAAGCCATTGCATGGCGGCTTGCGGCTTTTTTCCAA
>CAZITJ010000006.1:43761-56706 GCA_964542135.1 uncultured Verrucomicrobiota bacterium
GCGATATATCGTATTACGATATATAGTACAGGTGAACTCCGGGATTTACCGCAATAAACGAAGGTTCTGTGCCGCAAGGCAGTTGCTATTTTTTAGAGGCCTCAAGCCACTGAAGCGCTTGGGGGTGTGCGTCCCACGAGGGCTTTTGCAGGTCGGCGCAAATTTCAGCCTCTTCGCGGCTTCCAGGCGAATAACTCCCGGCCGATTCCTTGGGCAGTTTTCGGTGTCCTTTGAGGTAGGCTTCGACATATCCGTTCTGTTCGCGGGCAACCAAGAGTGCTTCGGCGGCCTCATCCAATGCGCCCGCCAGAAAACGTTCCAGAACATAAGGCCAGGCCATCATGGCACTGTAGGGGCGTTCGTCTTCAAATTCTTTAAGAAGGCGGGCGGCATCGGCCAGACGATTCTGTTGCAAGTAGAGCCCAACCAAACCATAACGGATTCCCAAATTGTCATTCGGGCAGAGTTCCAGCATGCCCTCATGCTCAACGATGGACTCATCGATCCGCCCCATTTTTAACAGGCGTTGGGCCAGCTCGCTTCGGGCGCGCATGTAAGGTCGGGTTTCGAGCATACCCCAGAAGACCCCTTTACATTCTTTAAACATCTCTTTGCCCAGCCTCTTCTCGGCAATTTTTACAATTTGCTGAGTGAACTGAAGCCCCTCCAGACTATCCCCTTCGAAAGCGTAGAGAAACTGAAGAAGGCAGTCCACATTGCCCGGATCAATCTCCAGCGCATCATAAATCAAATCCATATCGCCGGTTTCCATTGCCTCATAATAAAGCTCCTGCGCCTGAAACTCCTCCGGCGAACCTGCTTTGGGTACCGCACCTCCACGGGATCGCTCCATCGTCATTCTCACATGATCCAGCATCGCATCGTCAATCCGGCTCTTGTTTTTTGGCATAACACTCTCCCTTTCGCGAAAATTCGCGTTCATTCGCGGTTTAATTTATTTCTTCGCTTTGGGCTCGGAGAGGCCGAGTTCTTCGCGGCGGGCGGCGTAGTCCGGAATCTTATCGGCGTAGCGAACGATGATTTTCTTGAGTGCGGCGACCTGTTTTTCGGAGAGGCTGCCTTTGGCATCGAACTGACCGGCGAGGGATTCGTAGAAGGTGGCATCGTTGAATTCGCGGTTGCCGCGTTTGACGGGCGGGTTCCAATCAGTAAAGCCGCGCAGCATCCCGATGAGTTCCCCGGTGATGCCGGCATCCACGGGATCGGGCCGCCGGATGTTGAGCTGTTTGCTGAGTTCATCAAACCCGTGAATCTGGTCGGCATATTTCAGAAGCATGGCGTCGAGCGCGGCGAGCTGCCGGTCGGACAGGCGGCGTCCGTTCTGCACCTGCTGTTTGAGGGATTTGCAGAATTTCCCGTCGTCGTAGGTGCGGCGTCCGCGCTTGACAGGAGGCTCGAATTCGACGGTTTCGAGCAGTTCAATTTTGCGGTGGGTTTCGGTGCGCGGCTCTTCGGGTTTTTCGAGGCCAAGCTGTTTGACGGTTTCGCCGTCGATCTGATCCATATATTTGCAGGCGAGCCGGAAAAGCATCTGCTGCTGACGGGCGGTGATTTTCCCGTCCGCAGCAAATTTTTCACGGACCGATTTGACGATTTCAGCGTCGTCGTAGGTGCGGCGTCCGCGTTTGACGGGTTCGGCCCAGTCGCTGACCTGGTCAAGCGCCTTGAGCACGTCCTGTGTTTCGGACGGCTCGGCCATGTCTTTGGCTCCTTCAAGCCATTCGAGAAACCGGGTGTAGAACGATTGCATCATGTCGGTCCACTCGACGGAGCCTTCTTCAATTTTGTCGAGTTTTTCCTCCATCTCGGCGGTGAATTTGACGTTGAAGAGTGCATCGAGCGAGCGGGTCAGGAATTCGTTGACCCGCAGGCCCGCCTCGGTGGGAACGAGGGATCGCTTTTCTTTGGTGACGTATTCGCGCTTGTCGAGGGTGGCCAGTGTCTGCGCGTAGGTGCTGGGGCGTCCCACCCCGTTTTCTTCGAGCGCACGGATGAGCGACGGCTCGGAGTAGCGCGCGGGCGGTTTGGTGAATTTCTGCTCGCCGGTCCATTCAACGCATTCGAGATCCTCGCCTTCCGTCAGCGGTGGCAGCTTGGTTTCGTCTTCCTCTTCGCCCTCTTTCTTTTTATCGGCGGCCGCTTCGATGCCGCTGGCGCGCATGTAGCCGGGGAAGGCCACTTCGGAGGCGGTGGCGCGGAAGAGATAAGTGGTCTCGCCGTCGGTTTCAATTTCAGCGGTACGCCGGGCGATTCTGGCCGGAACCATCTGACTGGCGGTAAAGCGTTCCCAGATCAGTTTATAGAGTTTTTTCTCCTCGGGTTTAAGGCCGGCGGCACCGGCGGGGGTCAGGTTGACGTCGGTGGGGCGAACCGCTTCATGCGCTTCCTGTGCGCCGCTTTTGCTTTTGTAAACATTCGGCTTCTTGGGCAGATAGTCCTCCCCGTATTCTTTGCTCACGAAGGCGCGGCAGGCCTCACGCGCACCGGCGGCGATATTGACAGAGTCGGTTCGCATGTAGGTGATCAACCCGTTTTCGTAGAGGCTCTGCGCGATGCGCATGGTGCGTGAGGGGGCGAATCCGCAGGCGCTGGAAGCCGCCTGCTGCAGTGTGCTGGTGATGAACGGTGCGCGCGGGCGGCGCTGAATCGTTTTTTCGATGATGCGGGCAACCTTTAACGAAGCGGCATCCAGCTCAGACCGGATTTTTTCGGCCTGTTCGCTGCTTTTGATCTGCGCCTTGTCCCCGTTGATCTGCGCCAGTTTCACAGCAAAGGGATCGCGCGGGTCCACCAGCTTACGCACGTCGGCACCAAGCACCCAGTATTCCTCCGGCGTGAAATCCTTAATTTGTTTTTCGCGTTCACAGACCAGACGAAGCGCCACAGACTGCACGCGCCCGGCACTCACCCCGCCTTTGATCTGTTTCCAGAGCAGCGGGCTGACCTTGAAACCGACCAGCCGGTCGAGCACCCGGCGCGCCTGCTGGGAGTTCACGCGATTCATCTCCAGTTCGCCGGGATGGGCAAAGGCCTCTTCAATGGCAGGCTTGGTGATTTCGTTGTAGGTCACACGGCTGAAGTTTTCCGCGGGCACCGTTTCCTTGAGCAGTTCGAACAGATGCCACGCAATCGCCTCTCCTTCGCGGTCCGGGTCGGGTGCCAGAATCACGCGGTCGCACTTTTTGGCCGCAGACTTCAGTTCGGTGATCGTTTTCGTCCGGCCGCTGGATTTGACATAGTCGGGAGCGAACCCGTTTTCGACATCCACGCCGAGTTTTTTCGGCGGCAGGTCGCGCACGTGGCCCATCGAGGCCTTCACGATATAATCATCGCCCAGATATTTATTAATCGTCTTCGCTTTTGCCGGGGACTCTACAATAACCAGTGTTTTCATCTAACCTCCTTAATCTCAAATCGTCTGCCAGTTCGACCACGCGGCCCGGCAGCATGTTCACCACGCGCTTCATTTCCAGGCCGATGAGCAGTGCGCTCACGTTGGCACTCGGCAGCCCCGCCGCGCGCGCCAGACTGTCCACATCCATCCCCTCATTCCAAAGCAGTTTCACCAGCACCTGCTCCGCTTCGTTCAGCGGCACATCGGGCCGGGCGGCCGGCTGTTCGGCGGGCCGTTCCATCGCCTCCGGGGGAATTAAAAGCTCGAACTCTTCTAATATATCGTCGACATTGTCCACCAATTTCGCCCCGTTTTTTATCAGGCGGTTGGTTCCTTTCGATGCCGGGGAATCAATTCGGCCCGGCACAGCCAGGACACTTCGGCCCTGCTCAGCAGCCGCATCGGCGGTGTGCAGCGAGCCGCTTTTTCCACCGGATTCGACCACCAGAACGCCCATGGACAGCCCGCTGATGATCCGATTGCGGTACGGAAAGGTCATGCGATCCGCCTGCCGCCCGAACGGGTATTCGCTGATCACCGCGCCGCGCCGGGCAATGTCGTCGGCCAGTGCGGCATTTTCCGGCGGATAGAGCTCATCAAGCGCTGAACCGAGCACCGCAAGGGTTCGTCCGCCGCCCTTGAGCGCACCCTCGTGAGCGGCGGTGTCAATTCCGCGCGCCAGGCCGCTCACCACCGTGAAGCCGGTCTTCGCCAGCTGATAGGCCAGCCGGTCGGTCACATTCAGCCCGTAATGCGTGCACTTGCGCGAACCGACCATCGCCAGTGCATGGCGATCCTGCGGAAGCAATTCTCCGCGCACGTAGAGAACCAGCGGCGCATCGTAAATGGCCTTCAGCGCCGCCGGATAGTCTGCATCCAGCAGCGTCATGATTTTCACCCCCATGCGGTCGGCTTTTTCCAGCTCCTCCTGCGGGTTCACCTGCGAGCGCTGCGCAAGCACCGCCTCTGAAAGCTTTGCGCCAAAGCCTTTCACGTTGCGCAGATCCGTCAGATCCGGGTCAAACACCGCCGCCGGAGAGCCCAGAACGTCCATCAGGGCCCGCACCCTTGCCGGCCCGAGCCCTTCCATCATATTCAGTGCAATAGTCGCTTCGCGATCAGTCATCGTTTACTTTTCTTTTTTGACAGGATTACGGCGACACGACCTTGCAAGAGGAACGGCTTTTCGCCGATTTGATGAACGCGCGATCAAACGTGGCCAACCTGTCGCAATGGGTGCACGCCGCCAAATGAAGCGCATCGGAAAAATCCATTCCGTCACGAAACCAGATCAATGCGTTAAAGATCGCCTCAGAACGGGAAACCGTCACATGTTCCAAGCCTAAAAACCGTTTCAACCCGTCAAAAACCTGTTGGCGGGAAAATTGATATGTACAGCTTAATACCCAATGACATTCCAGCAGAACAGTTTCCGGAACAAACACCACGTTGCGCTTCACCAATCGTTGAGCTTTCTCATACTGTTCCGGGTCATCACCCGTTAACAGACGGATTACGATGTTTGTATCAATCGCAATCATCCATTGCCCCCAGAGCGCCTTTCGCGATTCCCTCTTCCATTTCCCTCAGCGTTTTGGCGGGACCGTTCCACTTCAAACATCCCGCCACATCATCCAACGTCGTCCGCTCAAAAGGAGAGGCGGGTCTCAACAACACCCCGTCGGGCGTATCCTCCACCACCAGCCGGTCACCCGGATTCCAGTGATGCGCCGTCCGAACCGGCTTGGGAATTATCACCTGCCCTTTGCTTGATAAAACCGTTGTTGTCATAAACCCTCCAGGTAAGACGAAGGTAAGACTATGAGGCTGCCGCACAGCAGTCAACTATGAAAATCTTTTCGAAGATGATTTTGTCCGACCCTTCTTGTTCGATTTCCCAAACAGTTCCAACTGGGCATCCTTGAGCAGGTCGTAGGTTTTCAGGATGCGGAGGGTCTGGAGCAGATCAGATTTTTCGTAGTTTTTGGAAACGTCTACGCGCTCGACCAGTTCGAGCATCATGGTGCGGAATGACAGTACACCGTCCACGCCGTTTTCGCGCAGCATCAAGAGCGCCTCGGCCTGCGGGGCTTCGGCGGCGGTCAGATCAGACAGACAGAGAATTTTTGTAACCGTTCCGGGGCCGATAATTTTGCGGGCCTCTTTCGTCACCGCCAGCTCCGTAAACCGGAACAGCTCCGGATTTTTCTTCAGCACGGCCGGGCTGAAGCGGTCGGTGTGCCAGCCGCGAATGCTGACCACGGCGCGCTGCACGTTGCCCAGTTCTTCAGCTCCCCAAATCACCGCCTCGGGCGGCTTAAAAACGCCCGCGGGGCCGGGGCGGGCAATCAGCAGATCCATTTCCTCGGCATCCAGTTTATGGCGCGCGGCCACCTGATGCTTGTTCGGTTGAATGACAAAAAAGCCGAGCGTTTCAAAATATTCGCGGACAATCTGCTCATTCACCGATGCCATTCCAGACCTCCCTAAAACTTTCTGAAGAACGTTTTAATTATTTCGACAACATCTCAACAGGAACCCGTTTTGACAAAATCATAAGAGGCCTTCCCTATTCGACCGGTGGACATGATTTTGGCACCCATGATTCTGTCACGATTCTTTTCCCATGCTGCTCCAAACGTCTTCCAGGATTTGCTTCGGGATCTCGCAACCGATCTCTGCGTGGCCAATGCGGTCAATCAGCACGAATTTCACCTGCCCGTCGCGAGCCTTTTTATCAACCGTCATGGCCTTGCGAAGGTCGGCCCACGCCAGACCGGGCGCAGCGACCGGCAGGCCGAGCGCGGCGATCAGTTTTTCAATCCGCGCCAGTTCTTCGGCAGAAAGTCCGTTGAGTTGCATGGAGAGGCGCGCGGCATACACCATGCCGATCGCTACCGCTTCGCCGTGGAGAAATTGTCCGTAGCCCGCGGCGTTTTCAATCGCGTGCGCCAGCGTGTGTCCAAAATTCAAAATGCCGCGCAGCCCGCCTTCGCGCTCGTCCTGATGAACCACCTCGGCCTTGATCTCGCAGCACCGAGCGACAATTTTTCCAATGCTTGGAACCGACTGCGTCGGGGCACCTTTTTCTTTTCCAATGTTTGGAAACTTTTCGGCGGATTCTTCCAGAGTTTGGAAAAACGCTTCGTCCCAAATGGGGCCATACTTAACAACCTCTGCCATTCCTGCTGCAAACTCACGTTCGGGAAGCGTTTTGAGCGTGTCGAGATCAATCATTACCAGCTCGGGCTGATGGAATGCGCCGACGAGGTTTTTGCCTTCGGCGATGTTAATGCCGGTTTTGCCGCCGACCGAGCTGTCGACCATCGCGAGGAGCGTGGTGGGCACCTGTACAAAACGGATGCCGCGCAGCCAACTGGCGGCGGCAAAGCCGGTCAGGTCACCGATCACCCCGCCGCCGAGCGCAACCATGAAGTGCCCGCGGTCGAGGCCAAGCTCGGCGGCTTTGCTGTAGAGGCGGATCAACTGCTCGTGACATTTGGTCGGCTCACCGGCCGGAAGCACTTCGAGCACCGGCGTGAACCCGGCTTTTTCCAGAGAGTGGAAAATCCTGTCGGCATAAAGCGGCGCAACATGGTGGTCACTGACGATCAGGCACTTGCCGCTGAGCCCGGCGGTTTTGCAGGCCTCGCCCAGGGAATCGAGAATTGATTCGCCGATGTGAATGGGATAGGAGCGTTCGCCGAGGTTGACTGTCAGATCGTGCGTCATGTTATCAGGCCTGTGGTTGGAAAAGCGCAGCAACGCTGTTCAGGGATTAAGGCGGCTTTTGCTGATGATAATGTTCCCGCACTCCGATCCATCAGGGAAACATGGGCCGTGAACAGTTTTCCCGGGCGGGCATAACTGAGCCGCATCAAAGACCCATCTAAAAAATCATTCTCCGCAATTTCTATCGCGCGAGGATCTGCATATGGATTGCTGGTTATCTGGCAAAGGATCCAGTCCCCGCGCCCGGAATCCGCCAGCACAACCGCCGGGCGCAACTTACTGGAAGAAAGATCGGAAAAAGGAAACCGAACCAGAACCACAGAACCTACTGAAGGTGCGCCCATGCAGCATCCTCCTCGGGACGTTCCCAGTCCTGCGCGAGAGCCGGCTGACTGAGCAACGCGCTTTCCGGAACGTCCGGGTCCTCAAGAACCGTTACGATGGCACGGCATGCATGCGACAAATGCAACGGCTGGTTCAACCGAACCTTTCCGCTTTTTTCGATAGTGGCCTCTACAGCAATCATATCTTTACCTCCGGCACAAGCTACTCCAAAGGAGGCTGGCGGTTCAATCCTTCTTTTAAGGGAGCGTGGCCCAGACGCGGTAGAAGACGGTATCTTCGGTGTTGGTGACCGCGATCGTGGTGTTGCTTCCCTGCCCCCAGACCGGAACGCCGTTGGAAATCCACGTCAGGCCCGGATCGGCCAGATCGTTGGTGGTGTGAAGCACCTGATATTTTCGATTCGTGCTCCCGGTAAACGTGAAGGTCTGGTTCGTCAGGCTAAAGCTTCCGGCCGTCTGCCAGACCGCGTTGCTGTCCGTCGGGTCGGTGTCGGCCGTATACTCATCCTCGCCGTCCATACCGTCGCCGTCCTGATCGGCCGAGGCGACCACCCCCGTGGTTGCACCGAACTGCCGCTCCCAGTAGTTGGGGATGCCGTCGTCATCCAGGTCGCCCATCTCGCTCATCACATTGGTCGCCCATGTTTCGTAAGCCGGAACTGAAACGGAAAACACCCGATCCCACGCATCAGACGGCGTAGACAAATACGCTCTGTAGCCCACCGTATTAATTCCGGCAAGCTTCCAAACACCGCCGTCATCGACAAATGTCCCGCCACCGGAATCGTACGTCCCCACCCCGGACTCGTAATCAGAATCGGAAGATGAGAAATCCATCTTAAAACCAATGTTTGTTGTAACCCCCACTGAACCGTCCCCGTTATACGTCAACGTGAGATCCCCATCAATGCGCTGTGTCCCCCATCGCTTGGTTCCTTTCGACGGATCGGTATAGGGTGCAGCTCTATAATACGTGCTGTAAACGGTTCCCGTCACACCATACCCGATCAGCACCGCATCCAGCCTGGAGTTAGAAGGAAAAGAAGGGAACGAACCGGTATAGAGCGGGTAAGTTCCGGGAAACGCCTTGTCAAAACGAACCAGCGCCAGGTCCGCCTTATCGGAATGCTCGGGATCGTCGGTCGCTGCGTGAAAAATAATCTCCTGCTGAAGATAATTTGTGCCGTTTACAACCACAGTTCCCGTTCCGCCGTCGTCCGCCACATGCGCAGCCGTCAGAAGCCAGTGATCCCCGACCGCAACCGCCGAGCTGTTCTTATATTTGTAAACATAATCCCAGTTGATGTCCCATGAACCAGTCGGCGCGTTGGTTGCCACAGAATAATCGTCAACCACAATCGCTGAAGCCGGCAGGCAGAGGCAGGTCAAAACAAGAAGAAATAAAGCGGTTTTGAAGGGGTTTTTCATGAACACAATTATAGAGAATTCATCTCAATTCTCAAACGATTTTTGGTTTCACGAAAACGGGCGGATGCATATAGAGCGGCTCCAAAGGCTCCGGTTCGGTCTGCATCAGCGCCAGCTCCGCGACTTCCTTCGCGTGCGGAAACTGCGGTTTTCCAATGGTTGGAAAAATTTCTTCCAGCCGCTCGGCCTCGGGACTGACCACGACCGTTCCTTCGGGAACGACAACCTCATCGTACGGTATTAATTTCCAATCATTGGAAACGTTGACGCCTCCGGTTTCCAATGCCTGGAAAAAACCGATCCAGACCTGACTCCGCCGGGCGTCGCCGACCACGGCAATTTGCTGTGGGGCAGACGCCCTCGTCTGCCGCTCTTTCGCAGGCGGGGGCGCCTGCGCCACCTGAAGGGCCAATGCCGCACCGCTGCTGACCGCACGCACCTCGGTTTTAGACGGCAGCGCCAGCGCCTGTGCAGCGGCAAAGGCCATGCGCATGCCGGAAAACGATCCCGGCCCGCGCCCGACGGCATAAAGGGATATATCGTTATACGATATATGTGCCTCCCGAAGGAGCGTTTCCAATGCCTGGAAAAGCACGCCGTGGCGGAGACGGCCGATCATCCACGTCTGCTCCGCGAGCAGCTCTCCGTCCCTGAGCACCGCCACACTGCCCTGCTTCGAGGAGAGTTCAATTCCCAAAATATTCATCCTTAATCCTTCCAAACGAGTTGACCGAAACTATCAAAACCGGCACTCAGGAATAACCCGCTTTTGCAATTTTCTTCCTTACAGCAGCTCTTGAGACATCATAAATCCCATACGTTTAAACATGTGGGATATATCGCAATAAAATAAATCATAAGTATATTATCATAAGTGTTTTATGGTTTTTATTATCCCATACCTTTAAACGTATGGGATGAGCATCCTTTTTCAAGCGGGTTTAACAGGGAAAAATCACGGGTTCAGCACCGCAATGGTTCGCTGCTGATCGGTTTTGTTCCTACGCTCAATCTGAATGTGAATGGTGTCGGGCGGAAGCAGCTCGGCGGCGCGCTCGGCCCATTCGATGACGGTGATGCCGCCGGACTCAAAGATTTCGTCGAGCGCCAGATCGAAGGCTTCTTCGGGGCCGCTCAGGCGGTAGAGATCGATGTGATGGAAGGGAACGGTTCCCTGATATTCGCTGATGAGGGTGTAGGTCGGGCTGCAAACAGGCTCGGTGACGCCCGCGGCCAGCGCCAGCCCCTGCGCAAAGCAGGTTTTACCCGCACCGAGATTGCCGTGCAGTGCAATCACGGCCGCCCTTCCCTTTTCGACTCCACCTTCGGCTTTACTCGGGGCAGGCAATGCCTGGAAAAATTCGGCCGCAATGTTCCAGGTATCGGACGGGCTGTTCGAAATCCATTTACGCATCGTTGAAACCGTTCAAACGCCCCGGAGGGGCTCGTTGAAATCGCGAGAGTTTTTATTCAGCGGCGGAATTAAAAACAATACTAAACTGCTCCGGAGCGCTGCGCACTTCCATTCCGTCTTCATAAACGGCAACGGCCTGAACGCGGGCGGGGCCTTCACCGATGGCTCGTTCGTCGAACACCAGCTCTTCGCCGGTTGCGGCGCGGGCCAGCTCCCGCCCGTTCCAAAGCAGATAAATCTCTTTGGGGGGGTCGTCGCCCTGC
This sequence comes from uncultured Verrucomicrobiota bacterium, assembly GCA_964542135.1. Lineage (GTDB taxonomy): Bacteria > Verrucomicrobiota > Kiritimatiellia > Kiritimatiellales > Tichowtungiaceae > Tichowtungia. Next base: position 54,358 of record CAZITJ010000006.1, read on the forward strand.
GCCTCGGCGCGAAGAACGATCTGCTGCGGATCGCGATCGGTGATATCGATGATTTCCACTGAGCGCCCTTTTTTGCTGATGAGCACCGGGAAGTCCCTGAAGCCTCCGGGTGAGACGGGGGCAAGGGCCTGCGCGATAAGACGGATTTCATGATAGCCGTCCGCCAGCTCATCGAAGGGCAGTTCGATCAGCGTCTGTGTATCGGCCGTCTTAATTTGTCTGCCGTCGAGCAGGGCACTGTACAGAATACGAACCCGCTGCGGAAATTTTGCTTCGGCGACAAAGGCGGAATCGAGGTCGCTGGTGATTTCTTTACTGAGACCGATGGTGTTGATTTCGACCGGCATCCCGGCGATCTGCGAGAGCGGATTACCGAGCAGCAGCACCTGCACGGGGCTGAGGATGGACTGATAAAAACTTTCCATGGCGGTGCAGCCGCCGGCGTAGTGAACAAAGAAACGGGCGTGCGGGAATTTGCCCCAATTGTTGTAGGGCTCGGTGACCATCCCGGCGGTGACGGTGGCCCCCGCCTTGAGCCACTCGCTACACTTGCTCTGACGCTTCTGAAACTCGGCTGACCAGCTGGTGAAGTGCTCGCCGAATGCGCCGGGTGCGAAGGTGCCGAAATCGGACGGATTGACCGTTTCGGCACCGGTCATGACGCCCAGGAGGTTGGTCTGGGCGGGGGGCTGGTTGGTAACAATAACGGCGGTGCCGCCGCGCAGCGCGAGTTCGGCTTTGGCATCGGCATACTGCCATTCGCGCGGGCCGGAGCGTTTTTCATCGTCGGTCTTTACCAGCAGCACGCGGCGGCTTCCGCTGCGCCGGGCGCGCAGTCCGTCGGTGATGCAGCGCAGCACCGTATCCATGTCCGTTCCCTTTTCGCCGGTATAGCCGAGCATCATGGACGGAAGCGGCATTTTGTCTTTCAGAGAGGCCGACAACACGGTGAATGAACGCGGAGGATTTTTCGGTCCGCCCTCTTTGGCGGGACCGGCAAAGAGCGGCGAAAGAAATTTTCCCTGCTCAATCATTTCCATTGAGGGGACTTTGCCGCGGGTAAAGGTTAGGCCCATCAGGGACATCTGCTGCCGGTCGTTTTGCGAGGTTGTCACACGAATGGGAAAGTCCACCGAATAGACCCACGCGAGAATCTGATCGTCGAGGCCGCGCTCTGCGAGCGTCTTCTGCGCCGGCGCATAAATCAGCGTCCGGAACTCGTCGGGCGTGCATTCAAACCGGCCGGAAAACAGGGTTTCGGGCAGGTCGAGATACACCAGGTTGCCGCCCGGCACGCCGTGAAGCGCAGCAAATGTATTGGCGGCCTTTTTGGAATCCTGTGAATTTTCGTTCACCAGCACGGCCACCTGATGCGGGAGCTGCGCCGTTGCTGTTCGCGCGGACAGCGCGAACAGCAAAACCGCAGCGTATCGAACAAGCGCTTTCGAATGACGGAATCTCTTTCCGATCTGACTTCTGCGGCTTCCTTTTCGATATTCGATATTCATCCCCCGAGGCTACTCCCTTGACGAAAATCAAACAAGAACGGATAATCCGGGGCTGTGAAAACATTCGCTGTCATCCTGATTCTGCCGGCCCTCGTTCTGTCTGTCGCGGCGGCTGACACCGGATTCGACCGCTACAAGGTTATTGTAGACAAACGGCCGTTCGGTGAAGAACCCATTGAGGCCGAACCGGTTCAGATTTCTCTGAATCAATCCTTTGCCCGCAACCTGCGACTGTCCATGCTGTTTGAAGGTCCGGACGGCGATGTGCGCGTCGGAGTGATCGATGCAAAAAACAGCAAAAGCTATATTCTCGGTATCGGTGAAACCCAGGACGGTCTGGAGCTGGTCGAAGCGGATCTGAATGCCTCCGAAGCCATGCTTCGCAAGGAGAATGAGGTGGCGCTGTTTAAACTCGAATCGGGAGAGATTGAACCGCTTTCAAAAAGGCAGCAGAGCGAGCGGCGATCATCGTATGCCGAACGCCGCCGGGCCCGTATGGAAGCGGTTAAAAAAAAGGTGAGTGAAGCGGAAAAACCCCGCCTGACCGGTGAAGCGCTGCGCGAACATTTGAAAGAAGTTCAAATGGATGCCATCCGCACCGGCAAACCGCCGCTGCCGATGCCGCTGACGCCGGAAATGGATGCCCAGCTCGTTGCCGAGGGGGTTCTGCCGCCGCAATAGGCTGCCGGGCTTATGGCCGGTCTTTTTTCCATGCCTGGAAATCCAGTCCCTTGCATGTTGCGGCTTGCCGTTTGTGCTGAAATCCGTAGGCTGTTGCGGTTTATGACGAGGAGCAAAGATGAACGAAAAATACCCCTTTTCAGAAATTGAAGCGAAGTGG
>CAZITJ010000007.1:0-50863 GCA_964542135.1 uncultured Verrucomicrobiota bacterium
CATGGTTTTCTTCCTCACGGTTCGGTATCTGATCCGCGCACATCGTCTTTTACACGCGCCAGAAAAAATTCGGGCGCCGGCAGGCTGAGTCCGAAGACTGGGGCTATCTCTATAATCCCGAGCCGCCGTACAATGTCTATGAAACCCGCTGGATTTCGGCCCCTGCAATGCGCGCGCTCAATGCGTTTTCGCGCGCTTTTTATAACTGGCACAACGGACGGCGAAGCGCACAGGCTCTGTCACGCACAAACCGCACGCCGGAACCCGGCGGCGAACAGCGCCGTCATTGCCGTCTGCAGTTGATGGGGAGTCTGCTGCAGTTCGGCGACGGACAGACTCTGACCAATGAAAACAGCGGGCCGGTTGATGGCTCCCGTGTGTGCCTCCGCATTCAAAAAGCCGGTGTAGAGCAAACCAGGGCCGCCCTGCTGCGGCTCTATCTGTGGGGTGCCTCCCGGGTCACTGCGACGCTGGTGCAGCACGAGCTGCCGGCTCCGGATGGCTGCGCCCGGCTCCGCTTGTTGACGCTGCGGGTGCAAACGCCTCTCACGGTACTGTCCGATCTGGAGACCTTTTGTCAGCAGATGCTTCGGCACAGCAATGCATACGAGCAGAACATGGAACTGCTTTGGCCCGATGAACCGCTTCCCGCCGACCCTGGGTTCTACCGCCGCCTGGCCAACCTGCCGATGTTTATCATGATCCGGATTGCGCGGGCAGACGACCCGGATCATTTTGCGGACGTTCTGCAGGCGGCGCATGCCGCCCGCATCTGGATACGGGTCCCGCGGGAGGATCCCGCAGGGAGGGCGGCCATGCAGAGGATCTGGGGCGAGGCGTCGGACAAGGTTCTGGCTGCGCTTCGACCGTTTGATGACCTGTTTGAATCCGGAGAATCCGTTCCGGCGGGGCACACAAATAAAGGCTGATTATGAACCTCTTGATTACCACCGTATGCAACCGCAAGTGCCGGTTTTGTTTTGCGCAGATGCGGCTGGACGGAACGCGGAAAAGCTCTCCGTACATGTCGCTGAAGATGATCGAAACCGTCATGGACATGCTGGAAAAAGACGGGCAGCGGCAGCTTCGCCTGCTGGGCGGCGAACCGACGCTGCATCCGGAATTCCCCGCCATTATCGACCGGGCCGTTGAGCGAAACTTCCATCTTCTTCTTTTCTCCAACGGCATGATGCCCGAACAGGCTGTGCAGGCCATCGAAAAACTGCCCGGGGAACAGGCCGGCATTCTCTGCAATATTTCTCCGCAGGCGGACGACCATCCGCGACTTCTGCAGCGGCGGGACGAGGTGATGAGGCGGCTGGGGCCCCGCATGGTGCCGGGGATCACGCTGTCCGATGTAAACGAGCCGATTGATGCCGAACCGTTTCTGAGCGCCATCCGACGTTTTAAAATGAAAAAACAGATTCGGGTCGGGGTCGCCCAGCCGATCGTCGGGCGAAACAATGAACACATTCGCCCTGAAGACTATCCGCAGATCGGAGCGCGGATTGCCGCGATGGCAAAACGGTGCATTCAGGAGGATGTGCTGCTCGGATTTGACTGCGGCATCACCCCCTGTATGTTTTCGGGAACCGAGTGGGAAACCGTCATGACCTGCACCTCCGGCTACAAGAGCGTCTGCCAGCCGATTATTGATGTCGGGCCGGACGGGGATCTCTGGCACTGCTTCCCGCTCTCAGAGGTGTTTAATCTCAAGCTGGCCGACTTTTACAGCCGAAATGAGATGGTTGAAACCTATCGGAAAAAAATGTCGTCGCTGCAGCGCTTCGGATGTGCTCCGGCCTGTCTGCGCTGTTCGTTCCGTCTGCGCGGCCAGTGCTTCGGCGGCTGTCTGGCGCATGCCGCAGGCGAAACCCATCTGCCGGACTCTTTCGGAACCATGCAGAAAAACGAGTTGTGAAGTGGTCTATACAAAATCGGCCGGCTGGGTATAGGATATCCGGGCGATGAAAGAAAAAATTTCCGCCTGTGTGATCACGAAAAACGAAGAAGCGAACATCGGCCGCTGCCTGCGCAGCCTGTCCTGGTGCGATGAAATCGTTGTGGTGGACAGCTTCAGTTCGGATCGCACGGTTGAGATTGCCCGGGAACACACCGACAGCGTTCTTCAACATGAATGGAGCGGCTATGTCGCCCAGAAACGATGGGCCTGGGAACAGACGTCCGGGGACTGGCTTTTCTGGGTGGATGCCGATGAAGAGGTGTCTGCGGAATTGCGGGACGAAATTCAAAACCGATTGGATGCGGGCAGTCTGCCGGACGGATTTGATATGCCCCGCAGGGTGCACTATCTCGGGCGCTGGATTCGGCACGGAAACTGGTATCCGGATCGCAAACTGCGACTCTTTCGCCGCACGGCGGTGCGGCTGCCGGAGCGCGCCATTCATGAACGTGCCGAAGTGGACGGTCGCGTTGAACACCTGAGGCATCCTCTTCATCATTACACGTATGACAGCGTTGAGGATCAGATCCGTACGCTGGTTCGGTATTCGGCACTTGCCGCCCGCGAAAAATCGGCGGCCGGCGGACAATGCCGGGCGACGGATCTGATGCTGCGCCCTGCGGTGGCGTTTCTGCGCGGTTACCTGCTGAAACAAGGGGTTCTGGATGGCCGCCGGGGTCTGATGATCGCCGTCATGAATGCGGTTGAAACCGCACTGAAATATGTCCGCTTGCGCGAGCTGGATTTGACCTGTTCAGAGAACTCCCGGCAGGAAGAGACGTCTCCGTGAAACTGGCCTTTATCAAGCAGCGCTATGTTCCCTTCGGCGGCGGCGAAGGATATCTCGATCGGCTGATGAAGGGCTGCGCCCGCGAGGGGCACGACATTCATCTGATTACGACCAACTGGTCGGAGGGAGATGCCGGATTTCCGCTGACCATTCATCCGGTCCGGTTGCGTTACAGCCTGCGCTCTCTGAAAGCCAAATATTTTGCCGCCGGGGCGGCGCAATGTGTGGCCGACAATGACTTCGATGTGGTCTTCAGTCTGGAGCGAACCAACTGTCAGCACATCTGGCGCGGCGGCGAAGGCGTGCATCGGGTCTGGCTCAATCAGCGCCGCAAATACGAATCCGCATTCAAAACGTGGTGGAACGACTGGAATCTTTTTCAGCAGAATATGCTGACCCTTGAGCGGGACTGCATCTGGAACACGCCGTTTCTGATCGCCAATTCGGAGATGGTCAAACGCAACATTCTCGAGACCTTTCCCGGCCTGACGGCCGACATTGATGTTGTGCATAACGGATATGATCCCGCCTTTTTCTCGCTGGAAAACCGCGAGGCGGATCGTGAGCAGACCCGCCGGCATCTCGGGCTGCATTCATCCCGGCAGGCGCTGCTGTTTCCCGGCAGCGGGTTTCGTCGGAAAGGCCTGACCGAAATGCTGCATGCGATGCGTGCACTGCCGGACTGTACACTGCTGGTGATCGGCCGGGATCACAATGAGCCGTGGCAGCTGCTGGCCGGCCGACTGGGCGTTGCCGACCGGATTCGCTTTCTAGAGCCGCGTCATGAATTGCGACCGCTTTATCAGGCGGCCGACACCACCGTGCTGCCGTCGTGGTATGATCCGTTCGGCAATGTCGGCATCGAATCACTGGCTTGCGGAACCCCGCTGGTTTCGACATCGTTTACCGGGGCTTCGGAAATGATCCGGCCGGGTGTCAACGGTGAAATTGTTGAAAGCCCCGCCGACATCGACGCGCTGGCGGAGGCCGTCCGCCGCTCCGTGCGCATCCCCGGCGGCGTAACAATTGCAGACACCGTAAAGGACTGTTCGATCGAACAAAACATCCGAAAAACACTGGATGTGGTCAACAAGGCCGTCGCCCGGGTCCGTGCGTCCCGACCGGATCAATCCATAAAAAGGAATGAAAACGGCGCACGGGATTGAATGCGAATCAGGTGTGGAGTTTTACCCCGGAGATTGGGTTCTATTCATCATTACCAACGGGGCGGCGATTCCGGTCCATCTGCATCGTTGCAAACGGTTCGCGGCAGGTGCCTGCAGCGTTTTCTTGCGACGCCCCGCATCTGCCGGACTGATCGCATGATCAGATCAGGCTGTCGCAGGTGTCCAGATGATCCTGAATTCGTGCGAGGATGTGCTGCGCCCGCCGTTCCCAGGTAAAGACCTGCGCCCGCTGCCGGGCCGTTGCGGCCAGTGCGGCGGCCCGGTCGGGGTGCTCGATGAGGTCCCGCAGCGCCTGTGCGAAGGAGTCCGGATCTTCACTCTGTGCAAAACGGACGCAGGTTTCGTCCACGGCTTCGCGAATGGCCGGCAGATCGGAGACGACAATGGGTTTTCCCATCGCCATATATTCGAACAGCTTCAGCGGGGATGTGCAGCGCGAGCCGATGGCGGTGTTTGTCAGCGGCAGAATGCAGAGATCGGCATCCGCGATAATCCCGAATCGCCGGCGGGGTTCAATAAACCCGGGAAAATCAACGCGGTCGGAAATGCCGAGATCGGCGGCAGCGCGGCGCAGCGCATCGATTTCCCGGGCTGATCCGCCGGCGACGGTCAGCCCGGCGCCGGATACGTTCGGCAGCGCGCGCAGCAGCGTGGGCAGCCCTTTCCAGGGGTGCAGGCTGCCCAGATACAGAATGCGCACGGGATCGTGAAAGGGCTGTGCGGCGGCCGGACGCGCCTGGTCGGCTGCAATCCGGTCCACGCCGTCGGGTGCGATATAAACCGGACGACCGGTTCCGGCTGTGTCGCGAATGTCGTCGGCCAGCAGCGAAGTCAGCGCAAACAGCGCGGCGGCCTGCTGGTACACCCGTTTTTCGCGATGCTGCAGAATCCGGTGCTTGCGGCGGTTGCGGCGCCGGGACAGGTCGTGCGATTCAGCGAAGGAGCGGGCAAACAGTTCATGCGGTTCGAAAAAGAGAGGCAGGTCCGGCCGGCGCTTCAGCAGAAAATCGGCCAGTTTAAGATTGCGAACATACAGCGCATCCACCGGATGGCTGCGCAACCAGTGGAGTGCCTGTAAAAAGAAACCGCGCTGCGAGTTGAACGGAAAAAACCACCGTCGGCGAATGTTTTTCAGCGGGTGCATGGCGGCCCCGGGGTGCAGCGGCCGGCCCAGCAGCTCCCCGGCGGTCATGGGTCCCGCCGGCGTGATCAGATCAAGCTGAGCACCGCAGCGGGCAAACGCATCGGCGTTCTGCAGAATCTGCAGCGATGCGGTCCGGGTATCCGGTACCGGATAGGGGTCGAGATAGGCGATTGCAGTCATAGGAGCAGGTTGCGCCGGCCGTTCCGTCGAGTCTGTCAACATGGCCCAAACCGTTCTGCAAAACAAGCAGATGTTTTGAGCTTCAGCCGGGACGTCGGATGTAAAAAGCTTGATCTCTGCGCTGGCATGTCGGCGCGGAATCGATATGCTTCGCCCCGTTATGGACAAAAGCTATTACGTAACCACACCGATCTATTATGTAAACGACCGGCCCCACATCGGGCATGCGTACACGACCATCCTGGCCGATGTGCTGGCCAATTATCACCGGCTGCTCAATACGCCCACCTTTTTTCTGACCGGCACCGACGAGCATGGTCAGAAAGTGCAGCAGGCCGCCGACAAAAACGGCATCAGCGCCCAGGAGCAGTGCGACCGCACCGTGGTGCGTTTTCAGGAACTGTGGAAACGGCTGGAGATCACCCACAACGATTTTATCCGTACCACGGAAGATCGGCATAAAACCGTTGTTCAGGAGGTGCTTCAGGATCTGTACGATCGCAATGAGATCTATCAAGCCGATTATCAGGGCTGGTACTGCGTCAGTTGCGAACGCTTTTTCACCGAGAAAGATCTGGTAGACGGCAGCTGCCCCGAATGCGGCAAGCCGGTCGATGCCATTCAGGAAACCAACTATTTTTTCAGGATGAGCAGATACCGCGACGAGCTGATTCAATATATCCGGGAACATCCCGGCTTCATTCAGCCCGCGTTCCGCGCCAATGAAACGCTCGGGTTTCTGGAAAACAATGAACTGCAGGATCTGTGTATCTCCCGGCCGAAAAACCGCCTCGCATGGGGGATTGAACTGCCGTTCGATACGGATTTTGTCACCTACGTGTGGTTCGACGCACTGCTGAACTACATCACAGCCATCGGCTACCGCCGCGACGAGGAAAAATTCAACCGGTGGTGGCCCGCCACGCATCAGCTCATCGGAAAAGATATTCTCACCACACACACCGTGTACTGGCCGACCATGCTGATGGCCATGGGGGTTGAGCTGCCCCAAACGATTTTTGCGCATGGATGGTGGCTGACCGGCCGCACCAAAATGAGCAAAAGCCTCGGCAACGTCGTCAACCCCATGGACATGATCGATCGCTACGGTGTGGACGCCTTCCGCTACTTCCTGATCGCCGAAATGACGCTCGGTCAGGATGCATCGTTCACCGAAGACGCCTTCATCCGCCGCTACAATGCCGACCTGGCCAACGACCTCGGCAACCTGCTCAGCCGGACACTCAATATGCTCGGCCGTTACTGCGACGGAAAATTTCCAGGCATTGGAAAAGCCGCCCTGGACGGTGCGCCGGAAAAAGAATTGTGGGAGACCGTTCAGCAGGCGGTGGTTGAAATGGAGGAAGCGATTGCCTCCATGAGTCTCAACGCCGGTCTCGCCTCTGTGCTGAGGGCCGTGCGCAAGGTGAACCAGTATTTTGAAATCAAACAGCCGTGGACACTTGCCAAAGAGAATAAAGCGGATGAGGTCGGCGTCACACTGGCACTCGCCGCTGAAAGTCTGCGCGTCTGTTCGGCGCTGCTGTGGCCGGTCATGCCCGAACGGATGAGCAGCCTGCGGGCTGCTTTCGGTCTCGGCAGGCCCGCGCTGGATCAGCTGAGCGAATTCGGTGTGATTCCGTCCGGAACCGTCATTCAGAAAACCGCCGCGCTGTTTCCACGTGTTGAACGGCCCGGCGTGGAGCAGGCCTCCCGGCCTGCTCAGAAGAAAGGGCCGGCCGGGAAGCCTGCCCCGCATAAAGAACGACCCGAAGGCGTCATCACCTACGACGACGTAATGAACGTCCAGCTGCGCACCGCCAAAGTGCTGGAGGCCGAAAAGGTCGAGGGAGCGGATAAACTGCTGAAGCTGCAGGTGGAAGTCGGCGACGAAACACGGCAGCTCATTGCCGGCATTGCGCAGCATTACCGCGCGGACCAGGTGCTCGGCAAAACCGTCGTCATCGTTGCCAACCTCAAGCCCGCCAAAATCCGCGGGATCGAATCGCAGGGAATGCTGCTGGCTGCATCGCACGGGAATCAGCTTCGTCTGGTGACGCTGGATGGTGATCTGCCCGGGTCGGGCGCAGCGGTTAAATAGGGGGTTCTCCGGGCGTTTAACTCTGTGTTTTTGTGCCGAGAAAAACCGGATAAACCCTTGTCTGAGCATTTCAGACCCGTATAACAAAAGCATCGGCGATGCAAATGCATGCGCCGTCTCATATCCTGAATCGATTGTGTCAGGAATTGTTTCCCGGGTGAAAACCCGTCTGAAGAACCGGCTGATCCGGGTCTTTCAGGCTGTATCCATAAGCAGACAGTTTCCGGCTCCATGGTTTCGGGAGAGCAATAAAAACAGAACAAAGGAGGATGTTTTGCGATTGAACGGACGAGCTTCAATGAAGGGGGCCCTGGCCCTGATGCTGATGAGTGCCGTATGCGTGCAGGCCGGCGTGCCGGTCGGCGAGGTCATCAAAGAAAAAACCGGTGCGGATATCGGCACACTGACTGTCGGCGGTGCCATTCGCGCGAATTATGTAAACGGGGATTATCCCACCGACGGAACCGGCAAACCGCAGCGCGGCGGAAACGGCGGAAACTTCGAGCTGGACACCTTCCGGATCAATGTGGACTGGGAAAAGGCGTCCTGGCTCGCCAAAGCAGAATACCGCTGGTACAACGGCTATAATTTTTTCCATACCGCCTGGATCGGCTATGCACTGGATGAAAATTCCCAGGTGCAGGTCGGTCTGAACCGGGTCCCGTTCGGTGTCGGAGCCTATGGTCCCGCCAACAGCTGGTTCTTTGATCAGCATTATTACGTCGGTCTTTCCGATGATATGGACGTCGGTGTGAAATACACGCGCAGCGGCGAGGTCGTTTCGATGGATCTGGCCTATTATGTGGCCGCCGAGCCCAACGGGCAGGGATCCGACGGTACAGCCGAACCCTGGGCGGAAGAAAGCGCCCGGTATGCATACGACGTGGTGGATACCGACGACCCCAATGCGCACTACAGTGAACGCAACCAGGTGAATGCCCGCGTGATCGCCTCGCTGCTTCAGGAATCACTGCCCACCGATCTCGGGGCCTCGCTGCAGCTTGGACAGCTTGTCGCGGATGATTCCGCCACGGATGACACCTTCGGCTGGGCCGCCTCGGTTCACAGTTCCTCCACCGTCGGCCCGTGGAATCTGAAACTGCAGCTCACCGGCTATGACTACCGTCCGGATTACAACGACCCCGCTCAGTCCGACGACCTGATCGACATGGGAGCCTATAACTATCATGACGAAGTCGCCGCCAAGGGGGTCATTCCAGCCGCTGCGCTGGCCTACACCTGGACCGCCGATGAGTATGACTGGCTGAACTCCATTACCTTCTATAATGACTTCAGCATTATTCTCAAAGACGGTGTCGATAATGCCGGCCGCGGTCTCAAGGACAGTGCCATGAACGTGACCGGAATGGCCATTTCCGCCGGCGGCTGGTACATCTATGCCGACTACGCCTATGCCAACGGCAACTATTTTGTCGGCGATGACGGCAACTATGATGATTTCGGGTCCAACCAGACCGACGGCTGGGACGGACGCTTTAACATCAATTTCGGTTACTATTTCTAATCGGGATTGATTGCGCGATCCACCGCCGCGCGGCGCCGCTGCGCCGCGCGGCACAGGAGAATCTATGAGCATATTACAGGTAAAAGGACTCTATAAAGTCTTCGGGAACGATCCGCAGCGGGTCTTTCCGCTGATCGATAAGGGTCTTCAAAAAGAGGAAATACTCGATCAAACCGGGTGCACCGTCGGCATCAATGATGCGTCGTTCGATATCGAACGACGGGAGATTTTTGTGCTGATGGGTCTCTCCGGCAGCGGAAAATCCACTGTGATCCGCTGTCTGAACCGGTTGATTGAACCGACGCGCGGCGAAGTGCTGATCGACGGACAGGACATCATGAAAATGAGTAAAGACGAGCTGCTCAGTGTGCGGCGCGCCAAACTCTCCATGGTGTTTCAGCATTTCGGTCTGCTGCCGCACCGCTCCGTGGTGCGCAACGTCGAATACGGACTCGAGGTCGCCGGAATGGCCGCAGGCGAACGCCGGCAGAAAGCCGTCGAGGCGCTGGAGCTGGTGGGACTCAAAGGCTATGAAGCCAGCCTGCCGAGCGAGCTCAGCGGCGGCATGCAGCAGCGCGTCGGCCTGGCCCGTGCATTGGCCAGCAGCCCGGAAGTGCTGCTGATGGACGAGGCCTTCAGTGCGCTCGACCCGCTCATCCGCACGAACATGCAGGATGAGCTGCTCGAACTGCAGGCCCGCATGCATAAAACCATCGTTTTTATTACACACGACCTCGATGAAGCGCTGAAACTGGGTGACCGCATCGCCATCATGAAGGACGGCGCCATTGTTCAGATCGGTACGCCCGAGGAAATTCTGACCGAGCCCGCCGATGAATATGTGCGGCGCTTCGTGCAGAACGTTGACCGCAGCAAGGTCATTACCGCCTCGTCGCTTATGCGCAAAGCCCGCACGATCACGGTGCCCAAAGACGGACCGCACGTCGCTGTGCGCGCCATGGAAAAACAGGGGCTTTCGTCCATCTTTGCCGTGGATTCCGAGCGCCGTCTTCAGGGGCTGGTGACGGTGGATGATGCCCTCAAGCTTGAAAAAGAAAAGAAAAACAGCCTGCAGTCCGCACTGACCACCGATATCTATGTGGCCGGTCCCAACACCCCGATCGGCGAGTTGCTGGGAACCGCCATGAACGCGCGCTACCCCATCGCCATTCAGGATGAAGAGGGCCGCCTGCTGGGACTGCTCGATCGAGCCACGATCCTCGCCGAGATGGTCGATGATGAAGCGGCCGAAGCAGCCGCCACCCCGCTGGCGGAGGTGCTCTCTGATGAAGACGCGGCGGGCGGAAAGGATGGTGACGCATGAACAACCTGAAAATCCCTATCGGAGAATTATTTGAAAATCTGATCACCTGGCTCACCGACAATCTCGGTGTGGTCTTTGACGGCATCGGGACCGGCGTCACGGCGATTCTGAGCGGACTGAAGACGCTTCTGCTCTTTCCTCATCCGCTCATCATGATTGCCCTGCTGACGGTTCTCGCCTGGTGGGTGGCTCGCCGCGGGGTGGGTATTTTCACCCTCCTCGGGATGCTGCTGATCTACAACATGGGATACTGGACCGCGACCATGGAAACGCTCTCGCTGGTGCTCGCCTCTGTGCTGATTGCGCTGGCCATCGGTGTTCCGCTGGGCATTTGGTCCGCCAAAAGCGACATGGTGGAAGGCGTTATCCGCCCGATACTGGACTTTATGCAGACGCTCCCCGCGTTTGTTTATCTGATTCCGGCGGTTCTGTTCTTCAAGCTGGGGGAAGTGCCCGGCGTGATCGCCACGCTGATCTTCTCGCTGCCGCCGGCGGTCCGGCTGACCAGCCTCGGCATCCGGCAGGTGCCCGAAGAGATCCGCGAAGCCGCTGTTTCTTTCGGCTCGAACCCCCGTCAGCTTCTGTTCAAAGCGGAGTTGCCGGTGGCGATGCCGACGCTGATGGCCGGTGTTAATCAGACGATTATGCTGGCGCTGTCTATGGTCGTGATTTCCGGCATGATCGGTGCCGGCGGACTCGGCAATGAAGTGCTCAAGGGAATTACTCAGCTTCAGATCGATATCGGTTTTGAAGCCGGGATTTCCATTGTGATTCTGGCCATCTTCCTCGACCGGGTCACCCAGGAGCTTGGCCAGTCCGGCAGCGGGTAACCCAATACATCAAACAACGAAAGGACTCCACACATGAAAAAAACAACATGGATATCATTACTTGCCGCGGCACTGATCGCCGCGCTGCTCGCCGGTTGCGGACAGCCGGCCTCGACCGCAAAAACAGCCGATCTCGTCTACGTGAACTGGGCCGAAGGCGTTGCCTATACGCATCTGGCCGAAGCGGTCCTGCGAGATAAGATGGGCTACGACGTCAACCTGACGGCCGCGGATGTGGCCCCGGGATATACGGCCGTTGCCCAGGGCAGTCACGATGCCTTCATGGAATGCTGGCGCGGTCTGCACAAGGACTATCTCGATCGCTACAGCGACAGCCTGGTCAGCCTCGGCAATGTCTACGAAGGCACCGAAACCGGCCTGGCCGTTCCGACCTATGTCACCATCGATAAAATCTCGGAACTCGATGACGCCGCCGATAAATTCGACGGGAAAATCACCGGGATTGATGCCGGCGCCGGCATGATGAAGAAAACCGAAAATGAACTGATCCCCGCATACGGGCTCGAAAACATCAAACTCATGGCCTCCAGCGGCCCGGCGATGACTGCCGCACTGGCAGATGCTGTCAAAAATGAGGAATGGATCGTTGTCACAGCCTGGAAACCCCACTGGATGTTCGGTCGCTGGGACATGAAGTTCCTCGAACAGGATCCGGATAAAATCATGTGGGAAAGCGGCGATATCGAAATCATCGGCCGCACCGACCTCGAAGAGGACAAGCCCGAACTGGCGCAGTTCCTCAAAAACATGTACCTCACCGATGCGCAGCTCTCCGATCTGATGCTGAAGGTGAAAGAGTCCGATGAGGACGTGTCGGTTGTTGCCAGGCAGTGGATGCTCGACAACGAAGACGTGGTGGACGCCTGGATTCCGCAGTCCTGACGCGCCCCGACAACGCCGGATGGGCCGGCGTGCCGAATGCTCCGGGGAAATTTCCCCGGAGCTTTTTTTGTGCGCACACATCGGATGTTTGCTATATGTGGTGCAAATCAATGTCCACCTGAACCGGCGAGGGACCGCAATGTATTCTGACTGGATCTATACAATTGATATTCTGTTCGGACTGTTTGTTTTTCTGTTTGTCGTCGGCGGCCTCCATCGCGGGCTCTCCGGCGAACTGGCGCATGTGCTGACACTCGCAGCGCTGCTGTTCGGCGTCTGGTTCGGATTTCCGCACCTGACGCAGCTCGCCGCCGACTACTGGACCGGCGCCACCCCCTGGATGGCCAAGACCGCCGCCGGAATTGTGCTGGGGCTGGCCGCCCTGCTCTTCTTTGTGCTGGTTCAGGCGGTTCTTCGCAAACTCCTGCGGTCCGGCATGGAGGATTTGTCCGACCGGCTCACCGGCGCACTGTTCGGACTGCTGCGCGGAATATTAACCGGGCTGGCCGTGCTCGTTGTTCTCAGCCTGATTCCCAACGAATCCCTGTACAACCGGATTTCTAAAAAATCATCCATCGGCGGCTGGGTGTGCAGTACGCTCACACCCTGGGTCCGGCCGCACATCGAAAAACTGCCTGTTTTTGAGCCGGCCAAAAAGAAGGAGCCCGCACCCGAATGAAACAGGTTCCCCGCGAAACCATTGAGGAAATCCGCGCGCGCTGCGATATCGCCGATGTCATCGGTTCCTATCTTTCGCTTAAGCCCGCCGGGGCCCGGCTTAAAGCGCTCTGCCCGTTTCATAAAGAAAAAACCCCGTCCTTCACCGTCAGTCCCGACCGGCAGATCTACCACTGTTTCGGATGCGGTGCCGGCGGCGACGTCATCCGCTTCCTGCAGGAATACGAAAAAGTCGACTTCATGACCGCCCTGCAGATGCTCGCCGATCGCGCCGGCATGGATCTGCAGTTTGAACAAAGCGATGGACGCGGACCCGATCGCCGCCGCCTGCTTCAGATCCACGAACAGGTGGCCGCGTTCTATCGCCGCATTCTGCTCGAACACCCCGAAGGCGCCGCCGGTCGCGAGTATCTTGCCTCCCGGAAACTTCAGCCCGCCACCGCCGAGGCCTTCCAGCTCGGGTTTGCCCCCGACCGCTTCGATGCACTCGAAAAATGGGCCGGCAGTAAAGACATCCCGCTCGCGCTGATGGAGGAGGCCGGCCTCATGCGCTCCTCCGAGTCCGGCCGCCGGCCCTACGACCGCTTCCGCAACCGCCTCATGTTCCCTATCCGCGACGAAGCCGGCCGCGTGATCGGGTTCAGCGGCCGCGCCGTCAACCCCGACGAAAAAGGCGGAAAATATATCAACAGCCCGGAAACACCGCTGTTTCGTAAAAGCCGGGTTCTCTTTGCCGTGGACAAGGCCCGCCGCGCCATGGCCGATCGCCGCACCGCCATCATCTGCGAAGGACAGCTCGATGCCATCCGCTGCCACGAAGCCGGCGTCGAAAATACCGTCGCTTCGCAGGGCACCGCACTCACCGCCGATCACGCCCGCATCATCCGCCGCTATGCCGACGAAGTCATCCTGGTGCTCGACGCCGATGCCGCCGGTCAAAAAGCCGCATTGAAATCCTCCGAGGCCTTTCTGGCCGAGGAACTCAGCGTGCGTGTCGCCTCCCTGCCGCCCGGTGAAGATCCCGACTCGCTGATCCGCGAACAGGGTGCCGACGCCTTTCTCGGTTGCGTCAACCGGGCCGTCTCTGCACTGGATTTTCTGATGGATGTCACCGCCGCCCGCGAAAACCTGGATACCGAAACCGGTGTCCTGCGCGCCGCCCGCGCAGTGCAGAAACTGATCGCTCAAACCCCCGCCGCCGTTCAGCGCGATCGCATGATTCAGACGGCCGCCGACCGGCTGGGAATTTCCCCGGATGCACTGGGTCGGGATTTGCACCGCCAGACTGCCCGCCGCCGTCCGTCCTCCCCGCTGGACGATCCCGATCCCGTCAAACCGCCTCATCACCCCGCCGCCGAAGTCTCCCTGCTCGAATTGCTCTACCATTTTCCCGACGAGGTCTTTTCCACGGTGGCCGACCACCTGCCGCCCGGCCATCTCGACGACCCCGACTGCCGGCTGCTGCTCGAACGAATGCTCGAAACCCCCGGAGAGGGATTGAATCAGATTCCAGCCGATCGTCCTGAAGCGCAGAAACTGGCCGCACAGATTCAAATGGAACCGGGCCGCCTCGGCTCCCGGCGCGAACTGGCCGAACGGGCCGCGCGCGACATCACCATGACGCTGTGGCGCCGGGCGCTCAAACGCCGCCGCCGCAATCTGCCGCGCGGCGAAGAAAGCGCCCGCATCACCCTGCAGCTTCAGCAGCTCGATCAGGGCTGGGAACACGCCGCCGATCTGATGATGATCTGAATCGTACCGATCTTTTCCGTTTCTTCGATTGACAAATCCCGACGGCGCGGCTTATGTTTCCCTCATGATCCAGTTCGTCAACAGCCTTGAACTCCTTCTACTCGCCGGGTACGCTCTGCGGGAGTTCTGTGCTGGTTGATTTGACCGGATCAACTGATTTCGCCGAACCTCTCCGCAGCCCGGAGAGGTTTTTTTATTTTTCAGGTTCGGTTTCAATTCAAAAAACAGATAGGAATAAACAATGAATGCACCCAAATACAAAGCCCTGCGGCCGTTTGAAATGGAAACAAGACACTGGCCGTCCCGCGAATTGATCACCAGCCCGGACTGGTGTTCTGTCGATCTGCGCGACGGCAATCAGGCGCTGCCCAATCCCATGGACCCCGATCAGAAACTGGAGTATTTTCAGTTGCTGTGCCGGATCGGTTTTAAGCAAATCGAAGCCGGGTTCCCGTCCGCAAGCCAGGACGATTTCGACTTCTTCCGCCGCCTGATTGAACAGGATTTGATCCCCGATGATGTTTTCATCATGGGGCTGACCCAATGCCGCCCGCATCTGATTGAGCGGACGTTTGAGGCATTGAAAGGCGTGAAAAACGGGATCGTCCACGCCTACATCGCGGCATCCGATCTGCATATGAAACAGGTGTTCGGCATGGATCAGGCCAGCACCATGAACGCCGCGGTGAAGGCCACGCAGCAAATCAGCCGGCTGGCCGGAACCATGCCCGAAAGTGATATCCGCTATGAATTCTCCCCCGAAGAATTTACCGATACCGATATGCCGTTCTGTATGAAACTGTGCAAAGCCGTCTTTGAGGCCTGGGGCCGGGCGACACCCCAAAAACCCATGATTCTGAATCTGCCCGCAACCGTGGAGCGGCGTCCGCCCAATCACTACGCCGATATGATTGAATGGTTTATCGCCCGCTTTCCGTACCGCGACAGCGTAAAAATTTCCCTGCATGCCCACAACGATCAGGGCATGGCGGTGGCCGCCACCGAGCTGGCCCTGCTGGCCGGTGCCGATCGCGTGGAAGGCACCCTGTTCGGTCACGGCGAACGCACCGGCAATGTCGATCTGGTTACGGTCGCCAACAACCTGTTTTCCCGCGGCATCGAAACCGGCCTGGATTTTACAGCCATGAACCGCATTGCAGAAACCGTCGAGAGACTGACCGGCATGCCCGTTTATTACCGCCAGCCCTACGCCGGCGAATATTCCTTCACCGCCTTCTCCGGCTCGCATCAGGATGCCATCAATAAAGGCATGCACCGGCTGGATGAAGCGGAATCGGTCTTCGGAATGCGCTGGAAAGTCCCGTATCTGCACATAGATCCCGCCGATCTGGGACGCAGCTTTGAGCGGCTGATCCGAATCAACTCCCAGTCAGGGAAAGGCGGCATTGCCTGGGTCATGGAGCAGGAGTACGGCCTCCAGGTGCCGAAAGCCATGCAGCCCGAACTGCGCGAAGAAGTGCAGCTCTACAGTGAGCAGGTGGGCCGTGAGGTTTCCTCCCCGGAAGTCCATACCGTTTTCCAGGAAAAATTCGTGAATCCGGACGGACCCTTCGAACTGGTCGGCTACTGGCCGCGGCCAGACGACGAAAACCCCGCCTTCATTCACGGCGAAGTAAAACTGCGCGTTAACGGGAAGGAACAATCCGCCGCCGCCGACGGAAACGGGCCCGTTTCCGCCTTCGTCAATGCCGTGAACCGGATCGTAGACATCGACTTTTCCGTCGACGACTATCATGAACAGGCCGTCGGCAAAGGAGCCGATGCACAGGCGATGGCCTATGTCCCGCTGAAACTGGCCGGAAACGGCGTTGTGTTCGGGGTCGGCGCCGACTCCAACATCGATCAGGCCGCCGTCCGCGCCGTCGTGGCCGGCCTCAACCGCATCGCAGGAAAGCAAATGTAGTGTTGGCTCTATGAGCCGAATCAGAAAGTTTTGGAAATGAAAAAACTCGCCGTCTTAGGCCATCCGATCGGTCATACCCTCTCGCCCGTCATGCACACCGCCTCCATCAGGGCGCTGGGACTGGAAGAAATATACGAATACGGAAAACTCGATGTTCCGCCCGATCAACTCATGGAACGTCTCGCCCGGCTCCCCGCAGAAGGCTACGCCGGCGTCAACCTCACGATTCCGCTCAAAGAGGTCGCCTTCCAGGCACTGGAAAAACTCGATGAGAGCGCGAAAACGATGGGAGCGGTCAACACGGTTGAATTTTCAACAAACGGACCCGTCGGCCATAACACCGATGGATACGGCTTTCTCAAAGCGCTCGAAGAAGCTTTCGGTAAAAAAGTCGAGGGGGACCCTGTGTTTGTCCTCGGGTGCGGCGGGGCGGGCCGCGCCACCGCTCTGATGGCGGCACTCAACGGGGCCGAATCACTGACGCTTGCCGATGTAGATGCGCAGCGCGTTGCCAACCTGGCCTCAGAAATAAGCGACCTCGTCCCGCATGTGAAAATTTTCCAAACATTGGAAAAAAAGGAACAGCTCGAACACTGCCGCGCCGCCGGCCTGATCATCCAGGCCTCGCCTGTCGGCATGAAAAAAGATGATCCGTCGCTTCTGCCGTCCGCAGCGTTCCGGAAAGGACAGCGTGTCTTCGATCTGATTTATATGTACCCGAAAACCGCATTGCTGCGTACCGCCGAAACACAGGGCGCGCAAACAGCAAACGGCCTCGGCATGCTGTTGCATCAGGGCGCCCGGGCCTTTACTATCTGGACCGGGATCAACCCGGACACACAGGCAATGCGCGCAGCGCTGGAAAGAGAGGTCTACGCATGACAGAATTCTGGGCTTTTTACTGGCTGGCATTTGTTCTTCTTCTCGGCTTCTGTTTCGGCAGTTTTCTCAATGTCTGCATTTGCCGCATCCCGCATGAAAAATCCGTTGTCTGGCCGCCCTCCGCATGTCCGAACTGCGGCACCCGAATCAAATGGTATGACAACATTCCGGTGCTGAGCTGGTTTCTGCTGGGGGCTAAGTGCCGGCAGTGCAAACTGCCCATCGCCGTCATTTATCCGGTTATCGAGCTGCTTACAGGTGTGTTTTTCGTAACCCTTTTTCTGATTTACGGGTTTACCTGGTTTACCCCAATCTATCAGCTCGCCGTATTCGGCCTGCTTCTCGGAACCTTTATCGACCTTGAACACATGATCCTTCCCGATCGGGTCACCCTCGGCGGCATGCTGATTTTTCCGATCATCAGCGCACTCTTTCCGCCCTTGCACGGTGCCGCGGACTGGCAGGGCGGTCTGAGCGCTTCGCTGATCGGCCTGGCCGCCGGATTCGGTTCCCTTTGGATCATCCGTGAACTGGGCTCCGCCGCGTTGAAAAAAGAAGCCATGGGCTTCGGCGACGTCAAACTCATGGGCGCTGTCGGGGCCTTGCTGGGATGGCAGGCGATTATTTATGTGGTTTTCTTTTCAGCACTGATCGGCTCGGTTGCCGGTGTCAGTCTGATTGCGCTGCACCGCAAAGGAATTCAGAGCCAGATTCCCTACGGGCCCTATATCGCGCTTGCCGCCTTTTCCTGGATGCTCGGCGGCTTTCGTCTCTGGGATGCATATCTCGCCCTCATGGGCTTTTGACTGTCCGATTCCTGGAAAACGAAAGCGGAATCGTTCCGGGGGTTGGAACGTCATTTGTTCAGCAGGGTTGCGACCTGTTTCCATGCCGCGGCCTTTTCGTTGCGCGAAATCGATGCGTTGGCCGGACTCGTCGAGGGCAGGGTGATCAACTTCAGTTCACGATTCAGATGCGGCAGAACCAGCCGCTTAAAAAGCGCCGCGGCCTTCTGTCCGTTAAAAAACACCGTATGAATCTGCGGTGCAGCGGCGAAAAGCGGTTGAAAATCATTCGGCTTTACATGCTGCATGTTCGAATCGAGACTTCCTTCCCGCCGGCAGCTGTGTGCCACATCCCACAGCGCAATCCGGTTTTTTCGAAGAACAGCCAGGCGTTTTTTGTACGGGATCCCGCGCGCTGCACCGAACAGATCCCCCATGAACTCCCAGAACAGATTGCGCGGATGCGCATAATACATTTGTTGCCGAAGCGACTCCGCACCCGGCATGGAACCGAGAATCAAAACCCGGGCACAACGATCTGCTGAGAACGGAAAACTTTCGATTCGTACCCGGGTCATGTTGTCGCCAGTTGTAAAAGGGTACGCCCCAGCGCATGGCCCGGCGGTCTCAGACGAAACGCTTTATCACGGTGCTTCACAAACCTCCTGCGCTCCAGCTTATCAAGATGCCGCGAAAGGGCCGACCCCGACATCCCGGTCCTCTCCTGCAGTTCACTGAACTCAAGAGCCCCGTCCTTCAGCGCGGCAGCAACCTCAATCCGGTGCTCATGCGTGAAGGCCGTCGCCGTTTTCATCACGGTTTTGATGGACACATTGCGCTCATAGCAGCTGCGCAGCGCATTCAGAAGAATCGGCGCTGCCCTCAGCGACTCGTTCGCCTCCGCCCGGTAAATCACCCGCATCTTTTCCCGTCGAAAAGAAATCAGTCCGCGGGAATTCAACCGGCGCAGCTGATTGCTGGCATTGGAGACCGAAAAGCCCGCCCTTTCCGCCAGCGGCTGAACATGCAGCTCCCCGGATTCAAAAAGCAGCCATAAACGATTCAGCCTTGTTTCACAGGCAACGGCCCGGCAGGTCCGCCATAAGGTCGGAGTTAATTTCATGGTATATTTCCCATACGTTTAAACGTCTGGGATTATCATTAAAAAAATTATTCAATAAACTGCTTGTCGTAGAGGCCTTTATAAAGATCATCCGACTCGTACAGCTCCCGGTGGGAACCGGCGGCCCGCACCCGGCCGTCAGCCATTACCACAATGGTGTTCGCCATTTTTATGGTGCTGAACCGATGGGCAATCAGAATCACAGTCTTGCCGCGCACCAGTTCGGTCAATGCAAGCTGAACTTTTTCCTCGCTCTCAGAGTCCAGCGACGACGTGGCCTCATCCATGATCAGAATCGGCGCATTTTTCAAAAACGCGCGGGCAATGGCTATACGCTGTTTCTGTCCGCCCGAAAGCCGGGCGCCCCGCTCCCCGACCAGCGTGTCGTATTGTTCGTCAAACTGCATGACAAAATCATGCACAAACGCATGGCGTGCCGCCTGCTCCACTTCGGCATCGGAAGCATCCAGCCGCCCAAGACGAATATTGTTGCGAATGGTGTCGTTGAAAAGCACCGTATCCTGGGAGACAATTGAAATCTTTTCACGCAGACCGGCCTTGGCGTATTCGCGCACATCCACGCCGCCAACCCGGACGGTCCCCGCCTGCACGTCGTAAAAACGCGGAATCAGGTTGACGACCGTGGATTTGCCCGCACCGCTGGGCCCGACCAGCGCAAGAACCGTTCCCGCCGGGATATTCAGACTGATATCACGAAGCACCGGCTCATCAGCATAGGCAAAGGTGACGCCCTGAAACCGAATGTCGGGCTGTGCAGAAGTAAACGCCGCCGGTTCCACGGGTTCGGGAACCGTGTCGGGTGCCTGTAAAACATGCTCAATTCGGCGGACCGATGCCTCACCCCGCTTAATCTGATTATGGATGGCACCGAATTTTTTAACGGGGTCATAGGTCATATAAAGCGCCGCCAGCAGTGGCATAATATCCTCAATGCCCAGATTGACACGCGCTACATAAAAAATGGCAATCGATACTCCGCAGGCGCTGATAAACTCAATGGTCGGAACCAGCATGTTTCCGTATTTCGCCGCCTTGACGGCGAAAACCGACATGTGCTCAAGCAGATCGGAAAACCGGTTCTGTTCCCGACACTGCAGATTAAAGGCACGTACTTCGCGGGCAGCGCCGAGGTTTTCATGCAGCGCCGTCGAAATGCTGCCCGTGCTCTCCTGAAGCTGCCGGGCACGGGCGAGCAGGCGCTTGCCGACATAGCGGATCGGCAGCACACAGGCCGGAATAATCGCCAGCGCAAACAGAATAAACAGCATCTCCTTTTTTTGAAGCGCCATATAAACCAGTGCGCCGATCGCCCCGAGAAAGGTTACCGGCTGCTTGATCAAATCATTGGATACCCCGGCGACAACCGTCTGCACCACATTGGCATCCCCGCTGACGCGGATCATCAGGTCGCCAATGCGCGACTGACTGAAAAACGACAACGGCAGGCTTTGCAGCTTGCGGTAAATGCGTTCCTGAAGCTGCACCAGGACCCGAACACCGCACCAGGCCGACAAATACATATTAAAAAAATGGCTGACGCCGCGCACCAGAAACGCCGCCGGCAGAATCGACACCACCCCGGCCAGCAACCAGCCGGTCGGCGGATGTTCACCGAATACCGCCGGCAGAATCTTGTATGCCATAAACGGAAAACCGAAACCGCTGGAAACACCGTAAATCAGCCCGCAAATCAGGGCTCCGAAAAACTGTTTTTTTACCGGTTTAAGCAGCGCAAAATACGGAATAAACAGGCGCACCGTCTTCGGTACTCTGAATGCAGATTTTTTCATAGAAACAGGGTTCTATCATGAACCGCCATCTCCTCCAAGCCCTACCATGGAATCAAATGGGGTCAGCCTAAGCATTGAGCATTTTATTTAATCGAAGCCGATTGCTCTCGATTTTTTTTCATTTTTTTCACCGCTCTGGAAACATTAGTTCGGTGCCCCATCGAAAGCCTGTCCGCAATCCAGGAAGCCGTGAGTGTAGTTTTGGACTTTATCAGCCAGGCCAACGATTGCTTTTTTTCGTCAACAGGCCGACGCCTTAAGAGGTCCTCCTCGCTTATGCCAAATTTTTCAAGCGCTGTTTGAATCAGTTGTTCAGCTTGCGCAACCCCATGATCTGTGCGCTGATCTCCATGCAGTGCCTTATCATTCCCCTGCAGTTTTTTATCTATTTTCTCGCTTAGAAATTTTTTGAAGCCTTCTTCGCCATAAAACCATCCGGCGGTCTGGATTTCTTCGGCCTCCTGCCCGTTCAGTTTCGACACCCTCTGCTTTATCAATCTACGATATTGCATCTCACTGCTTGCTGAACAAATCGCGAGCAATCGTTTTTTTTCCAACCACACTGGAGGGTCGGATACCCCGGCATAACAGGAGTAGCTACAAAGCAAAGGGTTCCCAGCCAGCTCGGGTTCTGAGCGAACAACCCCTGCCCGCAATGGATTTAGGTGAATATAATTACCCACCTTTCGGAAATATGATGCATCTGAATCATCAACCGGCAACGATTTATAACGCCCCTGATAAAGGTGCCCGCAACGATTATGACGAAGATTAAACCGCTGTGTGTATGTCCCCTGGAACCATTTCATTCCTGCCACAAGATTCGCTTCCGGCGTTTCCAGCAACAAGTGATAATGATTCGGCATCAACACATAAGCGTGAATCCGCCAACCGGTCTGTTCACAAACATCCCCGAGAGAATCCAGAAAAAGCCGTCGATCAGATGGACTCGTGAAAATCTCCTGCTGATTATTGCCGCGGCTCATCACATGGTACACGGCCCCCGGGTATTCCACTCTTAAAGGTCTCGCCATGCCGGACATCAAATCACTCAAGACTGCTTTTAGCAACCCAAAACGCTCAATGCTTAGACTGACCCCGCTGCTGCTGCGTAGGCTTCGTCCGGGGAAACGGATTCGAGGGCATGGCGGGCGGCGTCGGAGTTGCGGGCGACGTCGCGGGAGCGCATGTCGCTTTTCTGCAACACGGTTGCGCGGCCGAGCGGGCCGGTCTTCGACGGATCGGTGACGCCGAAAATGGTGACGACGGGTGTGCCGACTGCGGTGGCAAGATGCATTCCGCCGCTGTCGTTCGACACCACGCAGTCGCTGCGCTTGAGCAGCGCGGCCCACTCGGCGAGCGTCGTTTGTCCGGCCAGGTTCAGCGCCCCGGAGGCTGTGGCAATTTGAGTACAAAGCGCCGCATCGCCCGGCCCGCCGGCGAGCATGACCGTTGCGCCCTGATCTGAACGCAGCCGGTTGGCCAGCGCAATAAAATGTTTTGCCGGCCAACGCTTGGACGGCCCGCGCGCCGCGCCCGGCAGCAGCGTAATCAGCGGTTTTTCCAAGGACCGGAACCCCTCTGCGCCGGTCTTTCCCGGGGTTGGAACCGTTTGGAGTTTTTCTTCCAGGGATTGGAAACTTTCTTCGGGAACGCGAATGTGCGGCGCGGGCGGCTCGCCCTGTACACCCAGAATACTCATGGCTTCGAACTGCTGGTGACCGCCGGGGCGGGCGATCCCCTCGGTCAGCAGCCCACGCCGCCACTGTCCGGGGAATCCCGCGCGCCGCGGAATCCCGGTCAGAAACGGAATGAGTGCCGACCGGAAGGAGTTGGGCAGGATGCAGGCGCGGTCAAAATGAGTCTTCCGGAGTTTTCCAATCATTGGAAACATACGGCCTGTTTTTTCCAGACACTGGAAACGGTTCGGTGCGTCATGCATTTTCCACAAATCCAGAACAACGGGTTTGCAGAGCATGGTGATGTTCGCGTCCGGGTGCTCGGTGCGAAACATCTGCACGGCGGGCATGCTCATGATCACGTCGCCGATCCAGTTCGGACTGACGATCAATATGGATTCGCCGCTCATAGATCACTCAGCAATGGTATTTTCGATCTGCTCGCAAAGGCAGTGGTAGATGGCCAGGCCGGTTTCCTGCACGTGGGGGGTGAAGGTGCTGGGAATATCAATAAGCACATCGGCGAGCGCGGCGAGTTCGCCGCCGCCCTGCCCGGTCATGGCAATGGTCTTTACCCCGATGGTTTGGGCGGCCTTGAACGCCTCGATTACGTTTTGGGAATTGCCGGAGGTGGTAAAGCCGAAGGCAACATCACCGGAAACGGCGTTGGCGAGCAGTTGGCGGGCGAAAACCTGATCGTAGCCGTAGTCGTTGGCAATGCAGCTGACGGTTGCGGCATCGCCGACGAGCGCCTGCGCTTTGAGCGGGCGGCGCTCCTTGAGGAACCGTCCGTTGAGTTCGCCGGCCATGTGCTGCGCATCGGCGGCCGAGCCGCCGTTCCCGAAGAGGAAAACCCCGTGCCCGGCGCGATAGGTTTCGACAATGAGGGCTGCGGCGCGCTCAATGGCGTCGGCACGTTTTTCGAGCGTATTGTTGAGCACCTGCTGCAATTCGGAAAAGCGTTTAGCGAGAATGAGTTTCATTTCTACGTCCTTTTATTAACCAGAATGCCTGAATTTAGAAGCCGCCGGGAATAAGCACAAGCGGCAAAACGCATATCAGATGCCGCTTCCTATTTCCGCAACGGCGCTCGCAACCTTCTTTTTGGCCGACGACCAGTCCATCTCCGTCAGCATTTCCGGCATGGGGTCTTCTTCGGCATCGTCAAAGAAGACCAGGCTTTTCAACACCGGGAACGCCGCCCCGTCCGAGAACTTGGATTCGTAGAAGTTCAGCATTTCCGCCAGAGAAAACCGCTCCAGCAGAAATGCCATATCAACAAAATCCTTTTTTGTCCCCCGGTTGGTAATTGCAGAAAGTTTCATGGCGGCAATATCCCGGCAGGTCGCCAGCCGCAGGCCGTCCTCTACAACGGCCTGATCCAGCCATGGATAGGAGTATTCCACAACGTCAACGCGGACACCTCGAACCATGAATTGCTGGATCGTTCTGCCGCTGTTTCGCAAGGAGACCGGGCCGAAGGCTTCAAGTGCTTGGCGGCATTCCATGGGTGTTACGCTGAGTCCGCCGAAGAAATCGAGATCCATAGAGCGGCGATGCCCGATCTGCAACGCCAGTGCGGTTCCGCCAACCAGACGGGTCTGCGCAAACACCGGATGGACCTGAATCTGCTTCAGCAGTTCCAGTGTGTTGCTGTTAACGGTTTCTGGGTGCAGCATCGGAACAACTCCCGGGGAATTCCACCCCCTACAACGGACAAAAAAGCTACCGCCTTCGGATCCAGACAGCGCAGGCTTCTGGCGATTTCCACAATCCTTGACAAGGTGTAGCGACGGCAAAGCAGCCGCCAGTCGCTGAGGGTTCCGAACTCGAGAACACGGCCAACGATGTATTTGATGTGTCGCTCCATATCAATCCCCGCCGGATCTGCATCCCAGAAGAGGTTGTCAGAAAAATCGGCGGGTTGAATGTCTTGCGCGTTTGTCATTTCAGTCGACCCTCTCAAGTTCTTCGGGGGTCAGGGTGGCGGTTCCGAGTTTCTGGACGACGAGGGAGGCGGCGCGGTTACCGAATTCTGCGGCTTCGGCCAAAGACAACCCGCAAACCAAACCGATGGTCAAGCAGGCGCGCACGGTATCGCCGCATCCGCAGGGATCCACGGCGTTGACGTTGCGGCCGGGAATATGGGCGACGCTCTGCCCGTCGTAGACGAGAATGCCCTCGCTGCCGAGGGTGACCATGACGTTTTCGGCGTTCAGAATGTCGTGAATGGCGCGCAGGGAGGCTTCGGGTTGATTCGAATCGAACTCTGAACAGATTTCGCGGGCCTCTTTGAGGTTGGGCGCGACGACGGTGGCCCCGGAAAAGAGGGAGGCGTTCGGTGGTTTGAGATCGACGACAACGGGGATGCCGCGCGCTTTGCACAGGGCGATCATGGCCTGCGCGTTTTCGGCGGTGAAGAGGCCTTTGTTGTAGTCGCTCAAAATCACGGCATTCACGGAATCGAGGATTTCCTCAAATGTTTTTGTGATCCGGGCGGAGAGTTCGGCGGAGACGTTGTGCTGCTGTTCGTCGTCGCGCCGGAGCATGTACTGGTCGTCTATGTAAAGACGGGTCTTTACGGGCGTCGGGCGGGACGGGTCTTCGATGAGTCGGTGCTGAATACCGGCGGCTTCGCAGATGCGACGGATTTCGAGGGCGTTGCCGTCGTCGCCGCAGATGGAGAGCAGCGAGGTGCCGACTTTGAGCGAAGCGAGATTGGCGGCGACATTGCCGGCGCCGCCGAGCATGCGCTCGAGGCGATGGGCGGTGTAGACGCGTTTGTCGGGCCGCTCGGGGGACGGGCGGCTGTGGTCGGTGTAGCAGAAGTCGTAGGCGTCGAGCACGGCGTCGCCGACGACGAGGATGCGGCTTTGGGCGGCCTGTTCGAGGATGGAGGCGGGCGGTTTCATTTATTTCATCAGATGATTTCGAACATAATCACGAATGCCGTTTTCCAATGTTTGGAAATCAGCGGGATAGCCGACGGCGCGGATTTTGGCCATGTCGGCGCAGGTGTGGTACTGATATTTTTCGCGCAGATGTTCGGGCATGGGAATGAACTCAATATTCGGTTCGAGATCCATGGCGGCGAATACCGCGCTGACGAGATCCACCCAGGTGCGCGGTGTGCCGGTGCCGCAGTTGAAGAGTCCGCCGACCTCGGGGTGTTCGCCGAGCCACAGGGTCATGTCCACGGCGTCTTTGACGTAGATGAAGTCGCGCACCTGCTCGCCGTCGTTATAGTCGGGCCGGTGTGATTTGAAGAGCTGCACCCTGCCGGTTTTTCGGATCTGCCCGAAGGATTTGTGGACGACGGAGCGCATGTCGCCTTTGTGCGCCTCGCCGGGGCCGTAGACGTTGAAGTATTTGAGGCCGGCGATGGTTTTGAGCGCGCCGCTTTTGAGCGCCCAGAGGTCGAACATGTGTTTGGAATAGCCGTACATGTTGAGCGGGCGGTATGTCGGCGTATCGGTATCGGCGTCGGAGTAGCCGAGGGTGCC
Organism: uncultured Verrucomicrobiota bacterium; assembly: GCA_964542135.1. Classification (GTDB taxonomy): domain Bacteria; phylum Verrucomicrobiota; class Kiritimatiellia; order Kiritimatiellales; family Tichowtungiaceae; genus Tichowtungia. The sequence continues at coordinate 26,085 of CAZITJ010000007.1, forward strand.
GTCGCCGTAGGTGGCGGCGCTGGAGGCATAGACGAAGCGGGTCCCGGCATCGAGACAGCTTTCGCACAACGCGCGGGTGTAGTGATAGTTATTATAGGCCAGATAATCAGCATCCGTCTCGGTGGTGGCACTGCACGCGCCGAGGTGATACACGGCGTTTACCTTTCTCATGGAAACGCCGTCGAGATAGTCGAAGAGATCGTCTTTGTCTATGTAGTCCTCGTAGGCCAGTCCGACGAGGTTTTGCCACTTTTCGTCCTCGCCCAGCTCATCCACAACCAGGATGTCGGTCTCGCCCCGGGCGTTGAGTTCACGCACCACGTTGCTTCCAATAAACCCGGCTCCGCCCGTGACAATCGTTTTGATACTCATTGTTTGTCTCCGTAAACCTTCAGTACTTTCTCAATCGTTCCGGTGGTGGAGCGTCCTTCCACCATTTTGGCGAGTACCACGTTCCCGCCGGCGGCTTCGACGGCTTCGCGTCCGCTGACGTAGTGCGCCCAGTCCTCGCCTTTGACGAGCACGTCGGGCAGCAGTGCTTCGATGAGTTCGCGCGGCTCATCGTCGTCGAACAGTACGACATAATCAATGCACTCCAGTGCGGCGAGCACCTCGGCGCGATCCTGCTCAGAGTTGATCGGGCGGTCCTCGCCCTTATTGCGCTTCACCGACGCATCGGAGTTCATGCCGAGGATGAGCACATCGCCCTGCTGCCGGGCAAAATTCAGATAGCGGATGTGTCCGCGGTGCAGAATGTCGAAACATCCGTTGGTGAAGACCACGGTTTTCCCGGCGGCTTTCAGGGCAGCCCGTTCGGTCAGCATGGCCTCCTGCGTCAGAATTTTGTCTTTACAGTTTCTCATACCGGCAGATCCAGCAGTTCGGACAAATTGGAAATCCGGTGGGTACTATGCACCGGATCGGCCCCGCCGATCAATACGCGGTTGGGAATTCCCGCGGCCTGTGCGGCCTGCATGTCGGCGTCCTTGTCGCCGATCATCCAGGAGGCAGCCGGATCAATGTTGTGCTCGCGAACAGCCTGCTGGAACATGCCCGGTGCGGGCTTGCGGCAGGCGCAGCCCGCTTCGGGACTGTGCGGGCAGTGATAAACCGCCGCGAGGTGAACGTCCTCTTCAGCAAAGCGCTGAAGCATCCATTCGTTGATGCGGTTGAAATCCTCTTCCGTGTAGTATCCGCGTCCGATGCCGGACTGATTGGTGACCACGATCAGCAGATAGCCTTTGTCAGCCAGCGCGCGCATGACCGGGAACAGTCCGTTCATGAACTCAAAATTTTCCACCGCAGCGATATAGCCGTGATCTACATTGATCACGCCGTCGCGATCAAAAAAGAAGGCTTTCTGTCCCCTTGTTTTCATTTAAAACAGATCCGGTCAATCCAGTCGTTAAAGGCCTCGGAGCCGGAGAGCATTTCGATTTCCACGCGCAGAAAGAGCACGGGCAGGTCGCAGCGGTCGATCAGCGGGAAGCGCACGGCGTCCTTTTCGGTGGTGATGATCATTTCGGCGCCGGCTTCGACGGCGCGGTTGATGGTTTCGATAATTTCCTGCTGAGTATAGCGATGGTGGTCGGCATACTGGGCGCTGTGTACAATCTGCGCACCCAGCCCGGTCAGCCCGTTTTCAAAGCTGTCCGGAACCGCGATTCCGGAAACCGCCGCCACGCGCCGGCCGGCCAGAAAACGAAGTTCGACCCGCTCGCGGGTATAGAGGTTTTCGAGATATTTTGTGCTGTGCCGGCACTCGGAAATCTCGGCGGTCGGGTTGAGTTCACGCAGCTTCTGCTTGAGCTCGGGCGCACCTTCGGGCGGGCATTTGGTGATGAAAATGAACCCGGCACGTTTCAGATTGCGCATCGGTTCGCGCAGCAGGCCGTGCGGCAGGACGCGGTTGTAGCCAAAGGGGTTGGTGTAGTCCACCAGCACGATGTCGAGCCGGTGCTGAAGTTTTAGATACTGGAATCCGTCGTCGAGCACCAGCGTGTCGCAGCCGAACGTGCGAATGGCATATTTGCCGGACTTGACGCGGTCCTTATCCACCAGCACCACCACCTCGGGCAGATTGGAGGCCAGCATGTAGGGCTCGTCTCCCGCCAGATCGGAGTTAAGCAGCAGACGCTCCCCGTCGGACACCACGCGCGGCAGGCGCTCCCTGCGGTGCAGCAGCTTTTGCAGAAGCGGCGTTTTGCGGCTCTTATACCCGCGGCTGAGGACGGCCACCTTGCGCCCCTTCTGCTGAAGCGAGCGCGCAAAGGTTTCCACGATCGGCGTCTTGCCCGTGCCGCCGACCGTCACGTTGCCGACGCTGATCACCTGGCAGCCCAGCGTACTGGCCCTCAGAATCCGATGTTTATGCAGCAGCAGGCGCAGCTGTACCAGCACAGCAAACAGCCAGGACAGCCCTTTAAGAAATGCACGCAGGCACGCCGCCCGTTTCCCGCGAATTTCGCGGGAAATCACTTTCAGAAGCTTCTGTTCAAGTCGTTCGTTTGACCGGTTCGGCATAAAAACGTTTTCCTCTCAGAAAACGGAATGTTGGAATACCGGAGTAACGGAGCCGCGGATATTTTCTACTCCCCGACAAAAGGGACACACCCGGTCCGTTTTCCTCTTCCTTCACTCCAAAACTCCATTAGTCCAGCTCCAAGATCTCGCTGACGCCGTCCGCACCGGTCAGTTCTACACTGATGTGCGTGTGGCCGGCTCCGCTCAGCGCGGTTTCCACGGCCGTTCGGGCGTGGTGTGGACTGTTACAATCGGCGCTCATATGCGCAAGAAAAAGATGCCGCAGCCGGGGGCCGGCGATCTCTGCAATCAGGGCGGCGGCCGCCCGGTTGGACAGATGCCCCTGGTTGCCGCGAATGCGCTGTTTCAGCGTCCACGGCCGGTCAGCGGCATGAAGAAGATCATCATCGTGATTGGCTTCAATGATCACGGCATGACAAGGCCGCAGTTTTTCCCGCACCAGCCCGGTCACCGTCCCGATGTCCGTTGCCACGCCGACCGACAGGCTCCCGGCATGAATAATGAAGCCCACCGGTTCATAGGCGTCGTGCGGCACCATAAACGGTTCAAGCGTCAAATCCCCGATTGCAAAGGGGGCTCCGGTTGTGAATTGGCGAAAGGCCATCCCGTCGTGTTTGCGCCGGGCCCGCAGCGCATCCAGTGTGCCGCCGTTGACATAGATGTCCACTCCGTATTTCTTCTGGAGCACACGCAGTCCGGTCACATGGTCGCCGTGTTCATGGCTGACGCACACGGCATCGAGCCTTTCCGGGCGCTCGCCGATCGCCGCCAGTCGCTCCGCCGTACGGCGCGCCGAAAGGCCCGCATCCACGAGGATTCGGGTGTTCTCCGTGCCGATAAAAGTGCAGTTTCCGGTGCTGCCGCTGGCTAATACACAGATTTTAAGTGCCATGGAATCAAAAATAGAATGTTACAGGGACTGATAAGGTATGATAAAACAATCCGGCATGTTCAGGCAAAACCGCCGGTTTGTAAAATGCAAATAAACGGACCTTATCTGAGTCAGACCCAGGAGCAGCGGATGGAGCAGTCGCTCACGCCGCAGATGCTCCAGTCTCTGAATATCCTGCAGGCCCCCATTCTGGATCTGCAAACCATGATTCATCAGGAGATGGATCGCAACCCCACCCTGGAACGTGAAGCATCGGAGGTGGAGGAATCCACAGATTTTGACGAAGCGGCCCGCGAAGAGCTTCGCGAAGAACGGGAAATCGGCGAATTGAGCGAGCTGGCTGAACGGGATGATGCGTTTCGTTCCAACCGTGAGGTGCGTACACGCGCCGATGACGAACGGCACCAGTTTATGATGGATTCCATTTCCGATTCCGCATCCCTGCAGGAGACTCTGCTCGAACAGCTTGCGTATGCGGGTCTCGATGAGCGGGAGCGCGGAATTGCGGAAGTGCTGATCGGAAGCATTGATGATGACGGCTATCTGCGGATGGATCTCGACGGCATCATCGGCACCACGCCGGAATTTCCGGAGGATCTCTTCGAGCGCATCATCGGCATCATACAGGGCTTTGATCCGCCCGGCGTCGGCGCACGCGACCTGCGCGAGTGCCTGCTGCTGCAGCTTCAACGGCAGGGCCGCGCGGACAGCCTGGAGGCGACGCTGGTGCGGAGTCATCTAGACGATCTGGGCGCACACCGCTATGAACAGATCGCCCGCGCCATGCACCTGCCGGTCGGCACCATCCGGAAAATCGGCGAACGCATTGCGGATCTTGACCCCAAGCCCGGCCGACATATCACATCCGAACGCACCGAATACATCATTCCCGAAGTGACCGTGGAGAAAAAAGACGGCGTCTGGACCGTCACCCGGAACAAGAGCCCTTACCCTCGCCTGTTCATCAGCCGAAAATATCTCGAGCTTCTCAAAGACAAATCCACAGCGACCGAAACCCGCAAATACATCCGGGAAAAAATCGCCAAAAGCAAATTCTTCATCCGCAGCATCGATCAGCGGCAGGACACCATTTACCGCATCGCCTGCGAAATCGTCCGGGTGCAGGAACCCTTCTTCGAAAACGGGGTGACCGCCCTGCAGCCGCTCACGATGAAACAGGTTGCCGATGTGCTCGATGTCCACGAAACCACCGTCAGCCGGGCCTGCAACGGAAAATATATGGCCACGCCCCAGGGGACGCTTGCGTTTAAATATTTTTTCACCACCGGTGTCGCCCAGGCAGACGGTTCGATCATATCCAACGCCGCCATCAAGAGCGCACTGGCCGACATCGTCCGCAATGAAAACAAGCGCAAACCGCTTTCCGACCAGCGCATCGCCGATGAACTGCGCAAAAACGGCATCGTCATCGCCCGCCGTACCGTCGCCAAATACCGCGACCAGCTCAAAATCCTCCCCGCCCGCCTGCGCCGCACGGCATAACCGTGTTTCGTTTTTTCCAGCGATGATTGTAAAAAGTGCAACCCCGGTCTGTTCATCCCCGGCCGCTCGGCATATGGTACGCCATCAAGGAGGTGATCGGGTTGAAACGAACGGGCATACAACGGATAAGCTGCTGGCTGGCTGTTTTATTGCTGACCGGTTGCGCCGCCACACGGCACGGATGGACTCAATCCGCCTTTGAAGGCTTTGTGGTTCCGGTGCAGTCCCGTCCGGGCATGATGCGGCTGCAGATCGAACGTGATTTTGATCCCGGCGTGGAAGCCTACGTCTCGAAACACGGCGAACCGGAGTATCTGTATGTGATCGACCGCCGGACACTGAAACTGATTTATATGCAACCCGACCGGGTGGTTACGTTTAAACGCCCGTTTTTATCCGGCACCGGCAGCGCCGCGGAAACCAACGGCCTGCCGGGCGATCTGATCGCCCGGCTGAATGATCTCCATCCGGCGCTGCACTCGCTCTCCAACGCCGCCCCGGAGGAGTCGCCATGAGGCTGTGCGGGTTCGCTTTCCCTCTGCTTCTGCTCATGCTGAGCGCCTGTTCCGCCTTTGAGCCGGCCTATACCACCGCCGACCGCTTTGTTCAGCCCGAATACGAAATATCCATCGGCCTGCCGCCGGCGCCCTGGGAGCAGGCCGAGCGGCTCCCGCTGCGTTTTCTGCCGGGCAACGGGCTGTGGGAAAGCACGCTGGGCGCATTCAGCGAAACCGTCTTCCTGAACAAAGAAGAAAACAGCGCCATCGCACTGGAAATCATACGGATCAACCTGGATCTTGGTGCCAAACCGCCGCAGTTCACCGAAAACATGCTGAAGCGTGACTTCAAACGCGATGCCCGCCGCCTGCACGCCATGCCGTTTTTCACCAATCACGCATTTCGCATCACCGTTCCGTACATTGATATCGCCCCGCGCCCCATTCTGTACGAGACCTTCACCATGACCAGCCGGGATGTCACCTATCGCGGCGATATCCGCACCGTCGCCTACACCATTGACGGAAACGACACCTGCCTGCTCACCCTTATTCTATGGTCCCATCCCGAATCGTTCGAAGTCAACCGGTTGCTGCTCGACCGGCTCATCGCCTCCCTTCGGCGGGAAACAGGACCCTATGCACACTGAAATCAACACCGATGAAAGCAGCGCACGCTACTGGAACGACCTTGCCGGGGAGTACCAGCGCGAAACCCGCATCTCCACCGAAGACTTTCACTATGGACCGCTCCTGCCCGGCGACTCCGTGCTCCGGCTTCTTCCAACCATTGGAAAAAACACCGCTTCGGTTTTCCAATGCCTGGAAATCGGCTGCGGCGCAGGACAAAACTCCATCTTTCTGGCCAAACAGGGTGCGCAGTGCACCGCCATCGATATTTCCGAAAAACAGCTTGAACACGGTCGCAAGCTCGCCGCAACTGAAAACGTTCACGTCGATTTTCGCTGCATGTCCATGGACTCGTTAGAGGATCTTCAAAACCCGCCCCGCCCTGCGGCCACCCCTGCGCAGAAGGAAATCGGTTCAAGCCCTCTCCACGGGAGGGGGGGCCGGAACGACGTGACGAGCGGGGCGGCTTTATTCGATCTCATTCATTCGACCTACGCCCTGCCTTTTTCCGCTGACCCCAAAAACGTCATCGCGAATGCGGCGATGCGGCTTAAGCCGAACGGCGTCTTTCTGCTGACAACCGGTCATCCGCTGTATTCCGGAGAATGGCTGGAAATAAGCGCCTGTGAAGACGGCCTCTTTCTGCCGGACTATTTTCATCCGGAAGCTGACATCCGCATGGCACGCGATGATCAGACCCTGAACGCTGCGCAACCCCGGCCACTTTCGCAGGTTGCCGAATGGATTCATGATGCCGGTCTGATTGTGGAGCGTCTGCTTGAGCCGGCTCCTCTTCCCATCCCAGACATGACGGAATCAGAAATCCGCGAAACGGTTCCCTACGAAAGCGGGGCTTGGCGCGACCTCTATCCCCAGCTCGCCCGGATCCCTGTCGTCGTTATTTTTAAATGCCGAACCCTGTAAAGGCCTCCTCGCCCCACCCTCCGTTGCCTTGGCTCTCAACCGTATGCAAAAAAGCATTTAATTGTTCATTATATCCAGCATCGTTTTTGTATGTTGTTTATTATTAATAGTTTGTATTTCCCATACTTAAGCAGGTATGGGAATATATGAAAATGCCCGGCGTTTGGTTCTGCATACATTCCGTTAGTGAGTGTATGGCCTGCCGAACACGGCGACGCGGAGGTTCCGCCGCTCCGCATCCCGCGATTAGAAACTATGCGCCGGGCGACGGGTCGGCCTCTCCGGTTTCAAGGGCTTTTTCGACGATATCAGCGGGAAGCTGTGTTTTAACTTTGGCACCGAGGTCGCGCAGAGCATCGACCTTTTTAATGAGGTTGCCGCGTCCTTCTCCGATCCGTTTGGCAGCGAGATCGAGCGCGTTCGAGGCGCTTTCCATTCGGCTGCGGGCCTCCTGTACGGCTTCGAAAACCAGCCGGACCTGGTCGTACATGCGCCCGGCCTGTTCGGCAATTTCCACGGCGTGGCGCTGTTCATTTTCACGCCGCCAGATCTGGGCAATCAGCTTGAGGGTAATCATGAGCGTGGCGGGGCCGGTGAGCACGACACGACTTCCGGCGAGATCGTAAAGCAGATTTTTATCGTGTTCCATGGCGGCCTGGTAGGCCGGTTCGATGGGAATGCACATGATGACAAAGTCGAGGGTTTTGCTGCCGAGCAGGTCGGTGTAGTCCTTGCCGTTGAGCACTTCCATGTGTTTGCGCACAGACAGCAGGTGCTCCTTGAGCGCCTGCTCTTTCAGATTGTCATCCTCCGCATTGGCATAGCGTTCATAGGCGGTAAGTGAGACTTTGGAGTCGAGGATGATGGATTTCTGCCCGGGCAGATGGACGACAAAGTCGGGGCGCTTGATTTTGTTTTCGTCGTCGCGGAAGGAGGCCTGGCGTTCATACTCGCGGCCTGCGCTCAACCCGGAGGCTTCCAGCATGCGTTCGAGGACCAGTTCGCCCCAGTCCCCCTGCGTTTTGGCGTTTCCTTTAATCGCTTCGGCCAGACTGACGGCCTCTTCGCTGACGGTTTTACTGACCTGCTGAAGCTGCCGCACCTGTTCAAGCAGCGCCGTGGACTGTTTGGTGCTTTCGGTATGAACCGCATCAACGCGCTGACGAAACTGTCCGATTTCTTTTTCGAGCGGCTTGAGCAGATCGCAGAGTTTGGACTGATTTTGAGAAACGAGCGCCTGCCCGCGTTCTTCAAAGATCCGATTGGCGAGATTTTCAAACTCGGTTTTTAGCTGTACGGATTTTTCCGCACGGTTTTTCCGTTCGCTCTCCAGCTCTGTCCGGAGCGCTGCGTTTTGCGCAGCCAGACGGCCGTTTTTAATCAGCAGAACCACGCCGCCTGTTAACGTGAGAACAAAGAGAACCGCAAACAATACGCCCCACATATCCACCTCTTTTTGTTTTGTACTGAGTGCGAGCATAGACCAGAAACCGGAGCCGATCAAAACTCTTCGCGCTTCATCAAATCTGCATAATTACAAAGGTTCAGACTTCATAATCCGCGTTTGATCCCTATAATCTGCGCAATGGCAAAGAAATCGAAGCAATCCGAACCGGTTCGCTCCCCGCGGCGCGAGGCCGTCGGCGTTATCCTGCTGGCCCTCTGTCTGCTCAGCTTTCTGTCGGTGTTTTCCTATCGCTGGGAGGATCTCGGCTTTTTAAACAGCCCGCCGGCCTCCCCGCCGCACAATCTGGTCGGTCCGTTCGGGGCCTGGTTCGCAGGCATCGGCTTTCTGCTGTTTGGTCTCGGCGGCTATCTGATGCCGTTTATTCTGCTGACCGGCGGCCTGCTGATGACGCTCCGCTCTTATGAGCGCATCGGCCCGGTCTGGGCCTGGCTGGCGGCCGGCCTGGCGGCACTGGCGGCGCTGTGTGAATATCAGCCGGTGTTCTGGGCGGATGCCACACAGGCGCTCAATGCCGGCAGTCCCGGCGGGCTGATCGGCTCCCTGCTGGCCCTCCGCACACTGGGGCGCTGGATCGGTCACACGGGCGCGGGCGTTCTGTTTGTTACCGTTCTGGTGCTGGCCATTCTGCAGCTGACCGGTATGCATCCGTTCACGCCGTTTGTTTATCTCCGGGACAAACTGCGGGCACTGCGGGCGGCGCGCAAGGAAGCGCGTGAACAGGCGCCGGCCGCTGCCCGGCACAAAAAGGGACGCAAAAAACCGGCGGCAGCCGTCGCTGCAGCCGCGGCGGCTCCGAATGCAGAACGGTTTACCCCGCCCGCGGAACCGGTGAAGAAAAAAGAGGTCCCGCCGCCCAAACCGGTGCTGAAAAAGAAAAAACCCGCGGCTGCGCCGGCAGACAGCGATCTTTCCCATGTAACGGTCAATATCGCCCCCGGGATCGACGGATCGGGCTATCAACTGCCGCCGATTACCATTCTCAACGAGCTGCCCTCGGCGGCCGAACGGGCCTCGAAAGAAAACACGGCTGAAAAGGCGGGGATCCTGCAGGCGACCCTGGAAGAGTTCGGGGTGGACGGTGAAGTAACGCATGTGGAAACCGGCCCCACCGTCACCTCCTATGAAATTACGCCGGCCGCGGGTGTGCGCGTAGAAAAAATTTCCGCGCTGGAGCGCAATATTGCACTGGCTCTGCGGGCGCAGAGCATCCGTATTCAGGCGCCGATTCCCGGCAAAGGAGCGGTCGGCATCGAAGTGCCCAACACCAAAAGCTCCATCGTCTATCTGCGCGAACTGGTCGAAAGCCGGCCGTTCCACAACCCCGAAGTCGCCCTGCCGCTGGCCCTCGGCAAAGATGTCAGCGGCAGACAGATCATCGGCGATCTGGCCTCCATGCCGCACATGCTGATTGCCGGGGCGACCGGTGCGGGCAAAACCGTCTGCATGAACTCGCTGCTCACCGGCCTGCTGCTCAGTCGTACGCCCGAACAGATGCGCCTGATTCTGGTCGACCCGAAAACCTTCGAGTTTCAGGCCTACGAAAACCTAAAACATCTTGTTGTGCCGATTATTACGGACGCCAAAAAGGTGGCCCTCGGCCTGCGCTGGGCCATCAAAGAGATGGAAAAGCGCTATGCGCTCTTCAAAAAAGTGAAGGTGCGCGACATCAAGAGCTTCAACAGCCGGCCGATCGAACAGCAGGAGGATCTTTTCGGTGAAGAGGCCCCGGCCTCCGGGAACAGCGGAATTCCGGCCAAGCTGCCTTATATCGTGATTGTCGTGGATGAGCTCGCCGAACTCATGGGGGTGGCTCAGCAGGAAATCGAGCCGTGCATTGTGCGCCTCGCCCAGCTTTCGCGGGCAGCGGGCATCCATATGATTCTCGCCACACAGCGCCCGTCCGTCAACGTCATCACGGGGACCATCAAAGCCAACATTCCGGGCCGGATCGCCTTTCAGGTGGCGCAGGGCAACGACAGCCGCACCATTCTGGACACGGTCGGGGCTGAAAAGCTGCTCGGCAAGGGCGACATGCTGTATCTGCCGCCCGGCAAAAACAAGCCGGTCCGGCTGCAGGGGACCTGGACCAGCGATCCGGAGATGCACCGCGTCACCGATTTTATCCGCGAGCAGGGCTCGCCGGAGTTCATCACTGAAATCAAGCAGAAGATCGAAAACAACAAACCCGAACTGCCGGATATGGACGAAAGCGATGATCTGCTTGAGGCGGCGGTCGAAGTCCTGCGCACCACCAAGCGCGCCTCCACCTCCTCGCTGCAGCGCCGCCTGAAAATCGGTTACAACCGCGCCGCGCGGCTGATGGATATTCTGGAAGAAAAAGGAATTATCGGACCGCCCACGGAGACCGGGCCGCGCGACATCCTTGTTGATCTCGACGGCGATATCCCGGAGGCCCCGCAGGTCGAGTCCTCCGGCGGTGACCCGCTTTCCGAAGCCGAAGCCTCTCAGGAGGTTCCCGACGATGAAGAGGAATATAAGAATGAACCGTAGAATATCGAACATCGAACCCTGATTGTCGCGGGCGTCTCCGCCCGTCTTCATTCGGTGTTCCTGTTCAATATTTTCTATTCAAAGGACATGCCATGGCCACACTTGGACAACAGCTCAAAGCCGCCCGCGAAGCCAAAGGCATCAGCGAATCGGACGCCGGCCGGGCCACGAAAATCCTGACCAAGCTCATTCGTGCGATGGAAAACGATGATTTTTCCGACATGGCCGCCCCGATGTACGCCAAGGGCTTTATTCGCCTCTACGCTGACTATCTCGGCATCGACCCCGCCCCGCTGGTTGAGGAATACATGCAACGGCATGCCCCGGCACGCAAACCGCTGATGGAAGAGCCGCCGGACCGCTTCACCCGCGGCCCGCACCGTCGCGAGCCGAACGGCCAAACGGGGGGACAGGCAGCCGCCCGCTTCAACCCGCGAGCGGTACTTAATGCCATCCGCTCCTTTCTTAAAGACCGGCTGCCGGCCCGCCGCCGCTCCTCCCGACCCGTTTCCCCGCAGGAAAAAAAACCCGGCAGGCCGCTGCGCGATATACGCGTTATTGCCGCAATCGCTGCGGGGCTTGTTGTGCTGCTGGTGCTGATCAGCGCCCTGTCCACCTGCGCGCGCCGGCAGAACACACAGGCAGAACCGGCTGCCGGCCCGCGCACAGAAGATGTCCGCACCCTGCTTAATGAACCGCTTCCCGACCTCTATCTGGTTGAGCCCGGTCAAATTGAAAGGTCCCGATGATCTGGAATCCCCCGAACATATTGACGCTTGTCCGGTTTGCACTGGCCGGTCTGTTTATGATTTTTCTGAGCGCCTCGTTTCCCGGCAACCTCATTGCCGCGCTGGTCGTTTTCGTGGTCGCCGCGCTCACCGACGCGCTCGACGGACACCTCGCCCGCACCGTCTACGGCTGTTCCGACTTCGGCAAGCTGATGGATCCACTGGCAGACAAAGTGCTTACCGCAGCGGCCTTCATCGGGTTTGCAGGCCTCAACGTGATGCCCGCCTGGATGGTGACCCTGATCCTTGCCCGCGAGTTTATGGTCACCGGACTGCGGCTGCTGGCCGCGGATAAAGGCATCGTTCTGGCAGCCGGAGCCTGGGGAAAGCACAAAACCATCTGGCAGATGGTCTTCATCATCGCCGTCCTGCTCCTCGGCTGTTTCCAACCGTTGGAAACCGTTCAACCATGGTTTTGGTGGGGCGGTCTGCTGGTTACCGTGCTTTCCGTCTGGAGCGGCTGGCACTACTTCCGGCAAAACATGTCCCTGCTTCGCAATTGAATTGAACCGGCCGGAGAAAGTCCGTAGGTTGTGCAATCTATGGCAACAGCACGGGAAGAAAACTGGCAGATTAAACGCCGCGCGGATACCTGCGCCGGAACCGGGACCGCTTTTCAGGACGGCGAACAGATTGTCACCTGTCTGCGCTTTACCGACGGGGACTATGTGCGCGAGGACTACGCCGCCTCGTACTGGGACTCGCAAACTCTCGAGCCCGGCCTGAGCGTCTGGCGGAGCACCTTTCATCGTCCGCCGCCGCCTGAAGAGCCCGTCAAAAAAGAAAGCGCAGAAAGTCTGCTGCGCAAACTGGTCGCCAAAGAGGATGCCGATGACATCAACGCCATGTACATCCTGGCCGTCATGCTCGAGCGCAAAAAAATCCTGGCCGAAAAAGACGTACAGACCCGTGAAGACGGCGTGAAAGTGCGCGTCTATGAACATAAAAAGAGCGGCGACACCTTTCTGATTGTCGATCCGGAACTGCGGCTGGCGGAGATTGAGAACGTGCAGGAAGAAGTTGTCGGGCTGCTCGGCGGCAAACCGCCCAAAACCGAAACCGTCGTGCAGTTTGAAATGATTCTGAATGCATTGCTGGAAAAACACAAAAAAGTGCTCTTTCCCAAACGGCCCGTCGGCGGCGAAGAGGGAATTGTGCAGAAACTCGCGGCGTCCTTTCTGGCTTTGCTGGCGGGAAGAACCTGTCCATGGCGTGAGGAATCAAACAAGGTGCTCAACCGCTTTGAGGACTCTGAAACCTGGGGCCCGGTCATTGCCGGCTACCGCGATCTGCTCGAGCGCATTCCGCAGGAGATTCGTTTCCAGGGCCTGGAAAAACCGGCGTTTGCAAACGCTGTTGAAGAGCTGTCGCTCAAAGAACCCAAAGAGCTGGATGAGCAGGACGTGCTCGCACTTTTCCCCGCTGACGATCCGCGCCTGACCGAACTTCGCGAACCATTTCTGGAAGCCGTCCGCGCCGCCGTCGCCCACGCCCGTGCCGCCTGAGATTTTTACCAGATTTTTCAGAAAACGGAGCCCGGCTGCATCCTCCCGGAAACAATCACAGCCCTCCGTTTCACGACGGACTACGTGATCCCCGTTCGCCACACCAGCTCGTATTGGTCTTGCCCTGTCCCCCCTGACGCCAACCCGGTTGAATTTCAGACCGGATTCCGACTCTCTGATCGATTCAGGCAGGCGGGTCGGCCCCGGCCGATCAGGGCGTTTGCAGTTGAACGTCGATCCGGTAAAAGCCCTTCTCGTCTGCGCTGTGTACGGTATCGGTCCAGGTGTTTACAGGCGGCGCGGCGGGCAGGTTGGAATGCAGCAAACGGAATCCGGACTCCGACAGCAGATTGGAGCTCCAGTATACGCTGTAGACACGGCCGGATGCCGTGTTCCAGTCGAGGATGTAACGGGCCTCGCCGGCGACCGGCCGGAGGGCTGAAATCCGGAAGTGCGAGACGGCGTTGGTCGGTTCGGTGCCGGCAATGTACTCCTGCAGATTGCTCATGCCGTCTCCGTCTTCATCGGCTTCAGGCATCAGGTTGGTTACGCCGCCGCCATGAAGGTTTTCCCAGTCGTCGGGCATGCCGTCCCCGTCCTGATCGCCGGATCCCGCGGGGTCGCGCTCGATCAGTTCGAGCACTCCGACATAACTGTAGCTCTGCCCCGCACCGGAGCTGTCGTACGGTTCAACGAGGATGTCGATCTGTCCGTCCGCTGCCGACATTCCGGTGAATACCACCCGGTTGGTTATGTTGTCGGCGGCATTCATGTAGTTGGTTTCGGCGCCGACCGTATAGCGGCCGCTTCGATTGTAATCGCCGGCGGCGGAACGGGAGGCAAACAGCCTGATGTCATACCGGTGTGTGGAGCGCAAGCCCTGCAACCGGATTTCGGCCTGATTGCCTGTCAGCCCCATCACGGTTATATCGCCCGGTCCGGTGAGATAGAAGGAATCCCGCTGGGCGGTGGCGGGGTACAGGGTGTTGGTGTCCAGTCCGCTGGAATTGATGCCGCTGAACCCGGCGATGATATTGAAATCAACATCAGTGGACACGCCGTTGGCTGTCACGGCGTTGGCGACCTGAATTCCGGTGCCCTCGTCGGTTACATTATTCCAGTGGCCGGTTGTGGTGTAGGAATCCGCCCCGAGATCGAACAGCCAGCGGCGCGTCACCGCGCCGCCGGTGTCGTCATCGGCTTCAATTGCCGTGAAGGCGGCCTGCGCCGCACCGTCCAGCCGGCCGTGGAAAACGGCGGAGCCGTCCAGCCGGTCGATATCGTCGGCTGCGGCGATCAGGGCGGTCTGCACCTGGCTCCAGTTGCCGGTGGTGAAGGTCAGCGTCGCGCCGGCCGAAACGCTCAGATCGGTGTCGCCGGATACGCGTACGACAGTTACGGTGGCCGGGTGATCCGGACGGGAAGCGAGCCGGATGGAGATGCCGGCGGTTTCGTTTTCGGGCACCGTCAGGGTGTTGGTCGAGAGCAGGATGGACGGTTCGAATTCGAAGGCCCCCATATCGGCTGTTGCCGTTCCGTCCTGATTGCCGTCCGCCGGGCGCATAATCCCGTTGAGGTCGGTTGTGACCGTGCTGTGGGTGCCCGCATCCACGGCCGCGCTGTTCCAGGCGAGCTCGAACGAACCGTCCGCCTTGAAGCCCGGCGGCTGAGCGGAATTACCGGCCCCGCTCAGTGCGGGAGCGGTCAGTGTGTAGAGCGTGGTGCCGCCGCCGCTGACATGATACCAGTTCGAGCCGCTGTCGGCGGTGTTGTTTGCGATGATGGAATTGATCACGGTGCCGCCGTCGGTATAGCGGTGCAGTCCGCCGCCCAGCTCGGCGCTGTTTTCCGTGACCGTGCAATGGCGCAGCGTCCCCTCCGCTTCGATAAACACGCCGCCGCCGCGCCCGCCGGCGATGAAGTTGGTCAGGTAGGCGCTGTCATAATGCCCGCCTGCGTTGGAGTCGATCAGGCAGTTTTCAAGAATGCCGCCGTAGTTCATGTGCACACCGCCTCCGCCAAGGCCGCTGTTGAACCCGATTCTGGAATTTTTAACCAGACCGCCGTTGTCGATGTAGACCCCGCCGCCCCCGCCGCGGTCATGGGTGAACAGAGCGGTGTTGCCCCGGATTTCACACCGGTCTGCCGTGCCGGTCTGGCTGATGTGGAGAGCGCCGGCGTCCGTGATGTTGTCGATCAGCTGCGCCCGTTGAAGCGTGCCGCCCTGCTCCATGTAAACCCCCGTAGCGGTGTAATTCGAGTGGATCAGGACGTCCGAAACGAGACCGTTGGTATAGAGTCTGATCACGCTGTCGGCCTGCTGTGTCACCGACCCGAAACCGCTGAATGTGCAGTTGGAGACCCGCCCGATACTCACCAGGTCCAGACCCCGATAGGAACCGTTTCTAAAATGGAACCCGCTGATGCCGGCATGGCTGTTCCGGCTTTCCACCGAGGTGGAAGCCGTTGCGGCATCCACCGTGGGTTGTCCGCCCCATCCTTTCAGATGGACCGGTTCGGTCAGCAGAACGGTTTCGGACAGCGTATAGGTTGTGTTGGAAACCAGGATGTCGGCCGGGCCGGACGCGACGGCAACAGCGGCTTCGATCTCTGATGCCGCGGTGAACCAGTTGGTATACGGAGGCCGGGCATGAAGGTTCCCGGCGTTCACATAAAACGTGTCCGGTGCGTTCGAGACGACGGACAGCCCGGCCACCCGGAAGGTGTAGTTCGGGGTCTCCGGGTCGTTGCTGATCACTGTGACGGTTGCATTGGTATAACCCGCCGCGGAGCCGCTGAACCGGATCAGCAGATTGGAGGCGGTCCCGTGTGTCACGGAATCCGGCCGGTTGACAACGGTAAAATGCGCCGCCCCGGTGATCTGTACATTGGATATTGTGAGCACATCACTGCCCGTATTCTCCAGCAGGAAGGCGTGTTCGGCGACCTGTCCGGCGGCGGCGGCTCCGAAGTAGGTGCCGTCCTGTATTGCCGGGGAGGTGTCGTTGTCGTCAATGTTCCGTCCGCGCCCGGTGATGTGCAGATCGGGTGTGCCACCGCCGGTACCGGCAATATGGAAAACGTAAGGGGTTCGATCGGCGTCATCACTGACAATGGCCACCTGAGCGGTGTGGACCCCGGCGACCAGGGGTTCAAACCGAATGCGTAAATCCGTTCCGCTGCCGGCCGCAATGTTCGTCGCCGGAGCGCTATCGATGCGGAAGGGGCCGTCAGAGGGAT
This sequence comes from uncultured Verrucomicrobiota bacterium, assembly GCA_964542135.1. Taxonomy (GTDB): domain Bacteria; phylum Verrucomicrobiota; class Kiritimatiellia; order Kiritimatiellales; family Tichowtungiaceae; genus Tichowtungia. The sequence continues at coordinate 42,587 of CAZITJ010000007.1, forward strand.
TCAGGGTCACCGGCGAGGGTCCCTGCAGATGCAGCGCATCGGGCCCGGCATTGGTTAATACCAGGCTGAGCAGCGCATCGTCGCCGAGCGCAACCTGACCGGCATCCGTGTTGTTGGACCGGGCGGGGGTGGTGTCCCCGGGCGCAATGAAAAACCCGTTCCCCATCACCTGCAAATCGACATCCCCGCCGGCCCGGCCGGCGACTTCAAAGGTGAACGGGTTGTTGGCCGCGTCGGAATGGGTAACGGTTGCGGTGGCCTGATGGCACCCGGCCATCTGCGGTTTGAATGCAATCTGCAGCACCATCGATGTGCCGGACGGCACCGTTGCGCTGGTGGCCGAGGAAACAGAGAACGCATTAGTGGGCGAGATGTGGATGTTGGACACCGTCATGTCGATGGTTCCGTCGTTCCAGATCCGAAAACTGTTGGTAATGGAGTCCCGTGCGGCCTGAACAACGCCGAAGTCGGTGTCGTTCTCCTGCCGGGCGGGGGCGGCTCCGTTCGTAAGGGTCTGTCCGGCACCGGTCAGCCGGAAGACGGGCGCATTCTCTCCATCACCGCGCACGGTGAACGTATAGGGCGAGCGATCCCAGTCGTTGTTCACAATCTGCACCTCGGCGGTGCGGGCTCCGCCGCCCTGGGGCGCGAATTCGATTGTGAACGAGGTGCTCCCGTTGGTTCCCGGCAACGGCACTGCCGGCGGGTGGGTGACGGTGAAATCTGCCGCCTGCGGCCCGCTGATGCGGACGGCGGGATTCGCTGTCAGCTGGGCGGCATGGGTGCCGCGATTGGTCAGGGTAAAGGTTTGCAGGGCCAACCCGCCCTGCGCCGTGCCGCCGAAGTCGGTACCGTCCGCCAGACGGGGGGTTGCATCTCCGTTGGTGACAATCAGTCCGTTTCCGGCCAGTTCCAGGTTTCGGTCCGCCCGCTCGTACGCGCCGACATCCCAGGCGGCGATGCTGTCGCCGTTTCCGTCGAGCGGCCGCATCAGGCCGTCCCGGTCGGCGGCGGGGGCAGCACCTGAGGACCCGGCATCGATACAGGGCGAGCTGCTCAGCAGGTGCAGGCCGGGGCCGAAATCCGGCGGGCCCGCAACCGCGGCCGTGCCGGCGGCCGGAGAAATGCAGGTGTGTGTGACGGTCAAGGCATCCAGATTCACCGCGTTGGCACTGCCGTTGTGATAGATGATGCAGTTGCGCACCAGACCGTCCCCGCCGCTTCCGCTGTACAACCCGTACTGCGTGTTATAGGCAATCGTACAGTTCTGATAAAGCGTATCGGCGGAGGTGTCATATTCGTTGTAGACGCCGGTTCCGATGTTGGAGACAGACAGGACGTTGATCAGGGTACCGTACCCTTTCAGGTAGATTCCGGCCCCGCGTTCCCCGGTGCTCGAATTGCCCCGGTTGCGCTGCACAGTGCTTTCCAAAACCGTGCCGCCGTCCCGGATGTAGATCCCGCCGCCCGCTGATCCGGAATTGCGGGCCTTGTTCGACGAAATCAGACTGTTGTAAACCGTGCCCCCGCCGGCGATGTACACCCCGCCGCCCTGCCCGGCGCTGTTGGAGGCAACCACACAGTCCGTCAGTGTTCCTCCGTCATCCAGATAGGCTCCGCCGCCTTGTTCCGTAAGGCCGTAGCGATATGTGTTGTTCCACACCAGCCGGCAGTTTCTCAGTTCTCCGTCCGAGAGATAAGCGCCTGCGCCGTCCAGATCTTCCACATAGCCCCGCTGCAGGGTGAGGTTTTCCGCGAGGGCATTGCTGTGTGTCAGCGAGAGCACGCGAAACAGATCGCGGCCATCCAGGACGGCGGGTGCGCCGGATGCGGGGCCGAGCAGATGGATGCCCTCTTCCAGACGTACCGTACCATGAAGCGAATACGTGCCCGCATCCACCTCGACCGTTGATCCGTGCCATCCGAGGGCCACCGCATCAAGCAGGTTGGTGGCCGCCGTAATCTGCGAGGTGAACGGCGAGGTGTGCGATCCGGACGGTGACACATACAGGTGAGAGGCCGCGGCCTTGACGAAATCAGATCGGGTTTGCTCTGCGGTATGTCCGGCGGCATTCGACGCCTGGACCCGCACATCGAACAGGCCCGGGCTGCTGTATAGATTGGTGACCGTGGTGTAGGTGGTGCCGGCCAGCTCATTGCTGCCGTCTCCGTCAAAGTCCCAGCTGTAGGTCACGCCGGTCGTGTTCGATCCGCCGGCCGCGGCCTGGAATGTCACCTGCAGGGGGTCAGATCCTGTGCGATCGGTAAGATTGGAGAACGAGACCGCCAGCATGGCGGGCTGATATTCATACGCGCCGATATCCACCGTGCCGTTGACGCGGCGGGGTTGCCCCGCCAGATCGCTGCCGCCGGCCGTCCAGCCGGTATTAAATCCGTTGTCGATGGCCGGTGATCCGTATGACGGCCGGTAGTCGTGGTTGTCGGCATCGGTAAAGATCGGGTCGCCCGGAATGACATTGTCGGTAATGATGTCATGGGTTGGCTGCAGAATGCAGTTGGTCGCATAGCCGGCATCAAATCCCGATTTGTACCAGTCATCCCCGACCGAAGCCCGGTTTCCGTAAACGATGGAGTTGCGAAGGAAGGTATCGTCCATTAACAGCCCGCCCCCCTTGCCGAGTGCGGTATTGTCTGCAATTGTACAGTTATCCAGACGGTCCTCGTCCTGAGCATCAAAGCCCCCGCCGTCAGCTTTCGTAAAGTTACCATAGAACAGGCTGTTGCGCGCTGTGAGATACCCGTCGCGGGAGTAGCCCTGTGCGAATCCGCCGCCGTTGTCATCGGCCCGGTTGAGCGCGATGATGCTTTCATCCATATCGACGCGGCCCTCAGAATAAACGCCGCCGCCGGAGCGGGTGGCGACATTGTGGCGGATTTCGCAGCGCTCGACCCGGCTGGTGCTGTATTCGGCAAAAACGATTCCGCCGCCGTTCCCCTGTCCGCCGGAGGTCCAGCTCGACTGTGCGGAGTTGCTGGCAATCAAACAGTCATAGAGTTCAATCCCGTTTTCAGCATACAGGCCGCCTGCGAAGGAGTTGGTGCTGTGGCAGTTGAGAACATAACAGTTGCTGACCGTGCCGCCCGAAGCCCAGATCCCGGCCCCGGGTCTGGATGTGTACCGGGTCCATCCGTTTCGCAGGGTGAACCCGATGACCCTGGCATCCGGATGATTCAGAAAAACCACGCGGTTGCTGCCGCCGCCGTCAACGACGGTCTGATCCGGCCCGCCGGTGCTGCGAAGTGTAACGGCATTGGTGATGACGGCCCGGTTCAGCACGCCCTGGGCCAGAGCGCCGCCGGTGCTGTAGGTGCCGTTGGTGACGTTCACCGTGTCGCCGTCTGAGGCAGCATTCAAGGCGTCCTGAATAGTGCCGGCCGCATTGGCCCAGGTGTCATAGGGTGCCGCCGGGCTGACGGAATTGGCATCCACGTGCAGCACCGCTCCCCGGGCAGACGCTCCTGTAACGGCAACTGCAGACATCCAGGTTAAAAATACAAACCACCTCATTTGATCCCTCCTGTCCGGTCCTCAACGAGAAAATGTCCCGTGATGATTCGTATTATACGCAGTTTTGCTTTCATTATAAGATAAACACGAAAAAAATTACGCCAATCGTTTATTTAATAATGCATATGCGTCGCCCTCTTCCGGCCGCTCCGGTTTGCCCGAAAGCGCAGCGATCCATCATTTCACCACAGGTGAAATGAACGACCATGAGGGAGAGGTTTACGGTTCGCCCCCCCCATTGGAGGGGTTGCCGGACTTGTCCGGCGAAGCGTTAGCTAAGAGAGCAGGGACGGCTGTCCCGCCGGGCGCGGAAAAGTTAAGACGCCCGCGCAACCTGTGGCAGCAGATTAAAATGCGCATCGAACGACGCCAGAATCAAATCGTGCTGCACCGCCAGTGCCGCAATCCAGATGTCATGGGTGGGGATTGGTTTTCCCAGCAAACGCAACTGCGCAAAGATCGCCGCATACTGGTGAACTGTGTTTTCGTCCGGATAGAGAACCTCAACCCGTTCCGAGTTTAAAAACCTCGTCAGCACACTTTCGTTTTTTCGTGCTTTGGTTCCGCACAGAAAACCTGCCCGCAATTCGGCCAGCACCGCGAACGGGACAAAAACCCTTCGCGCCCGCTGAATAATTCGCACCGCCGATTCGTTTCCTTTGCAGAAAGCGGTGTAAAAATTGGTATCAAGCAGGACCGTCATTTCCACAATCCCTCATCCACCGCATCAAAGGCCTTCATCGCCTCGTCAAAAGCCTTATCCTCCACCCACGACCCGGCCAGATTGTCCAGATCATGAAAAACCGGCGGCGAATCCTTGGCGCCGACCGCGTTGGACAGCGCATCGAGCACAACATAGTTGAGGCTGCACTCCTCCTTCACCGCCAGCTCGCGCAGCTTGGCATCCACCTCTTCCGGAATCTGCCGGATCGTATACTGTACCTTTTGCCTCTTTTTCATGCCTGCACAATATATTTTTTATGCCTGCACTGTCAAGGCAGCAGTACTGCAACACAGATTTTCCAATCATTGGAAAACTCTAATAACACAGGATCGGGGTAGGAACGACGCATTGAGTTGTGCCGCTCCTCCGTCTGAAAACACAAACGTCCCCCCTTTAATCCTGTCCGTTTTTTAGGTGCGTTTTTCCTGTTCGCCTCTATACTGGAGCGAACCGCTTGAGGGGATATCGTTATGGAACACTCGAACTCGAAAAACCGCCTGCGTCTGGAACAACGTTTGCTGTTCGTTTCGAAGAGTTTCCCGACCTGCCGGAACCCGGTTTTTGACCCGAAAGGCATCCAATGAACTCCGAAAAAAACCAAATCCCGGCTCCGCGGCTGTTCGGCATACCCATTTCCCTTGCCGTCAGTCTGACGTACCTGATCTTCGGTTTGCTGTGGATCTTTTTTTCAGACCGGATTGCCACAACCTTTTCCGCATCGAAAACCGATCTCCTGCGGTTTTCAAGCATCAAAGGATGGGGGTTTGTTCTGGTAACAGCCACCGGCCTTTATGCCCTGCTCCGGCATGCGGAAAAAAAGGATCGTGCCTCTCGCCATAGAATGGACGCCACCCGGGAACGCCTTCAGATCGCCACAAAGGCCGGGAACATCGGTGTCTGGGACCGCGACATCGTCAACGACTCCCTGATCTGGGATGAACGTATGTACCAAATCTACGGCATTCGCGAAAAAGACTTCGGCGGCGCCTACGAGGCATGGCAGCAGTGCCTTCACCCCGATGATCTGAACCGCGCTGTGGCCGAAGTAACTGCTGCCGAGCGGGGTGAAAAACCGTTCGATACCGAATTCCGCATCATCCGTCCCGACGGCGAAATTCGCCATATTCGGGCCTTTGCAAAAGTTATTCGTTATGAAGACGGCAACCCCATCCGTATGACCGGCACCAATCAGGACATCACCGAACGGATCAAAGCAGAGCAAAAGCTTAAAGAAAGCGAAGAAAAGCTGCGCGGAATCATCGAAAACAGCACGAACCTCTTCTATTCGCATACGCCGGACCACGAGCTGACCTTCCTCAGCCCGCAGGTCAAAGAGATTCTCGGCTATGCGGTCGACGAAGCCCTGAGACGCTGGACCGAAATGGCGACAGATCACCCGATTAACGAAAAGGGCTTTGAGCTGACCGAACGGGCGATCCAGACCGGAAAAGCACAACCGACCTATGAACTGCAGCTCCGCCACAAAGACGGCCGCCCCGTCTGGGTGGAGGTGCATGAAGCCCCGGCGGTCGAAAACGGAAAAACGATTGCGATTGTCGGCTCCCTGACGGACATCACAGCCCGCAAAGCGGCAGAGAAGGAACTGGCTGAGAACGAAAAACGCCTGCGCACGATCTATGAGCACTCTCCGATATCGATCTGGGAGGAGGACTTCTCCGGCGTTCATCAGGAAATGCAACGCCTGCGCAGTGAAGGCGTCAAAAGCTTTGCTCGCTACTTTGCAGACCACCCCGATGAAGTCCCGCGATTCGCCTCCCTGATTCGCATTCTGGACATCAATACCACGGGACTGGAACTCCTTGATGCGACCTCAAAGGAGGACATCCTGGACAATCTGGATGCCTATTTTGACGAGAAATCTCTGCCCGCGTTCCGGGATGAGCTCGTGGCGCTGTCAAACGGCGAAACCACCATCGAAATCGAGATTTCCCTTCCACATCCGAGCCGGGGCCATATCGATCTATATCTTCGCCTCCAGATCGTGCCGGGCTTCGAGAAAGACTGGTCCCGCGTTGTTGTATCGTTCATGGATATCACCGAGCGCAAAAAAGCCGAAGAAGAACTCAAGAACCATACCCGGCAGCTGGAACACTTCAACAAGATGGCCGTCGGCCGCGAGCTGCGGATGATCGAGCTCAAAAAAGAGATCAACGCGCTCTGCCGCGAGCTCGGCCGCGATGAGCCCTATGCGTAAAGAGATAATTGCATTGTAGGACAGGCTTCCCGAAGGGAGCCTGTGCCCGTTTCAGAAAAACACACGCTCCCCGGAATACCGGGGACTCGACCAGCGGGAGAGAGGCCCCGAAACTTCGGGGCAACGACCACAGGGAGTGGCAACCGTGTCCTGCAAGTTTCAGCGTTTCCGACCAAAATGAATGATTCGTTATTTTTGGACGAAGGCGAATCTTGACTTTTTTGACCCCATCATTCATTTTGGTCGAATGAAAAAGCGACACTTGTCGAAGATAATAACAGGTCTCTGTTTTTCGGATCATAAAATGGCATTCGTGTCAGGTCCCCGGCAGTGCGGAAAGACAACGCTTGCGCGGACGATGATGTCCACGTATCAAAACGCTCTTTACCACAACTGGGACGACATTACTTTTCGGCGTCAATGGGTTCAGAATCCGTCGGGCACCCTGCCTGCGGAGAAAAACACCGTACCATTGGCGGTGTATGATGAAATCCATAAGGCCAAAGGATGGAAGCGGTCTCTGAAAGGAGTCTATGACACGCTGGAATCACCCGCAGATATTCTGGTGACCGGCAGTGCACGGCTCAATGTGTATCGTCGAAACAGTGACAGTCTGATGGGGCGCTATTATCATTTTCGACTGCATCCGTTTACTGCGGGAGAGCTGCTGGACGGCACCCGGATTCCTCTGCCGGAGGACGTGATAAAAAAACTCAAAAACCCGCCCGGAAAAACCAACCCATCGGCTCGGAGCATTTTTGAGGACATGATGGCCTACGGCCCGTTTCCCGAACCGCTGCTATCCCAAAACAGCCGCAAAACCCGCCTTTGGCGACGCACACGCATCGAACGGGTTATTCGCGAGGATCTGCGCGACCTGAGCCGGATTCAGGAATTAAGTCAGGTGGAAATGCTGGCGGCACTGCTGCCCGAACGGGTCGGTGCGCCGCTGAGCATTTCAACCTTTCAGCCGATCCTTGAAACCAGTCATCACACATTAAAACGCTGGCTGGCCGGCTTAAAAGAGCTGTACCTGATTTATGAACTGAAACCGTTTACGGGCAATGTGAGCCGCAGCCTGAAAAAAGAGGGGAAATTTTACATGTGGGATTTTGGCGAGGTTCCGGATGCCGGAGCCCGGCTGGAAAATCTGGTGGGATCACACCTGCTGAAAGCCTGTCATTGCTGGACCGATATGGGCGAAGGAACGTTTGATCTCTTCTACCTGAGAAACAAGGAAAAACAGGAAATCGATTTCCTGATCGTTCGGGATGGAACCCCCTGGCTGCCGGTCGAAGTCAAAACCGGTGACACAACGCCCTCGCCCAACTGGAAAAAATTTCTTCGTCAAATTCCATGTAAGACGGCGGTGCAGGTCTGTCGAAAACCGGGCGTATGGAACCTGCACCGCGCAGACGGGAAAACACTGATTGTCTCGTCCGCCGACCCGTTCCTCTCCTGCCTGCCGTGATCCCGCCTCGAACTTGCAAGGCAACGACCACAGGGAGTGGCAACCGTGTCCTGCAAAAAGAATCCCGCAAGCGGGATTCTTTCCAACCATTGGAAAAAACGGGCACGGCCCGGAATGGCGCTAAGTCAAGGAGTTTTGGAACAAAAACGGGGATTTTTTCACACGGAGATAACGAAGGAAAGAAAGGGTGTTCCGCGCAGCTATGGTTATCGTTTCTCATTGCTCTGCTTTGTTTGAACCGTTCACTTCGTTCTCTATTTTGCTTTGCAAAATTATCTGCGCTGCGCTTCGGCTTCGTTTCCTCTATGTGAGGATTCTTTAGTTGAAACGGGCTTAAC
>CAZITJ010000008.1:0-31170 GCA_964542135.1 uncultured Verrucomicrobiota bacterium
AAATATCTTTTTTCTTCGCCGGGGCCTTTTCGTCCGCAGCGGCTTTCTCTGCGGGCGCGGCCTCCGCGGGCTTTTCCCCGGCAGCCGGTTTTTCGGCGACGGGAGCCTTTTCTTCGGCAGGTTTTTTTTCCGCAGCGGGTTTTTCTTCAGCGGCAGGTGTTTCAGCAGATGCTTCCGCCGCCGCGTCCTCAACAGGTTTGTTTTCTTCAGCCATAATAAATTCCTCTTGTCAAAACAGATTATTTTCCGGCGACTTTAGCCGCCGACCGGGCTTCCTTGCCGCGCACCACACCCACCGTGCGCGCTTTCCCTTTACGGGTGCGGGCGTTGGTCTTGGTTCGCTGTCCGCGCACCGGAAGTCCCCGCCGGTGACGATAGCCGCGATAGGAGTTAATGGAAATCAGGCGGCGGATATTCTGTGTCGTTTCGCGGCGCAGATCCCCCTCAATGGTAAAATCAGCGCGCAAAACACCGGTCAGTTTCGTAATTTCTTCGTCCGTCAGGCTCTCCGCTTTCTGGGCCGGGTCCAGTCCGGCCTGCTGAATGGCTTTGCGCGACTGCGTAAGACCCAGACCGTAAATATAGGTCAGCGCATACTCCAGCCGCTTTTTTCCGGGGATATCAATACCGATAATACGAGGCATAATTCTGCTGCTCCTTCTCTCAGCCCTGACGCTGTTTGTGGCGGGGATTGCGTTTGTTGATCACATACACGCGCCCTTTACGACGCACAATTTTGTCGTCGGCGCTGACTTTCTTGACCGATGCTTTCACTTTCATGAGTTCACCTTATCCTTCAAATAAAATTCGTCCGGCATTCATGGCAAACGGCGACAACTGCACCCGGACCGTATCCCCGCTGTGCGGAGGCTCACGCTCCCGATCCCGCGCCGCAATATACGCTGTAAAACAGTGGCCGTTCGCCAGCTCGGCACGAAAAGCGTGACTGTCTATCACAGCGCCCAGCCGGGCGTCCAGCACAATCGTCTCCCGTTCACTCATTTTTAAGAGCGGCCCATCTTACCGGGACACCCTCGGCGTACAAGCTCTAATTGGATAAAATTGGCAGTTTCAACCCGATCGGAAAACGGGTAGATTTTCAACCGCTGACTCTCCTGCGCATTTTCCGACTCATCCTTATGGACCGACCGATTCACAGCGACACCCCGTTCGGCCCGCCGGAGGCCGGCCCCGATCCGGCCGCTCTTTTCGAGCGCTGGTTTGCTGATGCCCGTGCCGCCGACGCCCGCAATGCCGGCACGGCCGCCCTGGCGACCGCCGGTTCCAACGCCCGTCCCTCCCTGCGCATGGTGCTGCTTAAGCAGCACAGCCCCGCCGGATTTGTGTTTTACACAAACTATATCAGCCGCAAAGCCCGCGAACTCGCAGACAACCCGCATGCTGCACTGACCTTCTGGTGGCATTCGCTGGAACGGCAGGTTCGTATTGAAGGAACCGTCCATAAAATCAGCGCAGCGGAATCCGACGCCTATTTCGCCACCCGGCCGCGGGACAGTCAGCTCAGCGCCTGGGCCTCTCCCCAGAGCCGCCCGATCGACAAGCCCCTTTGCCTGGATGCGGTCCGCGAGCGCTTCGGCAGCGGACCCGTTCCCCGACCGGAAACCTGGGGCGGCCTGCGCCTCCGCCCCGCCCGCTATGAATTCTGGCAGGGGCGCGAAAACCGTCTGCACGACCGCCTTTGTTACACCCGCCTCAACCGCCGTGCATGGGATCTTGTCCGGCTCGCTCCATGAAGAAACAGGCCGCCCCCGTGCGAAACACATAAATGGGGTGGATTTTGCGCCCCGTTCACAGTAAGGTGTCCTCATGAAAAAACTGATATCCTTTCTCGTTGTATTCGCCCTGATCATCGCCCTGCTCGGTGCCGGCCTGCAGTGGTTTCTCACCCGCGGTTTAACCGATGCACTCAACAAGACGGTTCTTCCGGCGGTTCAGGCGCGCACCGGTCTGGAAATCGGCGTCACCAACGCCGTGATCCGCCTGCTCGACGGCAGCGCGGTTGTGGAGGGCCTGACCGTTCGCAATCTGCCGGACTACGACCAGCCGCATCTGTTCACGGCGGATCGCTGCACCGTTCAACTCAGCCTCTTTTCACTGCTGCTGCGCGATCCGGTCGTGGTACCGCTCGTCCGTGCAGAGGGAGCCGTACTCACCATCGAAAAAAACCGGCAGCGGCGCACCAATATTCGCGACCTGTCCGAACAGCTGAAACAGGAGCGCGCAGCGGCCGCTGAACCTGTGGACGATCTGCCCGAGCCGATCCCTGTGCCCGATCCCTCCGCCGAGCCCGCACCGCCGGAGCCCGATGACCCCGAACACACCGAGGCACCGGCGGCACCCTCTGCACCGGAATCCGCACCCGCCGGAACAGACGAATCCGGCGCCCGGCCGCTTCCCGTTCAGATCCGGCACGTGAAAATCGACGGTCTGGTCCGCTATGTCGATTCGCATCGAAAACGAACCTACCGCATCGATCTCCGGCTGGAAGGCGAAAATCTGTTTTCGATTCCCTCCGCTGAACAGCCCGACACCCTGCTCAAACTCACCGGCTCGCTGGAACAGAACCGCAATGCCTTTCGCACCGACCTCAGCCTGATTCTCGAACCGCCCGTCCACCCCGAACAGCCCGACTTCACCGCCACCGGGCACATCCTTGATATGGACATCGAACTGATCGACACACTGCTCGAAAAGAACGAGATGGCCGCCCGTTCGTTCTCGATCAAACCGTCTGTCCGCTGCCGTGCAGGGCGGCTCGACGGATCGCATCTCGATCTGATTCTCACCGACATGGTGATGTACCGGCGTGAAATCGGCGATACCGCCCTGCAGCTTCCGCTGCGCGGCACCCTGCAGCATCCCGCCATCGATCTGACCGGCGCGATTCGCTCGCTGTTCTCCCGTCAGGCACTGGAAATCGGCCGGGCGGCCGCCGTTAAAGAACTCGGCAAAGATCTCGGAACCAACGCGCCCTCCGGCAAAGATCTGGCCGGCGCGCTCACCAACCGCGTCAAGGAAGTGGCCGATACCCCCGCCCTGCGGGAGCTGCTCGACCGCGCCGCCGGCAGCAGCAGCCCGACCGGCCGCCCGGTCAAAGAAGCCGTCGGCGATGCGCTGCTCGAACAACTCGAAAAAAATGTCAAAGAAATTGAAGGCAACGGGGCCGTACGGGAAACACTGAAAGGACTGTTTGGAAAATAATATGAGCGTTCTTTCCGCAACCCTGCTCACGTTCAGCGCCTATCTCCTCGGCTCCATCCCTTTCGGACTGCTGCTTGCAAAAACCAGAGGCGTGGACATCCGCACCGTCGGCAGCGGCAACATCGGCGCCACCAATGTCCTTCGCACACTCGGCAAACCGCTCGGCATCACCTGCTTCGTGCTCGACGTGCTCAAAGGCTTCCTGCCCGCCTTTGTTTTTCCAATACTAGGAAAAACCGGCACGGACTTTCCAGGCATTGGAATCCTCTTGGGTGCCGCCGCCATTCTCGGCCACAACTTCCCGGTTTTTCTGAACTTCAAGGGCGGCAAAGGCGTCGCCACCGGCGCGGGCGTGCTGCTCGGCATCGCACCGCTCGCGGTGGGGGTCGGCCTCCTCACCTGGACGCTGGTCTTTTTCATCTCCGGTTATGTCTCCCTCGGATCCATTCTGGCCGCACTGGCCGTGGTCATCACCGGCTGGGTGCGAATCGGGCAAACCGACGCTGCAACCGCCTGCGCACTGACCCTGCTCGGCGCGCTCATCGTCTGGCGGCACCGCACCAATATCGAACGGCTCCTCGCCGGAACGGAAAACAAATTTGAGCGAAAGAAAAAATCATGACGTGTTTTGTAATCGGAAACGGCGGCTGGGGAACGGCGCTGGGAAAAATTCTGGCAGAGAATGGAAACCGGGTCACCGTCTGGGGGCCGTTCGAAGAGGAAATCGCAGCCATTCGGAAGGCGGGCGAAAACATCGTCTATCTGCCCGGCGTGCCCCTGCCCGAATCGATGCAGTGGACGTCGGATCCCTCCCGGGCCGAAACCGCCGAACTGGCCGTACTGGTGGTGCCGTCCCGGTTCATCCGCTCCACGCTGAAAACCCTCAACCCGTACCTGCCGGAAAACAGTCTTTTGGTCAGTGCAACCAAAGGGCTGGACGAGAAAACGCATCAGCGCATGAGTGAGGTTGCCCGCGAGGTACTCGGCCGGGACATCGCCGTCCTCTCCGGCCCGAGCCACGCCGAAGAGGCGGCCCGCGGCGTCCCCACGGCCGTTACGGTCGCCGGCAGCAATCTGCAGGCACTGGAAACCGTCCGCAGCGCCTTCATGGGACCGACCTTCCGGGTCTACACGTCGGAGGATCTGATCGGCGTCGAACTGGGCGGAACCCTTAAAAACATCATCGCCGTCGCCGCCGGCATCCTCGACGGCATGGAACTGGGCGACAACTCCAAGGCGGCCCTGATGACCCGCGGTCTTGCCGAAATCACCCGCCTCGGCGCCGCGCTCGGCGCAAAACCCGAAACGTTTGCGGGATTGAGCGGAGTCGGCGATCTCATCGTCACCTGCGCCAGCCGCCACAGCCGCAACCGCGCCGTCGGCGAACGACTCGGCAAAGGCGAAAGCCTGCAGCACATTCTGGACGGCATGAAGCAGGCGGCCGAAGGAATCTGGAACGCGCGCGCCGCGCGCGATCTGGCCCGCGAACGGTCGATTGAAATGCCCATCACCGACGAAGTCTGCGCCATCGTCGAAGACGGCAAAGACCCCCGGCAGGCTCTCAAAGACCTCATGAACCGCGATCCCAAAGCGGAGTGAGCCGGGCCTCCGTGAAAAACCGCCGGGGCGGCGGATCAGACCAACCGATCCGTCCCGTCCGATCGGAGCGAAGCCCGCGGCGCAAGCACCTGCCCGGCCTTCTGTCCATTATTCCGCAGCGTCCGGATAACGGTAGTCTTTCCCTTCAAAGTTTTTAAGGACGATCTCACGGCCCTCGCGGCGAAGGACGGTGTCCGGATGCAGAACGATCTTCCCCCCGCCGCCGGGTGCGTCGATGCAGACGTTCGGCAGCGCGAGACCCGAAACACGGCCCTGCAGTGCGTGCATCAGATCCAGTCCCTTCTGAACCGGTGTGCGGAACGACGATGAACCGAGAACCGGATCGCACTGAAAAAGGTAATAGGGTTTCACCCGGTTTTCGAGCAGACCGTAAAACAGATCGGCCAGCGTGCCGGCATCGTCGTTGATTCCCTTCAGAAGCACCGTCTGAGCAACCATCGGCACGCCGGCTTCAGCGAGCGTATCAAGCGCGCGGCTCATGTTCCCTGTGAGTTCCGCCGGATGGATCACATGAAGCTGAAGCCATACCCGATGCCTCGCCAGCAGCTCGGCCAGCTCCCGGGTGACACGCGCCGGCAGCACGGCCGGTATCTTGGTTCCCAGCCGGACGGTCCGGATGTGCCGGACGCGGCGGACACGTCCGGCCAGTTGATCCAGCTCCGCATCAGAAAGCGTCAACGGATCGCCGCCGGAGATCAGCACATCGCGCACGGTTCCGTGCGTTTCCAGCCACTGGAACATTTCGTCGGAACGTTTCCAGGGTTTGGAAAAAGACCCGCCCCGCCCTGCCGCCCCCCCCGCGGGCGGAGGCGATTGCTTCGATTCCCCTCCGGCGGGGGCGGCGGCGGGCGAAGCGAACCGGGAACCGGTTCCGATCAGCCGCCCGCGCGTGCAGTATCGGCAGTGGACGGCACAGTCGAGAGTGGCAAGCAGAAGGACTTTGTCGGGATAGGTATGAACGAGTCCCGCACACGGGCTGCGGGCCTCTTCACCGAGCGGGTCGGCACGTTCGCCGGGCCCGGGGGCGGCGTCATCAAGCGGTTCGACGGTTCGCCGCAGGGGGTGATCCGGCCCCAGAGAGTCGAGCAGGCGGCGGTAGTAGGGTGTCATCCGGCAGGGTTGGCGATCCTGTAACATAAAGAGAAGGATATTTCATTTGCAGTGCCGCTTCCATTCAAATTATTGTTCGTGTCTTTAGAGAAAACGTTTTCAACCGGGACTCATCATGAAATCTGTACCCAATACGGCCGTGACAGCCGATATGATCGAAGAACGCACCCGCTTTCATCTGCGCTACAGCCGCGGCAAGGATATGCGCAGCGCGACGGACTTTGATAAATTCTGGAGTTTCGCCCATGTGGTGCGCGATCTCGCCGTAGACGGATTCACCACCACACAGCGCACCTATCTCGAAAAAGACATCAAGCGCGTCTATTATCTCTCGATGGAGTTTCTGATCGGCAAGATGCTCGAACGCAATGTGCTTGCACTCGACATCCTGGAACCGTCCCGCGAAGCGCTGAAGCGGTTGGATATCGATCTGGAAAAACTGATCGAAATGGATGTGGAGGCCGGCCTCGGCAACGGCGGCCTCGGCCGGCTGGCCGCCTGCTTTCTTGACTCGATGGCTTCGCTCGAACTGCCCGCCTACGGATACGGCCTGCGCTATGAACACGGCATTTTCCGGCAGGAATTCGATGACGGCTGGCAGCAGGAACGCCCGGACAACTGGCTGGAACTGGGCTACCCCTGGGAAATGGTGCGCCCGGAATACACCGTCCCGGTGTTTGTCTACGGCCGCGTGGAAAACATTTCCAGCACACATCGCGGCCGCCACCCGGTCTGGACCGACTGGCAGATGTTCAAAGCCGTGCCCTACGACATTCCGATCATCGGCTTCAACACCAATACGGTGAATATGTTCCGGCTCTGGAGCGCGCGCGCCGATGAAGGCTTCCGGCTCGATGTGTTCAATCAGGGCGATTATGTCCGTGCGGTTGAAGAAAAAAACTGGGCTGAAAACGTCACCAAGGTGCTCTACCCATCCGACAACACCCACGAAGGCAAGGAACTGCGCCTGATTCAGGAATACTTCCTGTGCAGCTGTTCATTGCGCGACATTGTCCGCCGCTTCCAGAAAAACCACAGCCATTTTGACCGCTTTGCCGAAAAAACAGCCATTCAGATGAACGATACGCACCCCGCCCTCGCCGTTGCCGAACTGATGCGGATCCTGACGGATGAAAACCATATTCCGTGGGAAAAAGCCTGGGACATCACGGTGAAAAGCTGCGCCTACACCAATCACACCCTGCTGCCCGAAGCACTCGAAAAATGGCCGGTGGATCTGCTCACCCGCGTGCTGCCGCGCCACATGCAGATCATCTACGAAATCAATCACCGCTTCCTGCAGCGCGTGGAAATGAACCACCCCGGTAATACAGACATGATCAAAAATGTTTCACTCATTGATGAAAACGGTTCGCGTCAGGTCCGCATGGCCAACCTCGCGGTGGTGGGCAGTCACAAAGTCAACGGGGTCGCCGGTCTCCACTCCAAGCTGCTTAAAGAACGGGTCATGCCGGAATTCAATGAGCTCTATCCGGACAAATTCATCAACGTAACCAACGGCATCACTCATCGCCGCTGGCTGCTGAAATGCAACCCGGACCTCTCTGCGCTCATCACAGACCGAATCGGAGCCGACTGGGTCCGCGACCTGGAGGAACTCAAAAAACTGGAACCGCTGGCAGCCGACAAAACATTTCAAGACGAGTTTATGGCCATCAAACGCCGCAACAAGGAGGCGTTGGCCGCGCACATCGAACAAACCCTGCACGTTCCGATTCACCCGGATTCACTCTTCGATGTGCAGATCAAACGCCTGCATATGTACAAACGTCAAATGCTGGCCGCCCTGCATCTCATCACGCTCTATCAGCGCCTCAAAGCAGATCCCAAACTCGATATTGTTCCGCGCACATTCATTTTTGCCGCCAAGGCCGCCCCCGCCTATCATCTCGCCAAACGGGTCATCAAGCTCATCAACTCCGTTGCGGCGGTTGTCAACCACGACCCCGTGGTCGCGGGCCGCCTGAAGTGCGTCTTTCTGCCGGACTACAACGTTTCACTTGCTGAAAAGATCATTCCGGCCGCCGACCTTTCCGAACAGATTTCCACCGCCGGCAAAGAAGCCTCCGGAACCGGAAACATGAAACTTTCGCTCAACGGGGCTCTCACGGTCGGCACCTGGGACGGGGCCAATATCGAGATTGCCCAGCACGTCGGCGAAGACAACATCTTCATCTTCGGCCACCGCGAAGAGGAGCTGCATGAACTCGCACAGGACGGCTACAACCCGTGGAGCTTCTACGATAACGATCCCGAACTGCAGAAAACGCTTGAGGCCATCCGCGTCAACATCTTTGACCCGACCCAGCCCTCTCTTTTCATGGATCTTTTCGACGAATTCACACGCCACGGAGATCCGTTCTTCTATCTGGCCGACTACCGCCCCTACGTGGAAGCTCAGCAGCGGGTCGAAGAGCTCTACCGCCATCCGGCCGCATGGGCCGAAAAAGCCATCCTCAACGTCGCCCGCATGGGGTGGTTCTCCAGCGATCGCACCATTCGGGAGTATGCGCAGACCATCTGGAACGCCGAGCCGCTCTGCATCTCCGAGCCCAGGCCCGTCGAATAAACGATGCCGCACGCATCGTTGCCAGACATGAAAACAGCGGTTTGATCCTGTTTTACGGGTCGAAACGGCTGTCAGTCGAATCGCGTCAGGAGCCCTGAAAAAACCGTTTTTTTCACTTTACAGAGGTTAGGATCTGAGTAAAGTCCGCCGTCCTTTTTCGAACCATTGGATCCCGGGGACGATTCATGGGGGGGGACAACATGAAAAAGAAAACGCTGATTTTGATCGGACTGACCGCTGTGTTTGTGTTGCAGGCGCAGGCCTCTGAACGGCTGAGCAGCCGTGAACGGCGGATTGTTGCCTCCTGCATGGTGCTTGAAGCCGGTTGCGACGGAACCGTCGGCATGCAGGCCGTACTCAACGTCATTCTCAACCGGGCCGGCGGCTATCTTGACCGCATGGTCCCGGAAACCCTTCGGCATGGTGCCTTCACCTGCATGCGCACCGTGTGGCATGATCCCGCTCCGGACTGCACCCACCTCATCCGGCGGGCAGCCAACCAGCCCCGTGCCTACCGGTCGGCTCTTCGACTGCTTGACACCATGGAACAGGGTCTGCTGTGGGACAACACCTACGGCGCAACACACTACCACGCCGACAGCATCCGCCCCTACTGGCTCAGCGATATGCGCTATCTCACAACCGTCGGCAGTCACCTGTTCTATATTGAACGCGGCCGCAGTGTCGCGTCGCTGTAATCCGCCCCGCCCCGGCCTCCCGGTCCGGACGGGTGATTCCCATACTTAGTCAAGTATGGGAATCGCTGTTTAAAACGGATGGTGCCCGGACGGGCGCTTCGGTGTCATCTTTGAGTCAACCCGTGAGTTTTTCAGACGGTGCTTCCCGCTTGCCTTTCAAAGCACTGCCCGCTATGTTCACTGGTTTATGCCCTATGAAGTATTAGCTCGAAAATGGCGGCCGCAGCTTTTCGGAGATGTCGTCGGTCAGGAACACGTCACACGGACACTGCACAACGCCATTGAGTCTGAACGACTCGCCCACGCCTATCTGTTTGTCGGGCCGCGCGGAACCGGGAAAACCACCACCGCGCGCATTCTCGCCAAAGCACTGAATTGCACCGCGCGTCAAAACGCCGAACCCTGCAATCAATGTGATTCCTGCCGGGAAATCATGTCCGGCAGCAGCCTGGACGTGATTGAAATCGACGGCGCGTCCAACCGCGGTATCGGCGACGTACAGGAGCTGCGGGACAACGTGCGCTACGCTCCGGTACGGGGGCCTTATAAAATTTATATTATTGATGAGGTCCACATGCTCACCCGCGAGGCTTTCAATGCGATTCTCAAAACACTGGAAGAGCCGCCGCCGCACGTAAAGTTTTTCTTTGCCACCACCGAACCGCAGAAAGTGCTTACCACCATTCTTTCACGATGCCAGCGCTTTGACCTGCGCCGCATCGCGGTTCGTGACATCACCGCGCAGCTTCGGAAAATTGCCGACGCTGAAGACATTACGATCAGTGATGATGCCCTGCTGGCAATTGCCCGCGGCGCCGAGGGCGGTTTGCGCGACGCCGAAAGCGCCCTAGACCAGCTGGTTTCCTTTCGCGGAAAAACCATTGCCGAAGACGATGTGCTTTCGGTGTTCGGTCTGATCAGCCGGGAACGGCTCGAGCGCCTGGCCGATGCCGTTCTGGCCGGCGACATTCCCGCTCTGATCGAGGCGGTCTCCGATATCGAACAGAGCGGCAAGGACCTGCAGCGGGTCGTGTTTGAACTGCTGACCCACTTCCGCAATCTGCTGATTGTGCGGCATGCCGGCAGCCGCCTCGAGGCATTCGATCTTCCGGAAACACAGATCGAAACACTGCGCACACAGGCCGACCGGATCGACGATGACCGGCTGCTGCGCATCGTTGAACTGCTGATGGATACGGACAGCCGCATGCGCTATGCCCTTTCCAAACGAACCCTGCTCGAAGCCGCCCTGATTCGCGCCTCACGCGCTGCGGCCGTGGCCACAGTGAACGAGCTGATGCAGGCGGTGGCCGCACTGCGTCAAAACAGCCGGCCTGATACTGTACAGGAGCAGACCGGCGAGGCCTATGACGTAAAAAAAAAGTCCGCAAATGATCTGGAACGGCTGAAAACACACTGGCCGGATCTGATTGACCAGCTCGCCGGGAATGCGCCGCAGGCAGCCCGGTATCTGCGCGACACCGTACCGGTTCGCATTAACGAAACACACGTCACGATCGGCATAGATCCGGAATTCGCTGACGAATGTGCCAGTCTGAAAACCCCGCGCATCAACGCGCAGATTCGCAGGCGGCTTTCCGAACTGCTGCACCGGTCGGTGGCAGTGGATATTATCGCACGGCCCGGCGCAGGCCCGTCCATCCCGGCCGCCCCGCCGGCCGGCACGAAAAACGATAAACAAATCTATTATAAAAACCCCGCTGTCCGAGGTGTTCTGGAAGCCTTCGACGGCGACATTATTGAAGTACGAAAATAAAAAAACAGCGCTGGATTGACGGAATCACGGATGAACGGGATGCAGGCGGATCCCTTTTGTACCGGTCTTCCATCGTTCCATACGCGATGATACAAAGGAGCCCGTAATGGATATGATGAAAATGATGAAACAGGCCGCATCGATGAAAAAGGATATGAAGAAGAAGCAGAAGGTGCTTGCCTCCAAGACCGTCGAATTCAGCAGTGGAGAACAGGGGGTATCCATCCGGATGAGCTGCGACCTGAAACCCAAAACCGTGGAAATCAGCCCGGATCTGATCCAGACCGGAAACACAAAAAAAATTGAAACCGCTGTGCTCGACGCGATGAAAGGCGCCCTGAACCGCGCCCAGGCCGAAGCCGCCGAAGAAATGAAAAGCGTAACCGCCGGACTGGATCTGCCGTTTTAGCTCATGGAACACATTCTTCCACTGGATGATCTGACCGCCGCGCTTGAAAAACTTCCCGGCATCGGGAAACGCTCGGCGGAACGGATGGCCTTTGCACTGATTGAAGATCGTCAGGGATTGTGCCGCAAGCTGGCCCATGCCCTGCTGTCGGCCGATGAGCAGATTGATGTCTGCCCGCAATGCGGCGGACTGACCCGCACCGGTGAAGTCCCCTGCTCCCTGTGCAGCGAATCCGGCCGGGCAACAGGCCGGCTCTGCGTGGTGGAACACGCCGGCGATGTGATGAAGCTCGAACAGGCCGGTGGATTCGACGGGCGTTACCACGTTCTGGGCGGTCATCTCTCCCCGGCGCTCGGCCGGGGCGCCGGCGATCTGCGTGTCAGCGAACTGCTGGCCCGATTGAAGCCTGAAGCGGTCACCGAGGTCATCATCGCGCTGGGAACGGACACCGAAAGCGAAGCCACGTCCGCCTATCTGGCGGACATCCTCCGTTCGCGAAACGTAGGCGTCTCGCGCCTGGCTTTCGGACTGCCCGCCGGCAGCGCGATTGAATATGCCGATGCCGTTACACTTCAGCGCGCCCTGCAGGGTCGGCAGATGCTCTGAAACGCTTCCGGGATTTTGCTCAGCCCGAGTCTTGACTTGTGTTCTGTTTTCTATACCTTACCCGCTTTCGTTGTTCCTGCGTAGCTCAATGGTAGAGTAGGTGGCTGTTAACCACTTGGTTGCTGGTTCGAGTCCAGCCGCAGGAGCCAGTTTCCAGCCGGTGTGCATGCACCGGCTTTTTTTACGACCGGCACAACCGGAAACAGAATGGCGGCATGAAAGAAGCAATCGATAACCGGCGGCTGAGCGCTGTCTGTGAAGAAGCGGCCCGCGCGGCAGGCCGGCACGCATTCAACGGCCGGGGCCGGCGCGGTGAAGTGGACCGGCTGTTTGAACACGACATCAAGCTGGTGATGGACAGCGAATGTCAGCGCGTCGCGGAGCAGACGGTTTTCCGTCACTTTCCCGATCATGCGGTTCTCGGCGAAGAAGGGATTCAAGCGGCCCGGAACGACTGGGAATGGATCATTGATCCCATTGACGGCACCGCCAATTATGCCCGGGATTTTCCCTATTGGTGCAGCTCGGTGGCCGTGCGCTATCGAGGTCAGGTGCTCGCCGGGTGCGTCTATGTACCGATGGTCGACGAATGTTACACCGCCGCCGCGGACAGTCCCGCCCTGTGCAACGGGGTCCCCATTCACCCCTCGGAGGTTCCCTCGCTCGGCAAATCAATGTTCTTTGCCGGATTGACCAAAGACATGGATCCGCGTGCGGTTGCGTATTTCGACAGCATGGCACCGGTCACCGGAAAAATCCGCATTCTCGGCGCGGCCGCCATCGATATCTGCCACGTCGCCCGCGGCCGATCCGACGGTTTTTTTGAAGCCGGGCTCTACCGCTGGGACGTCGCGGCCGCCGGACTGATTGCCGAACGGGCCGGCGCCCTGTGCAGTGAATGGCCGCGTGACGAAGCACACGGCGTCCGCTTTCTCTGCACCAATCCGCACATTCATCCGGATGCCCGCCACATCGTCGAAACCCATTTCGGAAAATAAGCGGCTCCCGCAAATCCGCGAAATTTCAGGAAAAAGATGTTCTTTTCTGTCGATTCGTGTGATTCGTGGGCAGGACCTGAAAAACCACTCGCGCAATTCGTAAACCAACGATGAAAAAAAAGAAAAACATACCCGATCTGCATTATCTCTACGAAGCCGCCGTTCAGGGTGTCTCCTGCGATCTGGACTTTGCCGAACGGGTTTTCAAAAAAATGCGCGGGCGCAACCCGCAGACCGTGCGGGAGGATTTCTGCGGAACCGCCGCCCTGACCTGCGAATGGGTTAACCGCTCGCCCGAGCACCGGGCGTGGGGCGTGGATATCGATGCGGCGACTCTTGACTGGGGCCGCGAACACAACGTCGCCTGTCTGAAATCCAAAGCCCACCAGCCGACACTGCTCTGTGCGGATGTGATGGACGCACAGACTCCGTCCGTCGATCTGCTCTTCGCACTGAACTTTTCCTACTGCATTTTCAAGACCCGCGCCGCCCTGCGGGCCTATCTGCAGAAAACGCGGGAGGCCCTCCAGCCCGACGGCCTGCTCATTCTCGACCTCTACGGCGGCACCGAGGCCATCGAGGCCAAGCTGGAACCGCGCGATGTGGAGGCCTTCACCGCCGCCGACGGAACCGCTATCCCGGCTTTCGAATACATCTGGGATCAGGCCGAGTTCAACGTGATTGATCACCACGTGATCAATCACATTCATTTTAAAATTCCGGGTCACAAAAAAATAAAAAAAGCTTTCACGTATGACTGGCGCCTCTGGACGCTGCCCGAACTTCAGGAGCTGATCCTCGAAGCGGGGTTCTCGGACGTCGCTGTTTATCTGCACGGCTGGGACGAGGACGGCGAATCCGATGAGATTTACCGGCGGCGGACACGCTACGAAAATGCACTCGGCTGGGTTGCGTATGTCGTGGGCATCCGCTGAGCGGTCCGCCGATGAAAAGATTTTGCCTGACGCCGACGTTTCCGGCATGCTCGGGATGCTGTTAACGGGAAAGGAATAAAATGAACATTCTGATGGTTGCCGCTGAAAACGATGCGCTCACGGGTTGCAAGGTCGGCGGCATCGGCGACGTGATCCGCGACATTCCCGCCGCGCTCAACCGGCAGGGATGCACGGTGTCGGTTGTCACCCCGTCCTACGGATTTCTGCACAAGACGGCCCCGGCCGAACAGACCGGATCGGTTCACTTCCGTTTTTCCGGCCGTGTCGAATATGCGGATCTCTATCAGGTGCGGCCCCGCAGCGGAGCCTTTGAGTCAGCCGCCCATTACGTGATCGACCATCCCCTTTTTCTGAATTACAACGCGGAGAAAAACAAAAACGAAATCTACAGCAATGACCCGCCCGGGCGGCCGTTTGCCACCGATGCCGTCAAGTTTGCCTGCTTCAGCGCCGCGACAGCCGCCGCCGCGGCCAAGGGACTGTTCGGCAGGCTCGATATCCTTCACCTGCATGACTGGCATGCCGCGTTCCTTCTTATTCTCCGGAACTTTGCCCCCGAAGGGGAACCGCTGCGGGCTCTTCGAACAGTCTACACCATTCACAATCTGGCCCTGCAGGGTGTTCGACCGCTCAGCGGAGATCCCTCCTCCCTCGAAAACTGGTATCCCCACATCAACTTCGGCAAACAGATCCCCGCCGACCTGATCGACCCCCGCTGGACCGACTGCATCAACCCGATGGCGGCCGGCATCCGGCTGGCCGATGCTGTTCACGCCGTATCCCCCTCCTATGCAGAGGAAATCCTTCAACCCAGCCGCCCGCCTGAATTTTACGGCGGCGAAGGATTGGAAGCCGATCTGCAGCGCGCACAAACCGAACACCGCCTGCACGGCATTCTCAACGGATGTGAATACCCGGAAAGCGAACCGGCAAAACAAAGCGTCGCCGGGCTGATTGAAGCCCTTCGGGCGGAAACCGCCGGGCAGCTCGCAAAGCGCTCCACGCTGTCTTTTTCCGACCTCGTTACGTTTCAACGACTCGAAAAACTCCGGAGCGCACGCCGCAAACCGCAACTGATTGCCGTCGGGATCAGCCGCATTGTCGATCAGAAAATGCTTCTCATGCAGGCGAAAGGACCGGACGGAACCTCCGGCCTCGAACGCATTCTGAAAACCATCGGTCCGAAAGGGCTCTGCGTTCTGCTCGGAACCGGTAATCCCGAACTGGAACGGTTTCTGACGGAGCAGGCGGCACGGCACGACAACCTGCTCTTTCTTAATTTTTATTCCGGCCGGGCCGCGCAAAAACTGTATGCCTCCGGCGATCTGTTTCTGATGCCCAGCTCCTTCGAGCCCTGCGGCATCGGCCAGATGCTGGCCATGCGCGAGGGACAGCCCTGTCTCGTCCATCGAACCGGCGGGCTGCGCGACACCGTCGAGCCCGGTGTCAACGGCTTCGGATTTGAAGGCGACACGCTCGAAGAACAGGTGGATGCCATGATCGCCGCTCTCCATGAGGCCGTGACCCTGCGCAGCAAAGACCCGGACGCGTGGCAGCGCATCCGTTCCGCCGCCGCCGCAACCCGCTTTGACTGGGCGGACAGCGCGCGCCGATACATCAACACGCTGTACAAACCCGTCCCCGGAACCGACGCATAGCGGCGAACACAGGCGGCCCTCTCCGCGGCTTTAACAGACTGCTGCGCACAGAGCAGAAGACGGCATTCAATCGTCGCGAATCCGCCCGGCTTCAAAATCCGCCTTCAGGCCGGCAATCCGCTCCATAATCAGGTCTCCGATCCTCGCATAAGCGGCGCGGCCCTCACCGAGACTCTGAATTTCCTCCTGCGTAATCAGCTGTCCGAACACAACGGTCACCGGGGCCCGTTTCCAGCCGTTGCTGTGTTTGGACCAGGCGTCATACGATCCGTGAATATACACCGGAACCACCGGCGCATTCCCCTTGGCCACCAGAAAACCGACGCCCGGTTTGGGCGGCTGCAGATTGCCGTCGGGTGAACGGGTTCCCTCTGGAAAGAGCGCGACGGCGCCGCCGTGGTGCAGAAGCTGAATCGCCGTTTTCATCGCCTTTAAATCTCCGCCGCGTTCGCGATCGAGCCGAATCACCCCGACGCCGGTCAGGAACCAGTCCATAAAACCCTTAAACAGCGTGCTGCGCGCCATGAAATGGATGGTGCGCATCCGGCAGAAAGACCCGATAGCCGGCGGATCAATATAGCTGGCATGGTTGGAGGCAATAATCAGGCCGCCGGTTTTCGGAACATTGGCCAGGCCCAGCACCTTGAGGTTGTTCCTGATCTTGAGTCCGAAACCGAGCACATCACAGGCGGCGCGGTACAAAAGAGGGCGCACCATGGTTTCCGTGCGGGGTGCCTCCAGATCCTCAATGCGATCGAGCAGAACGCGAACCACCCCCTCGGCATCGTATTCGCCGGTATCAATCACATAGGCACCGTCTGCCACTTTCAGCGGCGCTGTCTTGCGGCTTGAATCCATCGCATCACGTTTTGAAAGCGACTCAAGCACCTCCTGCGCCTTTTCGGTTTCACCGCGGGCAATGAGTTCGGCGTGGCGTCGCTGCGCCCGCAGCTCAGGATCGGCGTCGAGATAAAACTTGTAGGGCGTTTTGCGGAACACCACCGAGGCGATGTCCCGCCCCTCCATTGCCAGCGATCCGAATTTTCTGAGTTTCCGAAGCTTGGACACCACAAACTTCCGCACCCCGGGCATGGCCGCCACATCCGACACCGCTTCACGCACCTCTTTATCGCGCAGTGCTTCACCGGGCTCCTCACCGTCGATGGCAATAACCGCTTCGCCGTCACGCACCTCGAACGTCCATTTCGATTTCAGCAGAGCCGGCAGCACCGCCAGCGCATTTTTGGTGTTCACGCCTTCCCGAATCATTTTCCAGGTCACGCCGCGATAAAACGAGCCGGAATCAACATACGTGCAGTTCAGTCGCCGGGCAACCTCCCGGGTCACTGTGGATTTTCCGGATGCCGCCGGACCGTCAATGGCAATGATACGCTGTCTGCTCATGTCACCCTTCCACCGAGTTGTTTAAGATGTTCCCAGAACGCGGGATAGGATGTCCCGACACAGGCCGTGTCGTCAATCGTTACCGGTTCATCTGCAAAGCTTGCCAGCAGGGCCGCCGACATCGCAATGCGGTGGTCCCCGTGTGAAGCCGGCGGTTCCGCAGGTGCGGTTAATGCGGCGGGACCGGTCACCGTCATCCCGTCGGGATGTTCTTCGACCTGCACACCGAACGACCGCAGATGAGACACCATGATTGCAATGCGGTCGGACTCTTTCACCCGCAGCTCTTCTGCGTCGCGAATCACTGTCTGCCCCTCCGCAAGTGCACCGATCACAGACAACATCGGCAGCTCATCAATCAGATTCGGGATCTCGTCCCCGCCGATCTCCGTTCCATGCAGCGCGGTGCCGGTTACCCGAACCGTTCCCATCGGATCCCCCGCTGCGGCGGTCCGGTCGATCCGGATCTGTGCCCCCATTCGCTTCAGTGCATCCAGCAGCGCAGTGCGGCGCGGATTGAGGCCGACATCGCGAACCGTTACGTTTGCGCCCGGACGCACAGACGCCGCGGCGATCCAGAACGCCGCGCTGGAAAAATCTCCCGGCACGGTCAGTTCGCGTGCAGCGATCCGCGGACCCTGCGGGCCGAACCCCCGAATACTGATTTCCAGTCCGTCAATGTGAACGGGAATTCCCAATGCCTGAAAAAGTTTTTCGGTATGGTCGCGCGTCGGGCGCGGCTCAACCACCGTGGTTTTTCCGTTTGCAAACAAGCCGGCCAGCAGAATACAGGATTTCACCTGCGCCGATGCAACGGGCAGAACATAGCGGATTCCGGTCAGCTCGGCACCGTGAACCGTCATCGGCAGCGTGCCCTTCTCTCCAGTCAGCTCCACCTGCGAACCCATCTGCCCGAGGGGCTTTTGAATACGGTCCATCGGGCGGCGCGAAAGCGATACATCGCCGGTCAGAACGGTTTTCATTCCGGGCTGCCCCGCCAGCAGACCGGATAACAGGCGCGTACCGGTCCCGGAGTTCCCCATATCAAGCGGGCGGGCCGGCTGAATTAAATTCCCGTTCGTTCCGGTGATCCTCACCACATCGCCATCAAAAACCGCCGATGCGCCCAGCACACACATTGCCTTCAGTGTACTTTTGGCGTCTTCGCCGGCCAGAAATCCATGAACTTCAGACGTGCCGTCTGCCAGTGAGGCCAGCAGGGCAATGCGCTGCGAGATGCTTTTATCGCCGGGAACCGTCAGTTCACCGCCGAAGGAGGCTGCCGGATGAATGGTTTTGGATTCCATCAGTTCAGCAGCTCCCGGCGTTTGGTGCGGGCCGATGCAAACCATGCAGCCAGCTGATCACGATCTCCTTCATCAATCAGCGCGGTCAATTCATCCAGCCGTTTCGAACAGGCGGCCAGCGCCTGTTTAAGCGCCGCACCGTTGGTTTGAACAATATCCGCCCAAACCTCGGGCGATCCTTCCGCAATGCGGGTCGTATCACGGAACCCGCTGCCGCAGAACAGACCGTTTGAACCCGCCGACAGAACCAGCGCTGCAGCGACGACATGCGGCAGATGGCTTGTCACCGCCAGAATCCGGTCATGTTCCTCCGGACTCATCAAATAAACCTGTGAACCGACGCTTTTCCAAAAGCGGGAAACCGTTTCGACCGAAGCGGGCCGGACCGGATCACAGGGGGTCACCACGGTCACGGCTCCCTCGTAAAGCCGGCCGGAACCCGATTCAACCCCCTGCTGTTCCGATCCGCAAATGGGATGGGATCCGACAAACTCCGCAGAATATCCCTCCAGAACCGTCTTCATCATGTCATTCAGCGCAGTCTTGGTGCTGCCCACATCGGTCAAAACCGCCCCCTCTTTGAGACCCGGACGGCACGCGCCGGCCACGTCGGGAATCCGAAGCACAGGCAGGCAGAAGACAACGAGATCGGCCCCTTTCACCGCTCCGGCCGCATCCTGAAAAACCGCATCGGCAGCGCCTCGCTCGAGAACCGCCGCACGCGTTTTATCGCGGCGGGCATACGCATGGACCCTCAGCGGCGTTCTGCGCTGTTTCAGGGCCAGCCCCAGCGAGCTTCCCATCAGGCCCATTCCGATTATCGCAACCGTTTTCATACTGTTTGTTTTGGAAGCAGACGCTTCGCGAGTTTGAATGAAAAGAAAGTACTACCCGTTTTTTTCAGGCATGGAAAGCGCAACCCTGCGTTTTGCTGAAATAAGCGGAACACATGATTCCCATACTTAAGCAAGTATGGGAATCATCCGAACCGTTTTTTTTCTTTGCGTCAGCGGGAAGACCGCTATCATGCAACGCTGAATTTTACAGAAAGGTGACAAGAATTATGAAAAAACCGACTTTTTGTGTAATGGGAGGCGAACTGGACACAGGCAACAACGGCGTTTCTGCGCTGGGCGTCGCGACGCTGAAGGGACTGCGCAAGGCGTTTCCGGATGCGCGGCTGATTCTGCAAACCTGGCGGGACCCGGGCGAAAAACTGAGCGTCCGCACCGACGAGGGGCCGATCAATGCTGAATGCATGCTGATTTATGCGGTCGAACAGGATTCGCCCGGCAGCCTGAAGGTGGCCCGCCGTCTGCAGAAGGAATGGGAAAACGCCTCCTCGGAGGAGGAGCGCCAGGCGCTGCTGGAGCAGGATATAACCTTTAAACAGCTCAAAGAGTGCGATGCAGTGCTGCACATCACCGGCGGGGATTCCTTTGCCGACATCTACGGCAGGTACAACTATGCGGTGCCCGAATTTATCATGGAGATGAACATTCCTTTGATCTGGCTGCCGCAAACCTATGGTCCTTTCCATCTGGACAAAACCTTCGAGGTTGCACAAAAGCTGTTTGATCACAGCTCACTGATCGCCACCCGCGAGGTGGACGGCGAAAAAGAACTCCGCGAGCAGTTCAACATCACCCAGCCGGTGTACACCACTCCGGATGTTGCATTCATCGTGGATGCCCTGCCGCCAAAGGAAGGCGGCGAACCGTTTGTTGAAAACGTCAGCGACGACGAGCTCCTGATCGGACTGAACATCAGCGGCCTGCTCTATCTGGGTCAGAGCGACTTCGGGCTCCAGTTCGACTTCAAAGATCTGATGCACGCCATCATCGAGCAGTTCATGGAAAAACCGAATGTCAAAATCCTGCTGGTGCCGCACGTGCTCAGCAAAGAGCCGATCACCGAAGAAACCATCCGTGATTTTAAACCGGTTGATAACGGCGACGTGTCCGACACCGTTGCCTGCGAAATGGTTTACCGCACATTCAAGGAACGCTATCCCGGCCGGATCGGCCAGCTTTCATGGGGCTACGGAGTCAACGAAACCTGGTATTATATCGGCCGGTGCGACTTTTTCATGGGCGGGCGCATGCACCCGTGCATCGGGGCCTCTTCGCAGTGCGTACCGGTGGCGCCGATTTCCTACAGTAAAAAGGCCAAAGGGGTGCTCACCCGTCTGGGAATCGGCGAGGCCGTCGTGGATCCCCGGGCGCAGGACATGGCAACCTGTCTGAAACAGATTGATGAACTGTTCGAAAAACGCGATGAACTGCACCGTACGCTGGAGGACCATCTTCCGGGTGTAAAAGAGGATCTGTACGCATTTTTCTGCGGACCGCTCAAAGAAAAACTGACGGAACTCAGCTCGCAGTAACTTTTGCGTGTTTTCAGGCGGGTTCTGTGATTAATTGACCGCCATGAGAACCGAACAGGATTCGCTTGGAAAACTCGACGTGCCGGATGAAGCGCTTTACGGCATTCATACGGCACGTTCGCTGGCTAACTTTTCGTCCGCTGAAGACAGCCTGCCGATCGAACTGATCCACGGCATGGTCAAACTTAAGCAGGCCTGCGCCGCCGCCAACGGGAAACTCGGTCTGCTCGACGATAAAAAAGCCGTTGCCATTGCCGCCGCCTGCGGCGCCGTGCTGAGCGGGAGGCATGACGACCAGTTTCCCATCGACGTTTTTCAGGCCGGGAGCGGCACCTCGAGCAACATGAATGTCAATGAGGTGCTTGCCAACCTTGCCGCCGAGGCGCTCGGCGGCAAGCGCGGCGACCGCTCGATGCACCCCAACGATGATGTCAATAAAGGGCAGTCCACCAACAACGTCTTTCCGTCCGCCATTCGCGTCGCCTGCGTAGAACTGACCGGCGGGCTGTTCCAAACCCTGGAAAAACTCATCCAGACATTGGAAAAAAAGGCGGACGAACTTTCCGGGGTTTGGAAAAGCGGCCGCACGCATCTGCAGGATGCGGTACCCATGACACTGGGTCAGAGTTTTTCAGCCTGGGCACAGGCGCTTGCAAAAGCCGAAAAACGAATTGCCTTCGCCTGCATGAATTTGATGGAGCTGGGGATCGGCGGCAACGCGATCGGCACCGGTGTGAACACGCCCGCCGCATTCCGTGAAGAAATTATCCGCGCACTGAACGAAGCCACAGGACAGGAATACCGCGTGGCGGAGAACGGGATTGAGAGCACGCAGTTTTTGTCGGACATGGGCGCGTTTTCGGGCGCGCTGAAAATGCTGGCACTCGATCTCAACAAGATCGTGAATGATCTGCGCCTGCTGAGCTCCGGCCCGAACACGGGTCTCGGCGAAATCAACCTGCCGCCTGTCGAGCCGGGATCGTCAATTATGCCGGGCAAGATCAACCCGAGCATCTGCGAAGCGGCCAATATGGCCTGTCTGCAGGTGGTCGGCAATGACGCGACCGTTTCGGCGGCCTGTGCGGCCGGACAGCTCGAACTCAACACGCACATGCCGCTGGTGGGCGTCAACCTGGTCAAGTCGCTGAAAATTCTCACCAACACCTGCGATGCACTGGCCGAAAAATGCGTCGGCGGCATCACGGCCAATGAGGCGGCCTGTCGCTATTATTTTGAGCGCAGCGCGGGGCTGCCCACTATTCTCAACCCGGTGCTCGGCTACGATCAGGTCGCCGGGCTGGTCAAGGAATCCCTGAACAGCGGCAAAACGCTCGCCGAGCTGGTGCGCGAAAAGGAGCTGCTGCCGGAAAAGGAATTTGAAGCGCTTCTCTCCAAAGCCAACGGACCTGCCGACCGAAGAACGGCTTGCCGAATAAAGTGCCGGTTCGATGCACACATCGCCGGCGAAAAACCCGACGACCGGTGCGACCGATGAATATTCTTATTCAAAACATTCAGCATGAGGGAGCATCTGTCGATGTATTCATTGACGGACCCCTCATCTCAAAAATCTCTCCGGCATCACGCGCCACGCACCCCTCGTCACACGACACGATCATCGACGGAAGCGGCAAAGCCATTCTGCCGACCTTTCACAACGCGCACCACCATGCCGCCATGGCGACCCTGCGCAGCTATGCCGATGACATCGAACTGTTTGCCTGGCTCAGCGAGCACATCTGGCCGCTCGAAGAGCACATCACCGAAGAGGATGTGTATAACGGTGCGCGGCTGGCCTGCCTCGAAATGATCAAATCCGGCACCACATTTTTTAACGACATGTACTGGCATTTTCACGGTACGGCGCGGGCCGTTGAGGAAATGGGCCTGCGCGCCGCGCTCGGTGCGGTTTTCATCGACATGAACGATGGCGACAAGCGCGCCGCCAACCGCGAACAGGCCAACCGGCTTCTCGACGAGAAGCAACGGTACAGCGAGCGCATTCAGTTTCAGCTGGGTCCGCACGCGCTCTATACCGTTTCCAAAGAGGCTCTGCTCTGGTGCGGCGAGTTTGCCCGCGAACACGGGCTGATGATTCACACCCACCTGAGCGAGACCGAAAAGGAAGTTGCCGACTGCCTGGATCTGCACGGCATGCGTCCGCCCGCCTACCTCGACAGCCTCGGACTGCTCGCTCCCGACCTGACCGCGGCCCACTGCATCTGGCTCAACCAGGAGGAAATGGAGCTGCTGGCCGGGCGCGGTGTCGGCGCCCTGCACTGCCCGGCATCCAACATGAAACTTGCTTCCGGTAAATTCCGCTTCACGGAGGCGCAGAACGCCGGCATGAAGATCGCGATCGGCACAGACGGTGCGGCATCCAACAACAACCTCGATATGAGTGAAGAGATCAAACTGGCCGCCCTGCTGGAGAAGCATTTTACCGGCGACCCGACCGCCCTGCCCGCCGAAACGGCCTGGCACGCCGGAACGCGCGCCGCCGCCGAACTGTTCGGCCTCAACAGCGGAATTATCGAAGAAGGCGCCGCGGCCGACTGCATGCTCGTTGATCTCAACAACGACCGGCTCGTCCCCGGTCACAATCTGATTGCCGATATGGTGTACAGCGCGGACAGCGCCTGCATCGACACCGTCCTTTGCGACGGCAACATTCTCATGCAGAACCGGCATGTGGAGGGCGAGGAGGAAATCATCGCCAAGGGCCGGGAATACCGGCAGAAATTTATGCGCTGATATCCCGGCCGGGTTTCTCCCGGTTTTCAGTCCAGGCGGACGGCGGCACTGAGTTTTTTCAGTTCGGACGGACTGACGGGACGATATTCACCGCAACGAAGTGTCTCCAGGCGCAACGGACCGATTGCCACACGTACCAGACGGATCACCTTGCGATTCACCGCTTCCATCATGCGTCGAATCTGCCGGTTCCGTCCTTCCCCCAGAGTCAGCGTATACCCGCAATGCCCTTTCCAGTCGCGCGCGGGACGAATCTGAAGCGCCTTCAGTGATTCGCCGCGGCAGTTGACCCCCTGCATCAGACGCTGCATATCCGCCGGCGACAGCGGCTGATCAATCCAGACCTGGTATTTTTTTTCGATATGATAGCGCGGATGCATCAGCCGGTGAGCCAGTTCTCCGTCATTGGTCACCAGAATCAGCCCTTCACTCATCACATCCAGGCGGCCGACCGTGTACACGCGTCCCGGCACGTCGGGAATCAGATCCAGCACCCGTTCCCGCCCCTGCGGATCATCGGATGTACAGATTACGCCGACGGGTTTGTTCACGATCAACCGGATTTTTTCCTGCCGCTGCACCGGCCTGCCCCGGCAAACCACATGCTGCCGGTCCGGATTGATTTTTGTACCGAGCTGTGTGACCGTTCGGTTATCCACCTGCACCTCGCCG
Organism: uncultured Verrucomicrobiota bacterium; assembly: GCA_964542135.1. Classification (GTDB taxonomy): domain Bacteria; phylum Verrucomicrobiota; class Kiritimatiellia; order Kiritimatiellales; family Tichowtungiaceae; genus Tichowtungia. The sequence goes on from CAZITJ010000008.1 coordinate 24,168, forward strand.
TCGGCAATCAGCTTTTCGGCCGCGCGCCGGCTGGCGACACCGCACTCTGCGAGATATTTTTGCAGACGAATCATCGGATTCTCGATTGAAACACACTCAGACCATTGTTACGAGCACTTCAACGGCCGCACCTTCGGCGGCGGGCGGGATGAGATTGCCGTCCACCGGCTGGCCGTCAACGATCATGGAGCTGACGCCTTTGCAGACGCCGCTGGGGTTTTCAACCGTGATGTTGTAGGTCGCACCGCGGAATTTGCGTGTGACGCTGAAGTGTTTCCACTCTTTGGAAACGCAGGGGTCCACACGCAGGCCTTCGTAGTCGGGCCGGATGCCGAGGATGGCGGTGGTCATGGCGACATAGTTCCAGACGGCGGCGCCGGAGAGCCATGAGACGCGGCCCGTTCCGTAGCGCGGACTGAAGCGGCTGTGGGTGCTCTGGCAGACGGCGTAGGGCTCGACCTGCCGCACGTCGGCGATGTCGTTGAAGCGGGCGGGCATGACGTTGCGCATATATTCCCAGGCGCGGTCGCCCATGCCGAGTTTGGCGGCGGCCATCACGGCCCAGCCCTGGGTGTGATTGAAGATCCCGCCGTTTTCTTTCATACCGGGGTTCATGAGCCGTCCGAGGCAGACCTGCGGATCGGTGGTGACATACGGCGGGGTGCAGACCATGATGCCGTAGTCGGTGGCGAGATGCCGGTGCATGGATTCCATGACCTGTGCGGCGCGCTCGCCGGTGGCGGCTTCGGAAAGAACGGCCCAGCTCTGCGGGTTCATAAAGATCGAGCCTTCGGCGCACTCCCTGGAACCGAATTTCATGCCATCGAAGCGGTAGGCGCGCAAATACCATTCACCATCCCATGCATGTTCTTCGAGATGAGCGTCCAGTTTCTCCAGCTCGTCTTTGGCCCAGGCGGCTTCGTCGCTTTTGCTGAGCATTTCAGCAATTTGAATATATTCATTCAGGCCGTAGCGCAGTTGCATAGCGACAAAGACCGTTTCGCCTTTTTCGCCGAGTCGGATGCAGTCGTTCCAGTCGGCGGCCAGTCCGCAGGGCAGACCGTGCGCGCCGGAGCGCTCGATGTTGAACTCGATGCCGCGGCGCAGGTGGCCGAGGACGGTCGCCTCGCCTTCATCGGCGAAAGGCAGCACCTTGTCGTAAAAGGCGATGTCACCGCTCTCTTTGACGTAAGCGGGCACGGCGTTGAAAAACCACATGCAGTCGTCGGAGCGGTAGTGATCCGGGAATTTTTCTTTGCCCGGATGGTGGTCAAAGGGTTTGACGACGGGTTTCGCGCCGCCGTGGCTGTATTGCCCGGTCAGCATCAATTCGAGCCGCTCGCGTGACTCGTCGAGCACCAGTGCACACGAGCCGACAATATCCTGAACGGTATCGCGGAAACCGAGGCCGTCGCGCTCGCCCGCATAGACGGTGCTGGCGGTGCGCGACCAGTAGAAGGTCATCAGGTTGTTAAACGGCGCCCACATGTTGACCATGGAGTTGAATTCCGCATCCGGTGTTTCGGCGTGCAGCACACCGAGACGCGAGTGCCAGTTTTCCTTCACTTCATTCAGCGCAGCATCCACTTTTTCGATTGTGTCGAGAGAGGCGACAGCGGCTTTGCCTTCAACAGCGGCTTCGCCGACACCGAAAAATACGGTAACGGTTCGGCTTTCGCCCGGCGCGAGGTCGAGGTCGGTCTGGAGTGCGGCACAGGGCATATCGCCCGCCGCGGTTGCACCGGAGCAGCCGCCGTTGAGCAGCGCGGCGGGCGCAGCGTAGGTGCCGTATGTGCCGAGAAAGCTTTTCAGGTCGGCATCGAAACCGCTGACGTCGGCTCCGCCGAGTGCGAAGAACGTATGGCGCTTCTGGTCTTTGTTGGTGAAGTTCCCGGGGTCGCGCGGCATGTTGACGTTTGACCCGATATCAATGATGCCGTCTACAAATTCCGTTTTGGCGATGTACTGGGTGTACTGCAGGTTGGTGTTGTCATCCTCAGCACTCCAGTTGCATTGAGGCTCGACAAACGAAACGGCACGCAGGCTTCGCGGGCGGTCGCTGCCGTTGGTGACCGTGATTTTCCACACTTCGTGAGTGGCGTTCATGGGAACGAATGTGGTGACTTCGCTCTCAATACCGGCATACATTGATTTGATGACGCTGTAGCCGGAACCGTGGCGGCACTCGTAGGCGAACTGATCTAGCGGTTTGCCGACCGGCTGCCAGGCGTTGCTCCAAAAATCCCCGCTTTCGGAGTCGAGCAGGTAAACAAAGCGTCCCGGCTGCTGAGCGGGCGTTTCATTGAATCGATAGCGGGTCAGGCGACCCTGAGCGGCTGATTTATAAAAGGAATAGCCGGTTGAAATGCTGGTCACCAAACCACCAAATTGAGAGTTGCCGATATAATTGCTCCACGGCACCGGCGTGTCCGGGCGCTCAATGACATACTCCTTGTTCGCATCGTCAAAAAATCCACATTTCATAATGTCTCCCTGCATAAAAAGATTCGTTTTAATTGTTTAACGAATGGTTGCAAGCCTTGCTTTCGAAAAAGCGGCCTGCAGATTAACTGTGAGGAGCGATTCGGCTAACCGCCGCCCCGGACTACATCAATGCGGATACGAACAGAAACCCTGTGCAGCAGGGGTAAAGCCCCGCGCGTCGAGCACGGTGTAGAGCTTTTCAATCAGTGCGGGATCGTTTTCAAACCCCGCAATTTGTGCAAGCATTGCTTTGATCTCTTCGGGAAACTCAAGCAGCGCGATGTAAAGCCCCTGCCCGCAAACCAGCTCTGCAATCCCCAGCGGCGACTGAATATCCGGCTCGCGAATCCGTTCACCCTCCGGAAGCGTCGCCGCCATCTCCTTGATGTTGTTCAGAATCTTCCCGGTATAGCCCGACCAGACATCTGGAAGATCGAGTACAAAGCGTTTCTCGTCCTCATCAAAAAGCGGATCGGCCCAGATGGTGCCTTCGGAGGTGCGGGTTTCCGGACAGCCCAGCCCGAGCGGAAAAATGCAGGTGGTATTGCCCGGCACATCGCGCGAGGGCTCCGGCGTCCAGTCAAAAAACGGAAGCGCGTCCAGCTTTTGACGGCCGGTCTTTGCGAGGTTAAACGAGTAAAAGCAGTTTTTCTTCGCCGGATCGCGAAAAGCCTCCAGCAACCTCTGTTTCATTTTCTCACGCATCATTTTTCTTCATCAGACGCTCCAACGGCTGGCACATTTTTTCCAACCATTGGAAACGGTTCAGCCGAGGGTGACGGCAACCTCAACCGTCGCACCTTCGGCGGCGAGGGGGATGAGATTGCCGTCGATGTTTTTGCCATCGACCGTCATCGTCCGGACCCCTTTGCAGACGCCGTTCGGGTTCTCGACGGTGATGTTGTAGGTTGCGCCGCGGAACTGCCGGGAAACGCTGTAGGTTTTCCAATCCCTGGAAATACAGGGATCGATGCGCAGGCCTTCGTAGTCGGGCTGGATACCGAGAATACCCTGCACGGCGACAAGAAAACTCCACGCGGCGGTTCCGGTGAGCCAGCTGTTTTTTGCTTCGCCGGGGGTCGGGGCGTCGCGCCCGGCGGTCATCTGCGCATAGACGTACGGTTCAGCGCGGTACGTGTCAATCTTGTCCTGTTTGGCGGACGGGCAGATTGAAAGATAATAGTCGAGGGCCTTGTCGCCATCGCCGAGCAGGCACCATCCGAGGTGCACCCAGGTGTTGTTATGGCTGAAGATGCCGCCGTTTTCTTTAAAGCCCGGCGGATAGCTGGAGACCTCCCCGAGTTCGAGATGATACTCACTGTACGGCGGCTGCTGCAGGATGGTGCCGTCGGGGGTGAAGAGAAGCTTATCCACGCTTTCGAGCGCCTTGCGGGCCCGGTCGTTGCCGGCCCCCGCGCCACCGAGTACACACCAGCCCTGGCTTTCGATGTAGATTTTTCCTTCGTCGCATTCTTTGGAGCCGACGGGGTTGCCGTGCGCGTCGAATGCGCGAGTGTACCATTCGCCGTCCCACGCCTGCTCTTCAACAGTATCCAGCATTTCATCGTATTTGCACTGAATACGCGCCGCATCATCGCGCCGCCCCATCCAGTTGTAGAGGCCGGTCAGCTCGCGCGCCGCATACAGAAAGAGCCCGGCGATCATCACCGACTCGGCATTGGAGTCTTCGACGTCGCCTGCCGTCTGGAACGATTCGTTCGGCTCGGACGAAAAGCAGTTGAGATTGAGGCAGTCGTTCCAGTCGGCGTGGCCGATGAGCGGCAGGTCGTGCGGTCCGCGGTTGCGCATGGTGTAGGCAATACTCAGCTCCAGATGATCGCGAATCGTCGCGGTTTTTTCTTCGACATCAGCATAACCCACTTTCTCATCGAGAATGGAGGCATCGCCGGTTTCCTTGACGTAGGAACAGGTGCTGAGGATGAGCCAGAGGTGGTCGTCGTAGAAATCGCCGCCGACCTCGGCGTTGCCCTGTTTGGTGAGCGGCTGATACTGGTGGTAGCAGGTGCCGTCGGAGAGCTGTGTGGCGGCAATATCGAGGATACGCTCTCTTGCGCGTTCCGGGATCATATGCACAAAGCCGAGCAGATCCTGGTTGGAGTCGCGGTAGCCCATGCCGCGTCCGATGCCGCTTTCGTAGCCGCTGGCCGAGCGCGAGAGGTTGAAGGTGGCCATGCACTGCGCAGGATTCCACGCGTTGACCATGCGCTGAAGATGTTCGTTGGGGCAATCGACGGAGACGTTGGCGAGGTGTGCGTCCCAGCTTTTGCGAACCCTGGAAAACGCTTCATCGACGGCTGCGATGTCTGCGTACTTCGCCATGATGGCGCGGCCTTTTTCCTTGTTGAGCACCATCGGCTTTTCAAATTTCGGCAGGTCGCCCTGCTCGACGTAGGCGAGGATAAAAGCAAAGGAGGTCTCTTCACCGTCGGCGAGCGTCAGATTGATCTGATGGGAACCGACGGGGTTCCAGCCGCAGTAGTCGCTGCCGACGGCATTCCCGGACAGAGGGACCCTGGCGTCGTGCAGGCCGTTATGAACGCCGACGAAGTCGTCGCGTGAAATGTCGAATCCGTCGATTTCGCGGGTGCATCCGAACAGCGTGTAGTGGCTGCGGCGTTCGCGGTATTCGGTCTTATGATAAATGGCGGAGCCTTCCACTTCGACTTCGCCGATGGAGTAGGTGCGCTGATAGTTGGTCATGTCGTTGAGCGCTTCGTAGAGACAGAACTCGACGAACGAGAAGAGTGTCAGGTTTTTGGTCTGGCCGCTTTTGTTGCGGACGGTGGTTTTCCAGATTTCGAGGGTTTCGCCCGGCGGAACGAAAAATCTGATTTCCACTTCGACACCGTCTTTTTCGCCGGTAATGACGGTGTAGCCGAGGCCGTGGCGGCATTCGTAGCGGTCGAGCGGCGTTTTGACGGGCTTCCAGCCGGGATTCCAGACGGTGTCGCCGTCGCGGACGTACAAATAGCGCCCGTTGCCGTCCATGGGCATATCGTTGTATCGGTAGCGGGTGAGGCGGCGCAATTTGGCATCTTTCCAGAAGGTGTACCCACCGCCCGTGTTGGTACAGACGCCGAAGAGTTCCTCCTGCCCGAGATAGTTCAGCCACGGCAGCGGTGTGTCCGGCCGACGGATTACATATTCGCGGTTTTCATCGTCAAACATTCCGTATTTATTCATCTATACGCTCCTCATTAAAGACTATGGATTCAGTCTGATCCATTCAGGATAGACCTTCAGGACAAAAAGATTATCAATGATCCGCCCGGAATAAATGGCTTTACTGATCAAAGTTTTGTCAAATATGATCATGTGATGAACTATTTTGACGACCTGCAGTTTGTCGCGGCGGATATTCTGCACAATTATACCCGGCCGCTGGACCGCTGCTGTCCGGACATCTACACCGTTGAGTTCATTCTCAGCGGCGCAATGCTGCACGGCATGGACGGCGGGCCGCAGGAAAAAATCACCCGCCCGGCGGTATTCTGGCATCATCCGGCCCATCGCTACCAGTACGGACCGGTTACACCGAACAGCGGATGGCAGCATCACTGGGTTTCCTTTCGCGGGGATCGCGGCCGCCGGCTTCTGGAAGACGGCTTTATGCCGCTTTCATCCGCCGGATTTGTCTACGTCAGCCATCCGCTTAAAACGGAAGAGATTTTTCATCAGCTGCTCGAAATCAGCTCACACCCCTCGGCGCAGGCCCGGGCCCGCGGGATTGTGCTTCTGGAGCAGCTTCTTTATCTCTGCATGGAACCGGCGGGCAAAGCAAACGATCCGTACAGCAACCGCATTGCATCCCTGTGCGAACGGTTGCAGAACAAACCGCAGCACACCGTTGATTTTGCAGACGAAGCCCGCCGGGCCGGCCTGTCCTACAGCCATTTTCGCCGACTGTTCCGGCAGCAGACCGGCCGGCCGCCGCACGACTACCTGCTCCACTGCCGCATGCAGCGGGCCGCCGATGCTCTGAAAGACCGCTCCCGCTCCATCCAGCAGATTGCCGCCGAATGCGGATACGACGATTCGGCCCAGTTTTCCAAACTCTTCCGGCAGAAAGTCGGCCTCTCCCCCCGCCGGTTTCGGCAGACCCTTCCCGGCGACTGATCCGGTGTCCGGACAGGTGCTTCATGCGGATCCGCACCTTTGCTTCTTTGCGGATTTCTTCCCGTACCATTGAAACGAGGTGCAGGCAGAGCCGTAAGCCGGATTCTGTTCACCCGAAGGTGTCAGCCATTTATCTGATGCGATCAACCCGGAACTCGAACGAAGCGGGCCGCCTCTCGTTCCCTATTTGATCTTGCTCCGGACGGGGTTTACCCTGCCTCCGCGGTTACCCTTGGAGCGGTGGGCTCTTACTCCACCATTTCACCCTTACTCTCCTTCGCCGAGGCTTCGGAGGGCAAGCCCCTGAAGCCGCGAAACAAAGCGGTATATTTTCTGCGGCACTTTCCATCCCGTGCGATGTCGCGCACGGGTTCCCGCGTGT
>CAZITJ010000008.1:31270-46816 GCA_964542135.1 uncultured Verrucomicrobiota bacterium
TATTTTCTGCGGCACTTTCCATCCCGTGCGATGTCGCGCACGGGTTCCCGCGTGTTCCACGGGACGTCCTGCCCTGCGGAGTCCGGACTTTCCTCCCTCCCGAAGGAGAGCGGCCGATACACTCTGCCTGCAGGCGGGGAACATACGCGTAAAGAATCCTTTTGACCAATCCATTTTAATCTCAAATTGAACCAAACCCCTTCTATCTCTTTTTTTAAGAACCAACACCCGCTCCGCTCAAGATCGCAAAGCCCGCAAAGAGTCTTTTCTTCGCGATCTTCGCGACCTTCTTGTTTGATTTATCCTTTTGGTTGCGACTTTGATGTACCTAGTGATCCATGATTAACTCTCCCCATGCAGATTCATTTTATCGGCATCGGCGGAACCGGCATGAACGGCGTGGCGCAGCTCGCCGCGCAGGCCGGATATTCTGTCTCCGGTTCTGATCGGACGGAGGATCCTGAACTTTTCCAATGTTTGGAAAAACAAGGCATTTCGATTTTTCCGCAGGACGGCTCCGGGATCACCGAAGAAACCGACCTTGTCATCTACAGCACCGCCATTGAATCCAACAATCCAGACATCCAGAAGTCCAACTCTTTAAACATCCCCCTCCTCCACCGCGCTGAAATGCTGGCCAAACTGTGTGCAGGCAAAGAGGTTATCGCCGTCGCCGGAAGCGCCGGAAAATCCACCGTCACCGGCCTGCTCGGGTGGATTTTCCAATGTTTGGAAAAAGACCCGACCGTATACTGCGGCGCGCCGGTTTTGAATTGGAAAGGTGGAACGCGAGCTCCGGGCGCGTTCAAAGCGTGCTCGGAGAGCCCGCTCCACCCAGGAAACATCCGCTATGGAAGCGGCCCGTGGATCATCGAAGTCGACGAAAGCGACAAGTCGTTTCTGCACTTTCACCCCGACCATGCGATCATCACCAATATCGCCGAGGATCATTTCGAGCTTTCCGAACTTCGGAAGCTGTTCGCTCAGTTTGAATCGAAGGTTTCCGGAACTGTCATTAAAAAGGCGGAGTCTTTCGATGTTGCAATTCCAATGCCCGGAAAACACAACATCGAAAACATCAACAATGCGCTGACGCTCTGCAAAGCGCTCGGGCTGAACATGGATCAATGCATCGAGGCTGTCAGCACCTTTAAAGGTATTGAACGGCGGCTGGAACGTCACGGCCTCAGGGTGATTGATGACTTTGCACACAGTCCGGTCAAAATCGCCGCCGCGCTCGAAGCGGTTTCTGGGGTCTGGCCGACGTTTAATGTGGTTTGGCGCCCGCACGGCTTCACCCCGCTTTTCCAGGGTCTGAACGGCTTTATCGACGTTTTTAAACGTAGAGGCGGTGTCCCCACCGCCTTAGCACGCGGTGAGGACACTGCGTCTACAAAAATCTATATCCTTCCAGTTTACTATGCCGGAGGCACCGTTGATAAAAAAATTACGTCGGAGCAGTTCGTCGAGAAACTCCGGGTTTCCGGAGTTTCCGCAGAGTTTGCTGCGGATTTCCAATGGTTGGAAAAACGCATTCGCGAAGACAACCGGCCCGTTCTCATCATGGGCGCGCGCGACCCCGAGCTGCCGAAATTCGCCCGCAGGCTTGCCACACAACTCAAATAAAGTAACATCGTCCGACTTATGAGCTTCAAAATTTACAACACCATGTCCCGTTCACTGGAGGAGCTGGTTCCTCTGGAAGACAACCACGTCCGTATGTACACCTGCGGGCCGACGGTCTACAACTATGCCCACATCGGCAACTACCGCGCCTACATGTTCGAGGATCTGCTGCGCCGCTGGCTCAAATACAAAGGCTTCAAGGTAACACAGGTACAGAACCTGACCGATGTGGACGACAAAACCATCCGCGGCTCCATTGAAGCGGGTCTGGCGCTGAACGACTTCACGCAGCAGTACAAGGACGCCTTTTTCGAAGACCTCAAAACGCTCAACATTGACCCCGCCGAGCACTATCCAGCGGCGACCGACTGCATTCCCGAAATGATCGCGCTGATCGAAAAACTGTTCGAAAAAGGACTGGCCTACCAATCCGACGACGGATCGGTGTACTACGCCATCGACAAATTTCCGGAGTATGGAAAACTCGCCCGCCTCGACCGCGACGGCATGCGCTCCGGCGCACGCGTCGCCCAGGATGAATACGACAAAGACAACGCCGCCGACTTCGCCCTCTGGAAAGGCTGCGACGAAGACGACGGCGACGTCGCCTGGGATTCCCCCTGGGGCAAAGGCCGTCCCGGCTGGCACATCGAATGTTCCGCCATGAGCCAGAAATACCTCGGTAAAACCTTCGACCTGCACACCGGCGGCGTCGACAACATTTTCCCGCACCACGAAGACGAAATTGCCCAGAGCGAAGGCGCCAACGGCTGCCTGTATGCCAAATACTGGATGCACTGCGCCCACCTGCAGGTCGAAGGCAGAAAAATGTCCAAATCCGCCGGCAACTTCTACACGCTTCGCGAAATCCTCGACCAAGGCTGGAGCGGCCGCGAAATCCGTTACGAGCTCATCGGCACCCATTACCGCCAGAGCCTCAACTTCACCTTCGACTCACTGAAGGCCAACCGCGCCGCCCTCGCCCGCCTCGATGAGTTCTACGCCAAGCTGCAGGAATGCATCGGCGGCGAAAACGTTGAGGGCGACCTGCCGGACTGGACAAAAACCCTGGCCGAAAAATTTGAGGCCGCGCTCGATGACGACCTCAACATCGCCGGCGGGCTCGGCGCACTGTTCGACGGCGTTCACGAAGGCAACAAGGCCTTCCCGATGGACGGAAAAACCGCGCTGGCTGTTTCCAGGCTTTGGAAAAAACTCGACAGCGTTCTCGGTTTTCTTGAACCACCCAAAGAAGACGTTCCGCAGGAACTCATCGAAATGGCCGAAGCACGCGCCCAAGCCAAAAAGAACAAAGACTGGGCCGAAGCCGATCGCCTGCGCGACGCCATCGCCGCCGTCGGCTGGCTTGTTCAGGACACCCCCTCCGGCCCCAAGCTGAAGAAAGTATGATCAGTTTGCGTATTTGACGGAACAGCCGTAGGCCTCCGTCTTGTCAACCGGCACCGGATTCCCGGCAAGCAACGCATCCAGCACGTCGGCAAGGACCATGCGGGCGGATTTCAGTGAGGCCGGATCGGCGGTGGGCTGATCGTCCACGGCGCCCTGATAAGCGACGGTTCCGTCCCGATCGATAACAAAGATATGCGGGGTGTTGCTCGCGCCGTATTCACGCCCGACCGCACCGTTTTCGTCGAGCAGTACGGCAGTCGGTTCGGCACCGGATTTTTTGATGCGGCGCTGCCACTCTTCAATCGAAAAATTTCCCTGTTTGCCGGGGGCGGATGAACAGACACTCAGCCAGACGACCCCCTGCCCGGTATACTCGCTCTGCAGTTTCTGCATGGTGCCGGTTCCGTAAAACTTACGCACAAAGGGACAGTCGTAATTGGTCCACTCCAGCACAACGATCCGTCCGTCAAACTGATTGAGGGTATATGTTTTTCCATCGACTCCCGGCAGACTGAATGAAGCCGCGCGATCTTCAGCAAGGCCGGTCTGTGCAATGACAAATAGAAGACTAAGACTCATCCAGGCGATATTGCGTTTCATGATGACTCCTTTCCGGGCAAGCCGCCCGATTGGTTATTGCGGTGAACGTGTCAAGGCATGCCACGATTCCGTCTCGGCCGATGCCTCCGGTCCCAGATTGACGGGCAGCGTTTTTTCCGCCTTTAAAAAACGGCAGACATCCCGGCAGATCATCCATTTAATCGACACATCCAGGGAGATTCTGCCTTGTTCGTACGCAGCGGGAACAGAGACGCGGCCGAACAGAACGACCTGATTTTCATATCCATAGGTGGTGCCGGTCGGTCCTGTGAAGGTCTGGTGCGGAGGGAACCGCCACGGGCCGGTCTCCAGCCTGCCGTCCGGACCGGATATTTCAATAGACGGAGGCATTCCGGAATCGCCGGGATTTTCGGCATACGTATGCCAGCCGTCTGCCACATGGATGCGTACGGCCACCGGAAGCTCATCGCCCGGCCGGATCGTTTCACGGGCTGCAAACACCTCCACCGTTGACAACGGTTCTTCCCCGGCATGCAACGACATGACACCGGCAACCGTACCAGCGGCAGCAAGAAGAATTAAACGCTTCATGTTCACTGTGACACGGCAAACATGAGTGTGTTCATAATAATTTTGCCCGGCCGCCACAGAACAGCCCGCCCCGATTTAAACCGGCGCCGCAGGCGAGCCGGATTGATCAGCTTCCGGGATGGACCAGCGGCAGGCCTTCCTTACAGAGCGGGCACGCCTCCGGCGTCCATGTGACCGGTTCAATATTCAGCAGGCTGACCAGCGGCGCATCGAACGCCGCTTTGCCGCCGCTGCGATTGACCAGCACCCCGACGACTTCAACGATGCCGCCGTGCTGTTTGACGATATCCACGGTTTCCTGAACCCGCCCGCCGCGGGTGATGACATCCTCGGCCACCGCAAAGCGTTCGCCTTTTTCAATCTGAAAGCGGCGCATCATCAGCGCGCCCTCGGCATTTTTTTCGGCAAAAATAAAGCGCACGCCGAGCGCGCGGCCGACCTCGTGGCCTACGGAAATGCCGCCGAGCGCCGGAGCAATCACCGTATCCACGTCCAGTGTCTTCAACACCGTCTTCATTTTTTCCACCAGCGCCCCACAGACCTGGGCGGCAATCCGGGGATACTGAAGCAGCAGCGCACACTGGAAAAACTGATTGGAGTGCAGGCCGGAGCGCAGTTCAAAATGACCGTTCAGCAGCGCGCGGGTCTCTTTAAAGCGGTTGAGAAGCTCCCGGTCGGTCATTCGGCCGACTCCCCTTGATTGCCGTCGGTTTCGGCCAGCAATTCAGCCGTTGCCGCGCGCAGTGCGGCCGGGTCAAACGGTTTTTCGAAAACGCGGGCGGCGCCGAGTTTTTCAGCCAGATTCAGATAATGCCCGGCCCGGACACGGCCGCCGCCGGACATCACTATCACTTTGATGCCGGGCAGTTTCCGGCGAATGGCCATCACCAGTTCAATCCCGTCGCAATCCGGCATGATCACATCGGTCAAAATCAGGTCGGCCGGATCCTTTTCCAGCCTGGCCTGAGCTTCCAAGCCGTTGGACGCCTCGATAAAGCTGTATTGGTCTTCGCCGAGAATCACACGCACCATCCGCCGGATGGATTCTTCGTCATCTACAATCAGAATCCGTTTCTGCTCCATAACGCCTCCGAAATGTTCCGTCCTCTGCCAGATTGATACGGTAATCCTGTCCGCCGCCGAATTCGAGAATTCTTTGCACATGTTTTCCCAGAATATCCGCTTCGAGGTTCACACGCGTTCCCGGGATGAATTCCGACATATCGGTTTCCTGCATCGTATGCGGGATAATGTGCACCAGAAATCCGTCGTCCAGCAGCTCGGCCACCGTCAGCGAAATGCCGTCGATGGCGATGGATCCTTTATAGACCATGAGCATGAGCATATCGCGGGAACAGGCCACTTCGAATTTCCAGTCGCGATCCACCTGCGTAATGCCGCGCACCGTACCGACACCGTCCACGTGACCGGTCACAATATGGCCGCCGAGCGTGTCGCCCAGCGCCAGTGCCCGCTCCATATTCACAACCGCGCCCGGTCCTTTCTCGCCCAGATTGGTTTTATCGAAGGTTTCTTTGAGCACATCAAAACAAAGTCCGTCGCCGTCAAAAGCCGCCACGGTCAGGCAGGCGCCGTTGATGGCGATACTGTCGCCGGTCTGAACCGGTGAATCAAACGGCCGGCCGGGCTGGAGCGTAATGCGCCCCGCCTCGCCGCTCATTTTCACATCGGTCACCGTGCCCAGTCGCTGAATAATTCCTGTAAACATCTATTTCTCCTTTTCCGGTCGTGCGGTTATCAAAACATCTTCGCCGCATTTTTCCAAGGTTCGGAAAACCAGCCGCGGCATTTGTTTGAGCGCCCAACCCTTTTTTCCAAACATTGGAACCCCTTCCCCGCCCAGCAGCGAAGGGGCAACAAAAAACACGAACTCATCCACCAGCCCCGCGCGCACCAGCGACCCGGCCAGCTCGCCGCCGCCCTCGCACAGCACATGCATCAGGCCGCGATCCGACAACGTCCTCAGCACCGACCGGAGGAATCCGGCGGAACTCTTCGCGGAAACAGAACTGCCCGCGGCCCGGGCGTGCCGGAGCGCTGGTGTGCTGGAAGAGGAAAAAACAATTGTCTGTTCGGCTGTTTCATCCGTTAATACCTTTGATTTGACCGGCACGTTTGAACCGATAACAACCCGCCACGGCGCGCGGCCTTTCGCCGGGCGCGGCAGAAGCGACGGGTTGTCCGCGCGGACGGTTGCGGCACCGACGAGAACGGCGTCGGCTTTCCGCCGCAGCGCCTGCACGTTTTTTCGCGCCTGCGGACCGGTGATCCACTGCGATTTCCCCGCGGCGTCCGCGATCCGCCCGTCGAGCGTTACGCCGAGCTTCAAGGTGACAAACGGCAGACCGGTCCGCATCCGTTTGGCAAACGGCTCGATCAGCGTCTCGGCATCCCTGCGGCAGACTCCGCCTGTCACCTCCACGCCCGCGCGGCGCAGTTTGCGCAACCCCTTTCCCGCGTGCGACGGATTCGGATCGTTGCAGCCGACCACTACGCGCCGGATACCGCGTTCCAGAATCAGGTCGGTGCAGGGCGGAGTTTTTCCGTGCGTTGAGCACGGCTCTAAGGTTACATAGAGTGTCGAAGACCTTAGGCTTTGGGCTCCAGGCTTTAGTTTTCTCAGGCAATTGACCTCTGCATGGGGGCCACCGGCTTTTTTGTGAAATCCTTCCGCAATGATTTTCCCGTTTTGAACCAGCACAGCACCGACCGGCGGGTTGGGCCGCGTGAGCCCCTCGCCCCGCCGCGCCAGATCCAGCGCCCGGCTCATAAACTTCCGATCTGTCTCCATGCGTTTGGCCTGTGCGTTCGAACGGATCCGGCCCGTCCTGTGTTACTGCGTCGTAAAGGAGCTGCGCGACGGGCGGTCGAGATCTTTCTGGATGCGGTCGAGCACGCCGTTGACAAACCGACCCGAGTCGCGCCCGCTGTAGGCTTTGGCAATTTCAACCGCCTCGTTGATGGATACCACCGGCGGGATATCGCCGCGATAAAGCATTTCGAAAACGGCGACGCGCATCACCGTACGGTCGAGTACACCGAGGCGATCCATATCCCAGTTTTCCGTGTAGCGTCCGATGGTGCGGTCAATTTCGCGGCGTTTTTCAATCACGCCGCGAATGACCTCCTCGACATAGTTTCGGTCACGGTCCGCCGGATTCTTTTCCGCATCGTTCCAGAAATCGGCAATCGCCTGCTCCAGATCATCCGGATTGAACTCCGTCTGAAACAGAAACTGCACGGCCCATTCGCGCGCCAGCCGGCGCCCCGTTACTTTACCCATGATGAGAGTCCCTTATTTGTTTCAAGACCTGCGCGGTTTCAATGGCGGCTTCGGCGGCATACCATCCGCGGCTCGTGCGGCTGCGGGTGCAGCGCGCCACCGCCTGTTCCCAGCTGCGCGTACCGACAATTTCGTTGATGACCGGGATGCCGGTTTCGCGGGCGATATCCAGCAGGGCGATCCCCGTGGAGTCGCCGATCATCTGCGCGTGCGGGGTTTCGCCCTCCACCACCACGCCGAGAGCAATGACGGCATCAAAGTTTCCGCTTTTCGCCAGCTCGCTGACCACCACCGGAATTTCGTAGGCCCCCGGCACATCGAATGTTCCAATGTCCGGATCCTCCGCGCCGTTTTCTTCCAGACAGTGAAAGGCATCCGCCGCCAGCTGAGCGGTCAACTCTTCGTTGAAGCGGCTGACCACAATTGCAAACCGCAGGCCGGACGCATCCAGATCAACCTTGTTTATTCCCTTATCCATGAATTCGCTATTCCTGTATTCCGCTGTTGCGTTTCATAAAATGTGGCGCATTTTTTCGCGTTTAGTATTGAGGTAGCGCTCGTTGTGCGGTGTTGAGGGAAGCACAATCGGCACCCGTTCGACCACTTCAATGCCGTAGTGATCGAGTCCTTCGATCTTGGCCGGGTTGTTGGTAAGCAGCCGGATTTGATCCATCTCCAGATCCTTGAGAATCTGCGCGCCGATGCCGTAATCGCGCAGATCGGGCGCAAAGCCGAGCTGTACGTTGGCCTCCACGGTGTCGAGCCCCTGGTCCTGCAGTTCATAGGCATGAATTTTTTTGGTGAGCCCGATCCCGCGTCCCTCCTGCCGCATGTAGACCACCGCTCCGTAGCCGTATTCGGAAATCATCTGCATGGACCGATCGAGCTGATCGCCGCAGTCGCAGCGGGCCGATCCGAACACATCGCCGGTCAGGCATTCGCTGTGCACACGAATCAGCGGATACGGTTTTTCCGCAGAGGGGGCGCCTCTGTACAGGGCCAGATGATCCTTGTTGTCTACAAACGAGCTGTAAATACGCAGTGTAAAATCTCCAAAGCGTGTCGGCATGTTCACCTGCCGCTCCATGCAGATTAATGTTTCGTGGATATACCGGTATTTCGCGATTTCCGCCACGGAGGTCATCTTCAGCCGATGGGTCCGGGCAAATTCAACCAGCTCCGGAAGACGGGCCATCTCGCCGCTCTCACCGGTCACCTCGCAGATCACGCCGGCGGGTTTCAGACCGGCCATGCGGGTCAGATCGACGGTGGCTTCGGTATGTCCCGCGCGCTCCAGCACCCCGCCGGCCATGGCGATCAGCGGAAAGATATGACCGGGACAGACGAGGCCCTCCGGCCTGGTGCGCTCATCGGCGAGCAGGCGAAGGGTGGCCGCACGCTCGGCGGCACTGATGCCGGTGGTGCAGTCTGCGCTGTCGACGGAAACCGTGAAAGCCGTCTGGAATTTATCGCCTTCATGGGAGGTGTTCATCCGTTTCAATCCCAGATGTGCGGCACGTTCAGCGGTAATCGGCGCACAGACCAGTCCGCGGGCGTGGGTAATCATAAAATTGATCTGCGCCGGGGTGCAGGTTTCAGCCGCGCAGATCACATCGCCCTCGTTTTCGCGATCCTCATCGTCGGTCACCACAATCATTTCGCCGCGGCGCAGGGCGGCGAGCACCTCGTCCACGGGATCAAACAGCTTTTGGCTCATGCGTTGTTCCTTCAAAAGCAAAAACCCTGATGACCGGTACGTCATTCAGGGCAAACGGGTTTCTGCATCGTTATATCTTCTCCCATCCAGACTGTACTGTCGGTTGCAGAATCACACTGCATCGGCCCCGGTAGCGGGGTTCGCGGACTCTCTCATCCTTTGAAACAGCTCAGGAAAAATCCATCGCTCACTCTCAGGATAAACCGCCGGTCGGGACTTTCACCCTGCCCTGAAGATGACATGATTATTGCGGTTTTCGCTTCGTGTTCAAGGGCAAAAAAGGCGGGAAGGCGGCTTTCTTTCATCGTTTCAGCGAAGCAGATAGCGTCGCCGATAGGTGCTGGGCGACAGTCCGGCAATTTTCTTGAAATTGCGGCCCAGATAAAATTCATTGGCATAGCCGGTCTGCCGGGCAATGGAAGCCAGCGAGAGATCGGTGCTGCTGAGCAGTTCCTTGACCTGCTCCACCCGGACAATCTGAATTTCACGCGCAGCCGTATGGCCGACAGCCGGTTTAAACCGACGCTGCATCTGACGAAGTGACAACCCGGCATGATGCGCGACCTGTTCCACACTGAGATGTTCATGCGCATGCCGGCGAATATAATGAACCGCTTTTCGCACCGCGTCATCGTTCAGGGCAATATGACCGGTCGACTGCCGCACTTTCACGCCGGACGGCTGTGAAAGCACACGGACCGGTCTGGACGACGGTTTTTTCATCCGCTGATCGAGCAGCCGGGCGGCCTCGAAGCCCATCTTGACATAGGACAGCCGGACGCTCGAAAGCGAGGGGCGGATGCCTTCACACACCAGCGAATCGTTTTCGCATCCCAGGACGGCTATATCGTCGGGAACGAGCAGGCCGCTGTCGCGACAAAGCGCGATGACGAACCGACCGGACAGATCGGCGGTGCAGAACAGTGCGCAGGGCTGAGGACGGGCGAGCAGCCACTCGGTGAGTTCCCCCCGGCTTTCATCATTCGGCAGACAGGGCAGCACAAACGGATCCGCCGTATGCCCCCTCTTTTTCAGTTCCTCCTGAAAGCCTCTGCCGCGCTGCTGCTGAGCGGGTATCTGCAGCATGATGACACCGAAATGTTCATAGCCCTGTTTGCAGAGATAATCCGCCGCATTCCGTCCGGTGGCCGCATGATCGGCATCAACCTGGGAAATATGATCCAGCGTGTCGGACAGGCCGGTCAGCACGCAGGGTTTCTGATAGGTTTTTAAAGCGGCGGTCTGTTCTTCGCTGGGCGTGGAAACAATCAATCCGTGCGTGCGCTCCCATTTGAGCGCGTTGAGCAGTTCATGCTGCCCGATACTGTTGCACCACCAGTCCGGCCGCTGAAGCGCATATTGATAGACCCCGCGACAGATGTCGTGTGACAGTTCCGTATTCCAGGTCTGAATAATAAAAATGCGTTTGCGTTCTTTTGTCATCGGATTTGCTTTCCGGCTTTTGTTTTTAACGCACTTCCCTTCAGTCCAGTTCCACTCGGTAGGCGTCGGCCGGCTCATCGGCCGTTTCGCCCGGATAACGAAAAAACAGGTCCCAGACAATCAGCAGCAGCAGAATCAGTCCGAGAGAGCCCAGCAGCGACATCCAGAATTTCTTACTGAATTCCGGCTTTTTCATTTTATGCTGAAATCGGCGCAGTCCGCTGTTATGGCTGCGCCGCACGCGCGATTTCGACACATCCTTATTCACCGCTTCATCAAACGACTCGCTCCGCGACCGGCGGCGGCGGCGGGTGACCGGCGGCGATGGTTTTTTTGTTCCAGGCGGATCGTTGACCGCATAAATATCCGATGATGCCATTCGTTGAATCCTTTTTTTGGTGCAAAAGACTACACAATCGTGTTTTTCGTCTCAATTACAAATCCGTCGCAAAAGCAGCCGCTTCGGAAAAAAGCAATTCGCGGCTGCGGCGAATGGATTCCTCCGCACTCATTCCGTCCGGCTGCAGTGTTCGAACCTGTGAAATACCGACCGCGCGCCACTGTTCTTCAGGGATCTGAACACAGCCGGCGATCACGCCGATTGCTGCGCCCTTCTGCTTTGCCAGACGCGCCACCCCGTCGATAACCTTTCCCTGAAGAGACTGCGAATCAAACCGGCCCTCTCCGGTCAGCACCCAGTCGGCATCGTTCAGTGCCCCGGCCAGCCCGATGGTTTCCATCACGGCATCCACGCCCGGCACCAGCCGGCCGTTCATAAAGGCCATGGCTCCGGCAGCCAGACCGCCCGCCGCCCCGGCGCCCGGCACATCGCGAACCGTTTTCCCCAGGCTTTGAAAAATCAGATCGGAAAGGTCCCGAAGTCTGGAATCAAGTATCTGAACCTGCTCGGGGGTTGCGCCCTTCTGCGGACCGTACACCTGCGCCGCACCGTTCGGGCCGCACAGCGGGTTGGAAACGTCACAGAGCACATCGATCTCCGGCAGTTCCAGGTGTGCAGGCGGAACAATCTGCCCGTCCGTGAATGTCCACCCGAGTGCTTCGGCAGCTCCGACGCCGCCGTCCACCGTGGCGCTGCCGCCGACGGTGAGCAGGATTTTTTGCGCGCCCCGCTCGATCGCCGCCCGAATCAGTTCGCCGGTGCCGAAGGTGGTTGCGTGCAGCGGGTCGCGTTCGTCGGGTTTGAGCAGCGGCAGGCCGCTGGCAGCGGCCATCTCAACAACGGCGGTTTTTTCGTGAGCAAGCCAGGCGTAGCCGGCCTCGACCTGCATGTGCGGAAGCGGACCGGTCACCGTCATCGCAACCCACTCGCCGCCCAGAGCGGACATCATGGCTTCTGCGGTCCCCTCCCCGCCGTCGGCCATCGGCAGAATGACCGTTTGTGTGTCGGGACGGACGGAATGAATCCCGTCGCGCACGGTCTCACAGACCGCGCGGGCGGAGCGGTTTCCCTTAAAGGAATCAAAGGCCAGCACAATGTTCATATGCGAGGCAGAGTAGGAATCGATTCCGGTTTTTCCGACCCAAAAATTTCATTTTCTGAAAAAATGTTTCTTCGGCCTGACGCGTTTCGTATGCTGAACACATGAACACTCCTTTTCTGGTCGGGATCGCCGGAGCCTCGGGGTCCGGCAAGACGACCGTCGCCTGCGAGCTGGCGGCAACAGCGGATGATGCCCTGCTGATTGCGCAGGACAACTGGTATTTCGGATTGCCGGAGGGCGTTGCGGCCGCAGACTGGAACTTTGACGATCCGGCCGCACTGGATCTCGACGGGCTGGCCCGTGATCTGTCGGCTCTGCGGCGCGGCGACACGACCGCGGCACCCCGCTATCTGTTTGCCGAGCACCGTCGCGCCCCGGAGCCGCTCCGGCTGCATCCGGCTCCGTTGATTGTTGTGGAAGGACTGTTTCTGTTCACCACCGAGGCGCTGCGGCAGGTGTTTGATCTGAAAATATTCATTGAGCTTTCACCGGCGCGCTGTCTGGAACGGCGCATCCGGCGCGACACGGCGGAACGCGGCCGGTCGGAAGCCATGATCCGCCACCGCTGGGCTGAACAGGTTGAACCGATGTATCGACGCCATGTGGAACCGTCGAAAACCGCTGCCGACCTCTGCATCACGCCGGCCGAGCGCGGCACACCGAAACGTGCGGCGCAAATCCGCAGCCTGACCGAACAGATTGCCGCCCGGCGGGCCGGATCGGCTCAGCGCGAAGACGCCGACGCCTCATAGACGGTCAGCGCAGCCGGCAGCCGTGTTCGCAGGTTCTGCAGGCGCGCGGCATCGGGCGGATGGGTGGAAAAAATACTCTGCGCCGCATCGGAGCCGGTGCGCCGGGTCAACGCGCGCTCCCAAATGCGCAGGGCGGCACGCGGATCGTACCCCGCCTCGGCCATATACATCAGGCCGACCGAATCGGCCTCCATTTCATCGGCGCGCGAATAACGGGTCATCCAGATGCCGTTATAGAAAAGCAGTCCGCCGGCTGCCGCGATCTGCGCAAACCGCTCATACCGGGTGTCTCTGGCCGCCGCCGCCCCCAGGGTTGCCAGCAGATTGACCGGCAAGACACGGGTCATGGCCTCGGTGGAATGGCGGCAGTTGACATGGGCAATCTCGTGAGCCAGCACCGCCGCGATTTCATCTTCATCATGTGCCAGCCCGTTATTCGGGTCCCACAGGCCTTCATAGACCATGATTTTTCCGCCGGGCGCAGCCATGGCATTGACGAGGTTGGTTTGAATCAACGCCACGTCGTACGGCAGATCCGGCAGATCCGAAACCGCGCCGATGCGCCGCACCATTTCGCGGAGCTGCGCGGTGCGTGCGGGATCGGCATTGATCGGAACGCCGCGGGCGCGCATCTCCTCAAGGGTTTCTTTATAAACCTGAGACCCGAACTGCACGTCCTGCTGCACCGAATAGAAATTCTGCGTATTCTGTCCGGTCACATAATCAACCGTTGTGCAGCCCGTCAGCAGGCACAGGAGTATAAATGCGATCCGTCGTTTCACAGAGACCTCCGCGTCAGAAATTGGTTTCAACGATCGGGCGATACACTAGTTCATGCACCACCACGTCATCGGGTGCCGCCAGACAATCCACAATCATTTTTGCAGCGGATGAGGCCTGCAGATAGTCGGGGCGTTCTTCGGACCGGAAATCCGTATCCGTTCCGCCGGGATACACGCCGGTCACTTTCACGTTCACCTGCCGCGCCTCTTTGATGAGGCACTGTGTGAATCCGTGCAGCGCGTATTTGAGCGAACAGTAGGCGGAATAGTTCGGCGCGCTGGTGCGTGCAATGGTGCTGACCACATTGATGATGTGTCCGCTCTGACGCCCCCCCATTTCCCTGAGCGCCTCGCGGCACAGCAGATACGGCGCGCGAAAGTTAACCGCATACGAGGCGTCGAGCCGCTCAACTGCCACATCCGTTACCGGCTCTTTGCCGGGATTGAAACCGGCGTTGTTAACGAGCACATCAATCGGCCCCAGCGCCTCGCGCGCCTTCGTGTAAAGTGCAACCGCGGCATCCGCATCAGCCAGATCAAAAACGTCACCGTGACAACCGGTTGCTTTTTTGAGTTCGCCGAGCAACTGCGGGTCGCGGCCGGTTGCAAACACCGCGAAACCCTGACTGCAAAGCTGCTTGACCAGCTCGCGGCCAATCCCGCGCGTCGCTCCGGTTACCAGAACTGTTCGTTTCTCCATTCCTGTCTTCATTTGTTTCTCCCGGGTGCCGCTTTTTCAATCGCTGCCTCGAAATCGCGAGGCCTCTCCCGCTCGTTCGGGTCTAATATAGACTTCCGGGCAGCGTCCATCCACTCAAACTGCGTGGTCAACCCAGCTTTTTCCATCATACGGGTTTTACAGGTGGCGACAGTTCTGCCTGCTCCCTGTTACGGCAGCTCGACACGAATGCGATAGTACAAAGAGTGTCCCGAAGCGTTGGGATCCTGCAAAAAATCCTCACCGCCCAGGCCCCTGCGCGGCCCCGCGCCGGGAACGTTGCTCCAGCCGCCGGTCAGCAGATTCGTCCGGGCCATCAGGGTATAAACGCGGTTGCTGGAGGACAGAAATGATACCGTGCCGGCAGGGTTGTGCTGAATACCCAGAATCCGGAACCAGTCGTTGCTGTCGGTCAGGCTGGTGCCGGCGATGTATTCACTGCGATTGTCCATGGGATCACCGTCCGGGTTTTCGTCTCCATCGAATGCGTTGAGGGGATCCAGATCGTGCTCGCGTTCAAACCCATCCGGCATACGATCACCATCGGAATCGGCCATATCGTTCATATATTCATAACAGCCCATATCGACCGCGGCGGTGCCGCTGTTATCGCCGTCAAGAGGTCGCGGATCCCCGTTCAAATCTTCGATCAGCGCACCGTTTTCACCGGCATCAATACATGGAGAGGACATCAGCAGAACCGGGCTCCCGCTGTTTGCCAAAGCCGGATTGTTGGTTATAACCGATGCAAGCTGTTCGAGGTGCTGCGTGGCACCGACACACGAAAACCGGACAGTGCCCTTAAATGAAAGGTCCGGATAGTCAGGGGCCTGGTTGTCGAAAATGATCGAATTCACCACTTCTCCAAAGACTGCAGGACCGTAAAGGCCGCCGAAACGTTGATCCGCCTGATTGTCCGTCAGAGTGCACCCTTCCACCTGAAGCTCGTCAGAGGCATACACTCCGCCGGCGAACGCTTCCGCACGGTTGCCATTCAAAAAGCAGTTTCGCAGCACAGCCGGTCCTTCCATATAAATGCCCGCGGCACCGTTGTCGGCCAGATTGTCCGTAAAGCGACAGCGCTCCGCCGACAAGGAGGTTGTTCCGTAAAATCCGCCTCCGTTTTCAGCCCGGTTGCCG
>CAZITJ010000009.1:0-21124 GCA_964542135.1 uncultured Verrucomicrobiota bacterium
AATCAGATTCCGCTCAATGAAACGTTCACGCTTTTGCTGGTCAAAGCCGGATTGCCCCCCACACCCTTCGTCACCCGCCTGCCGTTTGCCCTGATGGGGATCCTGACTTTGTTTTTTGTGTGGCGTTTTATGCAGCGCCGGATCGGCGGGACGGTGGCGTTGGCGGTGCTTTTGCTCGCAGCCTTCAATCCGTATCAGCTCTATTTTTCCCGCACGGCTTACCACTATTCCGGCGCAATCTGCTGGTCGGCTGCGCTGTTTTGCATATTCTGGTCGCTCAAAGAAAAGCTGGGCGCAAAGGAGTGTCCCGCTGTTCGCTCGATTGCTCTCTGGTTCGCAACGGCGGCTTTGGCCTGCCATATGCACATGTCTGTATGGGCGGTTGCCGGGCTGCAGGGACTGCTCCTGGTTGCATACGGCTGGCTTGGATTGAAGTCCGATAACCAGTCCTTGAAGCGTTTTATGGCAATGCTTGCTGTCGGCGCTGTTGCGGTGGGCGCTCTGTTGAGCCGCTGGGCCATGCGGGCCTTACAGCGTTTGGGCGAAGCGTCCTCCGGCGGCAAACAGCTGATCGGAGAAGATGCCGCTTCCGTTTTCGCCAGGCTTTTTCCCGCGCAGTTTGCGGGTGAATCAATACCGGCAATTCTGCTTCTCACAATGTTCACGGCGTTATGGATCGTCGCCCTTGTGCGCACATCGCCTGATCGCCGCTGTGTCCGCTCGCTCGCACTGGTGAGTCTGCTGCATATCGCGGCAGCCGTCGGCTATGTGGCGGTTATCGGCGGCGGCGTTGCCAAGGTTGCCTATTTTTCCGCCACCTGGCCGCTGTTTATTCTCGTGCTGGGTACGGGGGCGGAGATTGGAATTCGAGCCCTTTGCGGTGAGAAGCGAACAGCTCGAGCGACGTTGCGGATTCTGCTGTTTGGCGGTTATCTTATCGTTGCGCTTCCGGCCTCATGGGCGATTGTGAATCTGGATGGAAAACCCAAGCCGTATTACAAAATCAACGAATGGGTTCAGCAGAATCTGCCGGCGGGAACCCCTGTTCTGGTGGATCGCTGGCTGGGCCCATGGAACGAACTGGCGGTACATAATCCCGGTGGAATCAACTACACCTTTACCGTCCCCGATGCGCCGCTTGCGAATTACCGGCGCAACAACTGGCGCGCCACCGCCGAACAGTTTTTTGAAAACTATCCGCAGGCGGCTCTGCTGGAAGTGCGACGGGGCCGCTTTGATGAGGCCATGGGCCCGTGGACTTTTCCGCAGACACATTTTGCCAACCACGCCGCCATCACCAACGATGCGGCCATGACCCTGCGCCGGCTGAAAGTATTTCCCGTCAGAGCGTATTCACAATCAGATGCCAAAGGTGTGATCGTTCGTATATCCTGGAATACCCGTGCTGATCTGCTCGCAGCCGCCCGCGCTGAAGGGCGTAAAGTGCTCCGGCTCTATGGCGACGGGTGGGGCTACGCCAAGCCCGGCTGGCAGCGGGGTGACTTTTCCGACTACCGCACCTTTACGCGAAGTGCCGTCGTCGAATTATATAATCTGACCGATGCGCCGATTGATGGGTCGCTGGATATTTCCGGCGCCACGCCGCAGCGTCCGAAAACCATTTCTGTGAACGGACAATCGATTGTTTTTTCTTCCGGCCGTTTGAGCCAAAAAACCATTCCGCTGACCCTTCAGCCCGGAGAAAACCGGATCGAATTCACCAGCCCGTCGAATGAACCGCTCTTTGTTCGCGACCTGCACTGGAACCGATAATATCAACAAAGCGTCACTTTGGGATCGGTATGATTCCCACACTTGCTTAAGTATGGGAATCAAATAGCGGCATGAACGGGACACGAAGTGAGGCCGTTGTGCCGTCAGCATAACGATAGCGAAGCGGCAATTGTCGCGCCGGCGGCAAAATGGACGGAATCGATCAGATTAACCCAGCGCAGCCTTCAGCAGAGCCTTGGCCAACGGAGTGTTCGGACAGCTTATTCCATAGTCGGCGCCAGCCTGGGAGATGAATCCCCGCCCTTCGAGTTTGTGAATTTGTCGATAAAAAGAAGACCGTTTCATTTTTGTTTTTTCCATCAGATAATCTGCCGACTGCGGCCCGGTACGCAACAGCCGGAGGATCTCAATTCTTCTCTGATGAGTGAAGGCGGTGGCCATCCGAATGATCGGGTCGTAGGCCGCCTCTTTTTCCAGGGTTTTTATTAGAAAAGGCAGTATTTGAAGTGCAAATCGTGCATTGGCCGGTGCTTCGACCGAGTAGAGAACCTGTTGATCTTGTCTGTACGGAACAACCAATCCGGCTGTATGAAGCTGTTTCAAGTGCATGCTGACAGCACTTTCGGTCCGATCTACCGAAAGCGTCAATTCAGTGACATTGAGACCGGGATTGAGAATCAATTCTCGCAACAGGGCCAGCCGTGTCTTCTGAGCGATGACGCGGCAAAACGCCCAGAATAGATGATCCCGATGAGGTGCGTGACTCGGAGTGATTCCCATACTTAAGCAAGTATGGGAATAATCTCCCGGAGTCAAGTCGTTTTTTGACGCGAGAGGGCCGCCCATTGAGAGATGGAGATCTGTTCCGGTCGTGAGGCCGGGTTCATGCGGAGGTTCTCAAGGGCGGGCACGAATTCGGGCGCATTTTTCCGAAGATTCGAGCCGATTTGTTTGCGGCGCTGAGCAAAGGCCAGCTTAATCAGTTTCTTGAAACAGGGATAATCACCGACATCCGCCAGCGGATCGGGACGTTTCTCAAACCGGACGACCGCCGACCATACCTTCGGTTTCGGCATAAAACAGCTCGGGCTCACGGTTTTCAGCGTTTGAACCTCATAGTTCAGCTGCCCCCAGATGGCGAGCGGGCCGTAGGCTTTGCTGCCCGGCTGAGCGGTCAACCGGTCCGCCACTTCTTTCTGCACCATAAACACCATGGTTTCAGGCAGCGGGCGGGCTTCGAGCGCGTTGACAATAAAACGGCTGCCGGCCGAGTAGGGCAGATTGGCAACGATTTTATTTACACCGCGGGCGAACAGCTCATTCAGATTCACGTCGAGCACATCCTGCTGAACTAATTCTACACGTGTAAACGTATAGGAAATGTGGCGCGCCATGACCGGATCTTTTTCGATGACGGTGAGGCGGGCGCCGGTGGCCAGCAGCGCCTGCGTGAGCGCACCGAGCCCGGGCCCGATTTCCATCAATAAATCCTGAGGAGATATATCAGCGGCTGCCACAATGATGTTGAGGATGTTGGCGTCGATCAGAAAATTCTGCCCGAGGCCTTTGTTGGGCCGGTGCCCGAGCGATGTCAGGATGGAACGAATCACCGATGGAGACGTCAGACGGAGAGACGGAGAACCGGAACACCGGGTCTGTCGGGTTTGGGAGAGGCTGTTTTGCATGATTCCGCGAAATTGTTTTATTCTTTGTTTCGCATCTGCGCAGCAAGCGCTGCTGCGGTTTCGAGGGCGGCGATCATGCTGCCGGGGTCGGCCTTGTCCTGTCCGGCAATATTAAACGCGGTGCCGTGGTCGGGGGAGGTGCGGATGATGGGCAGGCCGACGGTCCAGTTGACGCCGCAGTCGAAGGCGTGCATTTTGAGCGGCGCGAGGCCCTGGTCGTGATACATGGCGACGACGGCATCGTACTTTTTTTCCAGGGTTTGGAAAAAAATCACATCGGCGGGGACGGGGCCGTCGGCATGAATGCCTTTGGCGCGGGCAGCTTCGACGGCGGGGGCGATGATTTTTGTTTCTTCGCTGCCGAGTACGCCGCCGTCGCCCGCATGCGGATTGAGGCCGCAGACGCCGATGCGACCGTTTTCGATGCCGAGCTGTTCGAGTGCGAGGGCGGTCAGCCCGATGGTTTCGAGGATGCCATTTTTTGTCAGCGCGACGGCGACGTTTTTGAGCGGCAGGTGGCGGGTGGCGAGCATGACGCGCAGTCCGCGGCCCATGAGCATCATGCCGTAGCGGTTGCAGCCGGTCATGGCGGCGATCATTTCGGTGTGGCCGGGCCACTCAAACCCGGCGGCACGGAGGCCTTCTTTGCAGATGGGCGCGGTGACCATGGCATCGAGTTCGCCCTGCAGACAGCCCTGAACGGCGCGTTCAATGGCGGCGACAGCCGTGCGCGATGCCCCGGCGGTTATGGTTCCGGGGGTTGGGTTTTCAGCGCACTCAATGTTCCAATGATTGAAAAAAACGTCGTCTGCTTTTCCAATGTCTGGAAGGTGTTTCGGCCCGATGAAGGTATATTCGATCTTGTTTTTCCACTGGTTGGATAAAACGGCTTTTCGGGCGATTTCGGGTCCGATGCCGTTGATGTCGCCGCAGGTGATGCCGATGCGCAGAGGAGAATGTTCGGAGGGGATGTTTCCGTTCGCGGATTGTCTGCGTCCTGTTTGCTGCATCATCCGTCCTGATCAATAGCGTTCGATATAGTACTTGGCGCTCAGGCGTTCGATGAGTTCGTCATGCAGCCGTTTGCGTTCAGCGGCCAGGAGCCGGTCATGGATTTCGTCTTTGACTTTGTCGAAGGGAACATAGCCCTCTTCGCGCCGTTCTTCTATGCGAACGATATAAAAGCGGTCATCGGTTTCGATGAGGCCACTGATTTCGCCGGCCGGGGTGCTTCGCAGTACGGGGCGCAGGGCAGGAACAAGGTCCTCGGGGTCGCGCCAGGGGGTCATGTCGGAATCGCCTTCGGAGACATCCTCGGCAAGCGCAATGAAGTCTGCCCCGGCGTTCAGTTTTTCGAGCACCTGCTCGGCCTGTTGACGCTTGACCGTTTTCTCCTCCCCGGTTTCGCCTTTATTGATGAGAATGGCGCGGTATTTTACACGAAAAGGGATGAGATAGTCGGAGCGGTTCTGTTCATATTCCTCCCGAACCCGGCTTTCGCTGACGGATGCACGGCGGGTGACTTCGTCACGATAATATATTTCCAGCGTAATCTGTTCGGCTATTTCGTTTTTCCATTCGTCGAAGGTCATGCGCTGTTCACGCAGTGCGCGGGCGAGCAGAATGCGGTCGCCGTCGAAGCGTTCGCGGATCAGGCGCTGCACTTCCCGGTCAACAAATTTTTCGGGGAGCTGTGTGTCCATCGACTGGATTTCCGCTTGAAAGAGAGCCTCTTCAATCAGGGCTTCACGGGCGTCGAGATAGATCCGTTCAATGGCCTGTTTCTGGACATCAAGCGGTTCGTCACTTTGCAGAATACGCTGCAGGAACGGGGCAACTTTTTCACGGATATCGCCGTAGGTGATAATGGTGTTGTTCACCCGTGCGGCGTAGCCGTCCACAGCGGAAATTTGCGGAGAGTCGTTGGTTTGTGCGCAAAGCACAGAGGCGGCAAGCAGCGGTACAAAAAGGATTTTTTTCATAATTTTTTCAGTATGCGGCAAGAAACGGGTTTGTGCAACGGCGTTTTAAACGCCGGATTGAGTTTTCGTGCGGTTGATGACGTGTTGCGGTGTCAGTTGCCGTCGAGCGTTTCGACCATCTCCAGCAGGGCCGAGCGGAGCGCCTCTTGACTGAAGGCGGCGCGGAAGGCGTCGGTTTGCGGATGAGGAGCATCGGGCCCGAGCAGTTGATCGATGGCGGCCGATACGGCGTTTGGGTTGCCGGGCCGGACGCAAACTCCCAGGCGGTATCTGCGAACGCGGTCGGCCATACAGGTGTTGCCGTCGGCAACGAGGCAGGGTTTTTCGAACCAGCCGGCTTTGGTGAGCAGGCCGCTGCTGTTGGGAAATCCGGGGTAGAGTGCCCAGACGAGGTCAACGTGCCGGACGAGATCATTGAACTGCGCTTCGTCGGCGATTCGCTGCAGATGACAAAGCGTGTTTTCCGGCGGGCTTTCGAAAAAAGACCGAACGGTTTGTTCTTCGTCCGGAGACATTTTGCCGAGGTCGCAGTCTCCGGCAAAGAGGAAGAAAAGATCGGGCCGGGAGCCTGCGGTCTGTATGGCTTCGAGCAGGCCTTTGCGTTTGTGGAGCCTGCCGAGCAGGCCGATCACGGGGCGGCCGTTTGCCTGGTTGCGCAGGGGGTGAATCAGCGGTGAAGGGGCGGTTGCCGTGGGGGTGGCATCCGGCAGAAAAACGGTGTGCAGATCCGGGAAGGCGGCCTGCATGGGGGCGGTCATGGCTTCGTCGGTGACCCCGAAGGCGCGGCAGCCGGGTTCGGCCAGGAAATGGAACTGCCTGCGCAGGGCGGCGGTCGGGTCGGGCCGGCGGCGGATGAGGGCGGAGTCATAACTGAACGCGGCGCGCGGTTCAGGCATGAGGCGGCGAGCGATCCGGTCGGTCCAGAGGGGGCCGCGCAGGTGGTTGATGTTCATGAAAAAAACAGGAACGTCGGCGCCGAGGCGGCGGCGGGCGGTGTGTATGGAGGCGGCGGCCCGGGCGCTCCAGGCGAGCCGTGCGACGGGTTTGAGCCGGCGGTATTTTGTTTTCAGGCCGGTTTCTCTCGTGGGCAGAAAAAGGCAGCGGCGGAGCGGTTCGTCGGGGAGGTCATCCAGGTTGTGGCGGAGTGCTTCGGGGCGCGGGCAGAGGGCGGCGACGCGCAGGCCGGCATTGAGCAGCGCGCGCAGATAGAGCCCGAAGATGCTCTGGTAGTGGCCCTGCGACCAGTCGCCGTCGTCATAGAGGATGAGGGTCTGTTCAGCCATGATGGATTCCGGTGGCATCGATGATCATGCGGTCGGGCGGGTTTTCAAAGCGGATTGGACAGGGGCCGAAGCTGTTTTTCAGGCGATGAAAATGAAGATACATCATTTCCCGGCCGAATGCGTTCCGGGTGCGGCCTTCTTTCCATGTAAAGGGTCGTCCGCGCGCGAGCCAGTGCAGATAGCGAACGGGCCGCCCCGCAGAATCGTACGGGCGGCCGCGCCGCCACCGAAGCGGTTCGTCCGACAGCAGGACGGGTTTTTGGTCGGATCCGGAGGTGGCCAGGGTACGGTTCCGGAAAACGCGGATCTCGCCGGCCTCGGTGCGCTCCTGGATGAGCCGGGAAAAGCCGGCTTCATCCAGCATGTAGGAGGTGTCGTTGTCGTTGAGTATGCGTTCCCAGCCGGGGGTGTCGCGGCAGATGCGGTTGACGGCGTCGGTGTTGCGGTAAATGCAGAAATGGCCGGCAAGGGCATGCCGCCGCGAGGTGAGAATGTCAAAGCGGCCGAGCCGGCGGGGGGTCATGAAGCGGCGGATATCGCCCCAGAGGATATCGGGGTCGCAGTGGCCCCAGAAGTCGTAGGGTTCAAGATGGTCGGGGAACATCAGTCCGTACGCGGGTTTGAGATCGCACAGTTTATAGGCCCGCTGCAGATGGACGGGGAAGCCGAGGGCGTCGGCGGCGCGGGCGGCGATTCGATCGAGCGTGGATCGGTGAAAGAAAACATTATCGGGGTGTGCCGCGGGGGCGGGGGTGTCGCTGAAAAAATGCCAGTCTACATCCGGGTTCCATGCGCAGGTGACGAGAAAGGCCGGCATCCAGTCGGGCCAGGGCCCGAAAAAGGGAAGGATCAGGGCGATGGACGGCTGGGGGGAGGCGGACATCGGTTAGGTCAGCAGGGTTTCCGCCCGGGAAAAATCGTCCAGGGTATCGATATTCACGAGCGGTTCGTCGATGACGACGCAGCCCATGCTGCGGCCGTAGATGGTGCGCTGCTCCAGCAGACACGATCGGGTAAAGGCGTAGACGGCGCCGTTGCGGATGTAGCTGGGGCCGAGCTGCTGGCGGGCGATAATGCGCTGCCCCGCCGGATTCCAGAGGGTCATGCCGCCGTCGTCGGTCGGGCGGAGCTGCTTGAGCGGGTGGACTTTGGGGTCGACCGGCGAAACGGTCCAGACGGTGTCGCGGTGTTCCTTCGTCAGTTTTTCCAAACATTGGAAAATGTGGTCGGCTGTCCGGCAGGGTGATGTGGGCTGAAGCATCAGGATGATGTCGTAATGTGTTCCGTCGATGTGCTCTGCGGCGGTGAGGGCATGCTCCAGCACATCGAAGTCGCCGATCCGATCGCCGGACAGTTCGGCAGGGCGGCGGAACGGCGCGTCGAGGCCGGCGGCCTCGGCGGCGGCGGCGATGTCGTCGCTGTCGGTGGAAACGACTGCGCGGTCAATAATGTCGACCTGTTGAATTCGTTCAGCCGTGTGGGCGATCAGCGGCCTGCCGGCCAGCGGGCGGATGTTTTTGCCGGGAACGCCCTTGCTGCCGCCGCGGGCGGGGACCACCGCGAGAATGTTTTTATTTTTGAACATGGGAGGGTTTTACCACCCGTTCGGGTTGCCCTCTAGAGAAATTTACCCTCTGTGCCGTTTCCTTAAACGGCCATGGAACGATTTCAAACGGGTGTGCTTTGAGCCGCGAGACGGAAAAAATCACGGTAGTGTTTCAGGACCGGGATGGGATCGGGGAAGGCGTAGTGCCAGCCGGGTTCATGGGCGACGCCGAGAAAGCGGCAGCCGTTGGCCCGGGCACTTTCCAGATCCTGTACGGAGTCGCCGACGAAGAGAATCTGATCGGCGCGCAGGCCCGTTTCGCTCTGCACCAGATTGAAAATGTCGTTTTTGGATTTGGGGCGGCCGTATACGCCGCGGAAATAAGGGGTCCAGCCGAGTTTGTCCACGGTGCTGCGCAGTGAATATTCCGGTGTTGCGGAGTTGATGTAGAAAGGAATCTGTACCGCATGTTCTTTAAGAAACGCTTCTGCGCCGGGAATTTCGGGTGCTTTGGAAATTGCGCCGGTGGTCAGGTCGGCGTAGAGCCGGGCCAGTTCATCCACTTTGGCGTCGAGATCGCCGGTGTAGTTCATTCGGATGAGGAGTTCACGGTAGAGGCCGAAGCGGTCGTAGCGCGGGTGGTCGCTGAAGACCTGCGCGAAGAGTTCATCGGCGGCGCCGACGGTACGGGCCGCGACAAACAGCATGTCGCGCTTGATCTGATTGGACTGCACGAGGGTGCCGTCAAAATCGAACAGGACCGCCTGGAATGGGTGATTCATTTAAATACCTGAAGATCCAGGCACCCGCACACCCGGGGAAATCCTGAATCAGAAATGTGCGGACAATGGTTGTCACTCGTTTCGGGCTCTGAGGGTTCCTTCGTCATTGGGTCTTTTGTACCTGGATGTCCGGTGCAGACGGTTATGCCAGAGCGGCTTCCCAGTTCGGCAGTTTTGTTTTGCGTTCTTCCCGTGCCAGGCGGGCGATCCGCTCGTCTTCGTAGAAGGAGTCGTCATTGATATGCGTGGTGGAGATTTCTTCGAAAATGGCTCCGTCGAGTGTGTGGAATTTGTGCCATTTGCCGGCTTCGACCAGCAGGGTGTCGCCGGGTTTCATCCGGACGCGGTGGCCTTCGATTTCCACTTCCAGATCGCCGCTGAGAAGCTGGAAGGTTTCTTCTTTGACCGCGTGATAGTGATAGGGGTTTTTCTGACGGGGAAGCTGGACAAGGATTTTCTTGCAGTAGGCGCGATTGACGCAGTCGACAATGACGGCGCCGAATTCGCGGAAGCGTTCCAGTCCGTAGTGGTGTGAAATTTCAATCGAACTGTTTTTGCCGATCCAGATTCCGGCGTTGCTGAGCATGCCTTTGACCTGCAGCAGGGTCTGGGCAATGATTTCGTCGCGGCCGGGTTCCAGACGTTTGCAGTCGCGGCTGAGCGGTTCGTCGGGGGTGTAATCGCGGTCCGCGGTCAGGTTGTCGCGCCAGTCGTTGGCGGCGAGTGCATCGTTTTGAAGAGGCATGGCGAAGAAAACCTGGTCGCGGCGGATGATCTCGCCTTGACGGATGGGCGCAGCGGCGTACGCGCCGCGCATCAGTGAGGCAAGGGAGGCGCTTTCTTCCGGGCGGGCGGGTGCGCGGCGTGTTCCGCCGCAGGCTGCGCGGGCACGGAGATAGGCATCGATCCAGCGTCCGATCTGTTCGGGCGTTGAGGAATAGGCGTTCAGGGAATAAGCCTCCGTCGAGAGTCCGATGTGGCGTTCAAAGAGCTGCGCACCTTTGCCGGCCGCAATCTGAACGGGCATGGCGGCATCGGGATCTTCGTGGGTTGAAAAACCGACCGGCACACCGGGGAAGCGGTTTTTAAGAAAGTCGATCTGGTTGAGGCCGAGTCCTTCGTCCGGGGTGGGATACACGGCCACACAGTGCATGAGGGCGAAATCAACGGCCTGGTCTTCGAGTACACAGACGAGGTGGTCGATCTGCTGCGTCGAGGCGCCCGCGGTGGAGGCGACAACCGGTTTGCCGGCGCGACTGACGGCGTCGATCAGCGGCCGGTCGCCGGCGGAGCAGCTCGCAATTTTAATGACATCGATATCCATGTTTTTGATGTGTTCAATCGAGGCTTCGTCGAACGGCGTGGCCATGGTGACAAGGCCCTGATTGCGGATTTCATCGGTCAGCCGGCGGTAATCGTCCCAGGAAAGACGTGTGCCCAGAAAGCGCTGAATATGCCTGGGTTCATCGGCCTCACGGAAGGCGGGGTGAATAAAGGAGTCCAGTTCCCGAAACTGGAGCTTGATGGCGGCGCGGACGCCTTTCTCCTTCAGAACCGCGGCTGTTTGGCGGATAATGTTCAGGCCGTGTTCAACATCCCCCTGATGATTGTTGGCCAGATCCAGAATAAAAAGCTGATCAAAATCAAAACGCTGCATGCAGAAGACTCCTTTAAACTGCCGGTTTATCTATTCCGCGTCCGAACGGGGGTCCATCCCGGCGTGATCACGGTTTCTGAGCACGGAATCTAACATTTCCACCCGGCAAAAAAAGACTGTTTCGCGGTCGATTTGTGTTCGCGGACGTCAGGTGATGGAAATGACGGTGACAGTTTCGCCGGTGTGTTTCCAGTTCACATTCAGATCGAACACACGTGTTCCGTAAAGGCGGTCGGGATTGTCGGCCTGATAGGCGGGGCGCGGGTTGTGGCGGAGCATGTCGCAGATGAGCTCCTGCTGATGGTTTTCCAATGTTTGGAAAACGATGTCGGCTTCGGGCGAAAAAGTCACGGTGTTTCGCGGCTGCGGCGCTTCCCGGGCGAAACCGCCGAGGGCATCCGGCACGGCGTCGGCGTAGGGGATGTAGGGTTTGATGTCGAGTACCGGCGTGCCGTCGAGAACGTCGCCGCCCGCCAGGTCCAGCGCGGTTCCGTTTACGCCTTTGAGTTCGACGACGGACAGGCCGATGCCGGCAGGTCGAAATGGCGAGCGCGTGGCAAAAACACCTTTGCGAATGTTGCCGCCGAGGCGCGGCGGACGGACGGTCGGCTGAAAATCCGCATCAAGATGTTTATGAAAGACAAACAGAATCCAGAGGTGGGAAAAGTCCTCGATACCGCGCAGGGCGTCTTCAATATTGTACGGCGGAAGGAGCTCCAGCGTCGCCGTCGCGCTTCTGACGACACCCGCCTGACGCGGAATGCCGAATTTTTCTTTATAGCACGAGTGGATGATGCCGATCGGTTCGATGTTCATGGTGTGGATGCTAGCGTTTTTTCAGGCGTTGGGAAAAAGATTTCCGAGGTTTGGAAGATGACGGGTTTGTGCTAACTTAAAGCGTCTTTAGCACAGGAGATTATAAATGATTCCGCGCCGCAGTTTTATCCAAACCGGTGTCGCAGCCGGGACGGGGACACCGATACCAAAAGCGTTTGCGCATGGAGTGCACACCTCAATGAAGGAACGCCGGCCAAACATCCTTTTTGTTTTTACGGACCAGCAGACGATCCATTGCATGAGTGCATCGGGAAACCCGTGGCTGCAGACGCCGAATATTGACAGCCTGGCCCGCTTCGGCGTCCGCTTTGAAAAATCGGTCTGCACCTCGCCGGTCTGTACGCCGGCCCGCGGCAGTATGGTGACGGGGCTGATGCCGCACAATCACGGCGCGGTCTATAACAATACGGGGTGCGACTGGGATCACGTGCCGCGTATGGGCAGGCTCTTCAAAGACGCCGGCTATGATGCGGTCTGGGGTGGCAAGTGGCATCTGCCCGCCAGCTATCCGCTGGTGCCGGGGAATCTCTCTTCGTTCGTCCCCGATTTCGATTTGCTTCCGTTTTATCACTCCGGTGTCGTAAACCCCGGAATCCACTGGGCGCTGGGCGACTGCACCGACGGCCCGCTCGCTGACGCCGTCGAGCAGTGGTTCGCCACCCGCGACAGCGCAAAACCGTGGATGTTTGGTGTGTCCTTTCATAATCCGCACGACATCTGCTGCCTGGCCGATCATCCCGAACTCTATCCCGATCCGCTCCATATTGACGCCGCCCCGCCGCTACCCGGTAATTTTGCAATTGACCCGGATGAGCCGGAGTTTCTGCAGCAGGCCCGGCGGCGCGATCATTACGGAAACGAAGTCAAAACGGCTCAGGCATTCTCAGAAGAGCAGTGGCGGCGCTATATTTATAACTACTACCGCATGATGGAACGAGTGGACGGCGAAATCGGCCGAGTGATCCGTGCACTCGAAAAAACCGGTCAGGAGGAAAACACGCTGATCGTTTTTACGTCTGATCACGGCGACGGATCGGCCTCGCACCGCTGGGCGGCGAAACTGACGCTCTACAACGAGCCCGTCAATGTGCCGTTTATTATTACGCAGTTCGGTTCCACACCGGAGGGTGTGGTTGACAGGGATCACCTCGTCTCCGGTCTCGATGCGCTGCCGACCCTGCTTGAATACGCCGGAATTGATATTCCCGCCGCCTGTCAGGGCCGCAGCCTCAAACCGGTGGTGGAGGGTTGTGCGACCGATTGGCGCGATTTCGTCGTCACAGAACTGGCGATTGATCCGCAGGATCCGGGTAAACAGGGACGAATGCTGCGCACAGCCCGATACAAATACAACCTGTATGGATACGGTGCGCGCAATGAACAGTTTTTTGATCTGACCGCCGACCCCGGTGAAACGAACAACCTGATCGGCAAAACCGAGCTCCGACCGGAAATTGAACGTCATCGGATGCTGCTCAAGCAGTGGATGGCCGATACGAACGATCCCTTTGAGATGGCGTCATAAAAACATTTCTTTTACTGATTGAACTGATCGCAGCGACCGGCTGCATGGAACTGAAACCATACGGAGAAAAGACGCCATGATCATTCAGCTGGAGGGAAAAACGTCTTCGGCGGTTGTAACCATCGACCGCCGGCCGGAAGGGCTGTCGGTGACTTTTGATGTCACCGATCGCGAGCTGTTCGTCAAGCCGGACGATAAAATCTGGATGAGCGATTGCGTTGAACTGTACGTCGACCTGCGTCCGTATCGTGAACGCGTGTTGCTCAACGCCTATGCGCGCGGGGTTTTTCAGATCATTGCGGTGCCGCCCGCAGACGGTAATCCGCTGCGATACGAAGTCATTTCACGCGGCTTTCCGGTTCCGGACGGCTTTACGGCGGACGGACGTTTGACGGACAGCGGCTATCAGATACAGCTGTTCCTGCCGGAAATGTCATTTACGGAAGTACACGGTCCGTTTCGTGACACCCTTTATCTCGATGTCGCTCTGAAAGATGTTCATGCGGACGGAAGCAGTGAAGCGCTCTTTTGGAAAGGCAGCAACGACAACTGGCAGCATCCTCACAACTTTGCGCCCGTCACCTTTCACTGATCGCGGAGTGCGATCGCAAGCAGTGTGCGCCGCAGGGGGTCCCGCAGCACGCATAAACGGTAGCGGCGACCCTCCCGTTTAACAAATTTGCGGTCCATCAGCTTCTTCAGGTTTGTCCGCACAGAAAAATCCGGAAGGTTCATCTCTTCCTGTAACTCTGCGAACGAACGGGGTCCCTTCGAGAGAACCCGTGCCAGTTCGATACGGGTCCTGTACGTGAATGCTGTACACAGATGAAAAATTTTCGGGATCGTCATTTTCTGAGCGAACGCATCCCGCAGTGCGGCCAGAAGGAGCGGGGCGGCCTCCAGCTCCTGATTGGCCTCCGCACGGTACAGCACCCGTCTTGCTGCCCGGCGCGGGGTAATCAGCCCCCGGGCGTTCAGCGCCCGCAGCTGTGTGCTGGCATTGTTGGCTGAGATCCCGGTTCGAGCCGCCATATCCGCGACGCACACCTCTCCCTCTTCAAAAAGAATCTGAAGCATTCGCAATCTTGTCTCACAGGCCAGAACACGGCAGGTTCGCCATAGGGTCGGACGCAAACGACTCATTATTTCTCCTTTTTATAAACCTCTAGAGGTGTATATAATTAAGAGTAAAATTCATACATAATAGTTTTATATATAGCAAGTTAAATATAAAAGTAAATACACATCTAGAGGTGTATAAAAACAGATGGCTGATTTGCTGTGAGAAGGTGTGAAGATCAGTTTGTAAAGAGGACGAGGACAACGGCACCCATCAGGACGGCTGTGCCGATGATGCGGCGGATCAGAACGCGCCGGGAAACATGCTGTTCGCTGCTGCCGATCCAGCGGCCTGCAAATCGAACGAGCAGAATGCTGATGAGGGCGCGCGTGCCGTAAATGACGTTGACCTCCGGCGCGTGGCCGAATTTTCCCAGCGCCAGACCCATGCAGAGGCCCGGCACCGCGCAGCAGGAGGCTCCGGTCAACGTGTGTTTTTTTGCAGCCGTGGTCATGTGTTTCCAAGGGGTGGAAAAGAACGGAATCAAGGCGGCTGCACCGACGGAGGCCGTCGTGAAAACCAGTGCCGAAAAACGCAGTACGCCCCAGCCGGCGGCCCATTCCTGAAAGCAGGTGTCGCATGATGCAAAGCAGAGTGTGCTCAGCAGTGCCGTTGCCGCTGTACGCAAAAACGAGTGAGCAGAGGATGCGTTGGGCGAACGCAGGATAAGGATCGCCGCTGCCGTCAGAAAGCAGGCCGCCCACGTGGAGGCCGGAACGGCGGAACCCAGCAGCACTGCGACCAGCAGTGCGTTCAAAACGGGTTTGATGCCGGACACGGGTGCGACGATGCTCAGATCGCCGGTGCGCAGTGCGAGAATGAAACAAACCTGTCCGCCAAGAAAAAAACATGCGGCGATCAGCGGCTGATACCAGACGTGCAGCGGCAGCGGATCGCGGTACAAAAATGCGAACGGGATCACCGCCAGTGCGGTCGCCCAGATCGAACAGGCGGTGACGCGCAACAATCCGGAGCCCCCGGCCATGGCCTGTTTATTGAACAGGCCGCCGAGGCTGTATCCGAGGGCGGAGACAAAGGCAAGCAGAGCGTAGGGCGGCATGGGAATCATGTATGTTTAAGTGGAGCTGTATCCGCTCTGGATATCCGGATGGTGAGGGCATTGCCGGTTTCGGCCCGCAGACGCCGCCGCAGAATTTTCAGATAGCCGCGCTCGGTTTCGGTGTGGCCGCACAGGATAACAGAAATACCGCGTTCCCTGGCTGCAAGTACATCGTGATGTTTCATTTCGCCGGTCAGCCAGCAGTCGGCTGTTGTTTCGCGTAGCGCTTCGATACCGGCCCCGGCGCAGACGGCGATGGTTTTGATCGTTTTATCAGAAGCCGCTGCTGTTTTTAAATGCTGCAACCGCAGGCCGCCTTTTACTCTTTTTTCAAGGGTTGGAAGTTTGACGGGTTTTGCCAGCTCGACAACGCGCGCGGACGAATCTTCCCCGCAGAAAATTTCGCCGGCGCCGAGCGCGTCGGCCAGCCAGTCGTTGACGCCGCCGGGCGCGGCGTCCAGCGCGGTATGCGGAGAGTAGACGCCGATGCCTTTTTCGATCAGCCGCATCGCGACCTGTGCCTGCGGATTGGATTTTTCCAAACAGTGGAAGCCGCCGAAAAAAAGAGGGTGGTAGGCGATAATAAAATCCGTCTTCAGTCGGATCGCCTCGCGGGCGACGGCCCCGGTGAGATCAATGGTGAGCAGCACGTTGTTCATGTCCCGCGTTCTGAGCGGTTCGATGAGCAGGCCGGTGTTGTCCCAGTCTTCGGCATAGCCGGGCGGTGCGATCGCCTCGATGGTTTCGATTAATGCTTTAAGTTTCATAGGGGGCATAGTAGGCTTTCGTCACATTGTTCACAAGGCCCGCAACGGCTGTGATTGATACGATTTAATCAAAAGGGAGGAGAGATCGATGAAAAAATGGAAATGTGAAGGCTGCGGATATATTTATGACGGTGAGGAGGCTCCGGAAAAATGTCCGAAGTGCGGTGCGCCGAAAGAGCAGTTTGTTGAACTGGATGAAAAAGCTGCGAAACTGATTGAGCGCTCGCGCCACAGCAATGCGCTTCATGCGCAGGCGATTGATCTGGCCCGGCAGCTTGAAAAGGTCTGCAACGACGGCATCGCCGACGAACTGGATCCCGGTTGTGTGGACGTCTTCACCAAATCCCGCGCCATGGCCTGGCAGATCATGAAGCTTTCCATGACCGAAGTGCAGGGCCACATGGGTAAAGGCAAATGGGGCTGATTGCTCTTTTTGCCTGATAGGGAAAAGCGTTCTTCGCACCGCGAGGGGCGCTTTTTTATTGGCGGCGATAGGTGCGCGGTGTCTGTCCGGTATGATTTTTAAATGTCCGGTTGAAGGCCTGCTGTGAAGAAAATCCGGATTGTTCGGCGACCTCTGCAATCGGCAGGCTTGTTCGTCGAAGCAGGGACATGGAACAGTTGATTCGATAATTTCGAATGTATCTTCCCAGCGGAATGCCGGCGATGTTGTGAAACCGGGCTCTCAACCGCGATTCGGACAGGCCGATCTCTTCGGCCAGTTGAGTGATGCCGGTTTCTGGTTTCTCCATCATGAACCGGTTGATGGTTCGCAGCAGACTTTCAGCCGGCTCATGCACAGCCTCATCCGTATAGAGCTTTTGATCTGTTTTGAGTGAAATCAGCAGTTGGAGAAGAGCGGCCTGCATGCTTTCCGGAGAAGCCCGCCGGCGGCTTTCCAGCAACGCGCGCACGAATTGTTCTGAGCGGTTCCCAATGGAGATTACCCGGTTTCGCAGGGGTTCCAGAAAGGCGGTCGAATCCAGCTCAAACGTGCAGAAGAGCCATTGCAATGATGGGTGCTGAAGGTTTGTGTAGTGGTGAAACTGATAGGGCATAACGGTTAATGCATGTCTCGGCGGAAACGGAAGCGTCAGATTGTCCAGATGCACCAGGCCCTCTGTCTTCAGGTTAACGATAAGCACGCATCGGTGATGCGACAGATGCCGGGGCGCCCGTTGCTGCAGAGCGGATTTGCTGTTTCGCACAAACAGCAGAATGTTCAGCGGAGTCGGCAGCCGGTTTGAGCCGATTCCTTTGAAATAGTCCTGAGGATCCGGAATCTGGAAGAGTGATGACTTCATGATATGTGATTTTGCAGTCAAAAAAGTTAAAAAACAGGCAAATTTGATAAAAAAATTACTTTCCTATCACATCGGGTCCTGCGGCAGTTTATGACTATGAAACAAAACCTTGCAGTGCAGCCGGAGCTCGATGCGGATTTCATTCCTTTTGCTGTACGTGTGCGTGAAGATCAGCGCAACGCAGACCGTCCGGTCACATTTGTTCTGCTTCGTCCCGATGGAAACTCCCGCTGTCAAACGCGCATTCTGCCCGACGGCCCGGACTCGCGGCCGCTCAACCGGACGCATCTGGAACGCACTCTTAAATTTCTCCTGTGGCAGCGCGGCGCTCAAACCGTTCTCATTTCCGGATGCGACGAACTCGTGCCGGAGCTGGCAGAAATCTACTCCGCGTCCGGAGTCCGCTGCTTTGATGCAGAATTTTTCGGAACCAGGGTCTATTCCGGGACGCTGGAGATCCGCGCCTGTCCCGAAGCGGAGCTTCCGGAGTCCGGCGAGTCCTTCGAGCCGCTCGGTCGCCATCTCGACGGATGCCGCATCGGGTTCGATCTCGGCGGTTCCGACCGCAAGTGCGCCGCCGTCACCGACGGGGAGGTTGTTTTCTCCGAAGAAATTCGCTGGGATCCCTATTTTGAGAAAGACCCGCAGGTTCATTTCGACGGCATCATGGATTCACTCAGGCGCGCGGCCGCGCACCTGCCGCGCGTCGATGCCATCGGCGGCAGCGCCGCCGGGGTGTATGTGAACAATGAAGTCCGCGCCGGATCGCTCTTCCGCGGCGTATCGCCCGACGACTTTGAATCGAAGGTTCGCCGAATTTTTTTCCGCATCAGGGAGCAGTGGAACAACGTGCCGTTCGAGGTGGTCAACGACGGCGAAGTGACCGCGCTCGCCGGCTCCATGTCGCTGGGCGACAGCCCGGTACTCGGCATTTCCATGGGAACGAGTCTTGCCGCCGGCTATGTGACTCCCGAGGGCAGCATTACGCCGTGGCTGAACGAGCTGGCCTTCGCGCCGGTCGATCTGCGCGAAGACGCACCCGTCGATGAATGGTCCGGGGATCGAGGCTGCGGCGTACAGTATTTTTCGCAGCAGGCCGTGGCGCGGCTCGCGCCGAAAGCCGGTTTTGATTTTCCGAAAGAGATGCCCTTTGCCGAGCAGCTCCTTCAGGTGCAGGAGCGCATGGCGGCGGGCGACGAACGCGCGGCGAAAATTTATTCCACCATCGGCACCTGCTTCGGCTATGCGCTCGCGCACTGGGCTCACTTTTATGAACTGAAAAACATTTTGCTGCTCGGTCGCGTCACCAGCGGGGAGGGCGGACAGATCCTCATTGAAAAAGCGGACGAGGTGTTGGCGGCCGAATTTCCAGACCTTGGGAAAAACATCCGTATCACCATGCCGGATGAACAGATGAAACGCCACGGACAGGCGGTCGCCGCCGCCTCTCTTCCAATGATTGGAAACAGACCATGAATCCGTATCTGGACTTTGTAGAATCGTTTCAGTCTGCGATTGCGCAGGCAAAAGGATTGTCCGTTTCGGGGAAGACCGTCCCGGTG
The DNA here is from genome assembly GCA_964542135.1 of uncultured Verrucomicrobiota bacterium. Lineage (GTDB taxonomy): Bacteria > Verrucomicrobiota > Kiritimatiellia > Kiritimatiellales > Tichowtungiaceae > Tichowtungia. The sequence goes on from CAZITJ010000009.1 coordinate 18,845, forward strand.
GAGTCCGATCAAAAGGTGTTGCTCTTTTCTCCGCATCCGGACGATGAAGTCATTACCGGGCTGCTTCCGCTGCGCCTGATGCGCGAGGCCGGCATGCAGATCATTAATGTGCCGGTCACCTTCGGTAGTAATCCCGATCGACAGGCTGCGCGCGCCGAAGAACTGAAAGCCGCATGTGATTATTTAGGTTTCCAAACAGTGGACGATGCGGGTCGAAATTTCCAACCATTGGAAAAATCCGATGTGATTGAACTTCTAAAACAACACGCCCCGAAGAGCATCTTCGTTCCGCATTCCAGAGACTGGAACGTGCGGCATATCGAAACCAACCGGCTGGTGTTGGGTGCGCTGGCGGACATGCCGGCGGATTTTTCCTGTTTCGTGGTCGAAACGGAATTCTGGGGTGCGATGAGCGACCCGAATCTGATGGTGGAGGCGGACGCAAAAACGCTGGCCGATCTGATTGCGGCGCTTTCGCTGCACACCGGCGAGGTGGCACGCAATCCCTATCATCTCTCCCTGCCGGCGTGGATGATGGATAATGTTCGGCGCGGCGGAGAGATGGTGCTGGGGCAGGGCGCCGAGCCGCCGCCGTTCACGTTTGCGACGCTTTACCGGATGAGCCGCCGGGCCGATGGAAAACTTTTCCAGGCATTGGAAAACGGGCGGACGCTGGCCTGCTCCGAAAATGCAGGAGAGCTGTTGTGAGTTTGCAGAAGTTAAAACTGGCCGGAATCGGGTGCGGCGGACGAACCCGCACATATTTTTCGCTGGCGGCGGAGCATTTCGCCGATCGTTTTGAGGTGGTCGCGGCCGCCGACCCGCTGACGGAGCGCGCCGAGTGGCTGCGGCGATATGCACAGGACCCTGCCGGATTCCGGGTGTTCGAGAGCGCCGACGCGCTGCTGGCGGAAGAAAAGCTGGCAGATGTGGTGGTGATCGGCACGCAGGATGCCTTCCACGTGGCACCGTGCATGGAGGCGATGCGTAAGGGCTATGATGTGCTCCTTGAAAAACCGATTTCTCCCGACCCGGCCGAGGTGGTGGCACTGGAGCGCGAAGCCGCCCGTCTCGGGCGGCGCGTGATGGTCTGCCATGTGCTGCGCTACTCGCCGTTCTATCGCAAAGTGAAGGAGATTGTTTCGTCCGGCAGGCTGGGCGAGATCCGGTCGATCAATGCTACGGAAGGGGTTGGGCCGTGGCACTTCGCGCATTCATATGTCCGCGGGCACTGGCGGCGGAGCGATCAGTCGTCGCCGCTGATTATTGCCAAGAGCTGTCACGACACTGACATCATTTCCTGGCTGATGGATGATGAATGCGAGTCGGTTTCGAGTGCCGGCGCCTTGAGCTTTTTCAACGCGGAACATGCGCCGGAAGGCGCGCCGCGGCGCTGTACGGACGGCTGTCCGCACGCGGATTCCTGCCGGTACAACGCGTTGCGTTATTTGAACGATGAGCGCAAATGGCTTCAGTATGTTTTTGATGCGGAGGCGGCCTGCGTGGAGAACGGCACGCATGTCGATGACGCGGCGGTTCGGCAATGGCTTTCAACATCGAATTGGGGACGATGCGTTTTCCGGTGCGACAACGATGCGCCGGATCATCAGACCGCGCAGTTCAAATTTAAAAACGGGCAGACCGCGACCTTCACCGTCACGGCGTTCGATGACGGCCGCAACATCGAGATTTACGGCACCGACGGGACCCTGAAGGGCGGGCATTTTCTTCGGCACCGCGCCGGGCTGGATGCCGATCTGCTGCTTGCGGATCACACAACGGGAAAATCGGAGTTGATTCGGGTGGATGTGACCGAAGGCGGCTATGACGGCCACGGCGGCGGGGATTTCGGACTGGTCAGCCACCTGTACGATGAGATGACGAAGGAAAATGCCGCCGGGCTGGAGTCCTCCGTTTCCCGCTCGGTTCAGAGTCATTTAATGGGCTTTGCCGCCGAAGAATCGCGGCAGACCGGACGCACCGTCAGCCTGTTGGAGTTTGTGGAATCGTTGCAAAAGGAGTGTCTTTAATTATGGAAATTATTATTCAGAAAACGGCGGAAGAGGGCAGTGGGGTTGGCGGACGGATTGTAACCCGCCTGATTGAGTCTAAACCGGATGCGGTGCTGGGGCTGGCAACGGGCAGCACTCCGGTGCGGCTGTACCGCGAAATGATCAAACGGCATAAAGAGCAAGGTCTCGATTTCAGTAAGGTAACGACATTCAATCTGGATGAGTACGTTGGACTTTCTGCGGATCATTACGCGTCCTATAACCGTTT
>CAZITJ010000009.1:21224-44252 GCA_964542135.1 uncultured Verrucomicrobiota bacterium
AACAGACGGTGCGGGCGGACGTCCGGCATCTTCTTGCTGTTTACGAAACGGTCTTGCCGTGTCGTTCAAATGTTTTTCAGCGCGGAATGAAGGGTTGAACGCAAAACGGCGCAGGGCTATGCTTCGGCTTTTGGAGAAAACGCATGATCGAAGCCCTGTACGACAAAATCGGCCCGGCCGGCGCCGTGATCGCTGTTCTGTCATTCCTGAGCCTGTACTTTTTTCTGGCGAGCCTGATTTATCTGGCCTGGGTGCCGCGCGGATTCAGGCGTTTTCTGGCGGCCTTTCGCAGAGAAACACCGCCTGTCACTGAGGAACAGGCCCGGAAAAACCCCATCAGTTCGGTGCTTTGGACCGTGATGGAGCACCGCACGCCGCGCGCCGAGCTGCAAAACGAGGTGCAGTATCTTTTCCAGCGCAATGCGGGGCATGTTTACATTTCCCTCACCATCCTGCGTCTGATTTCCGTGATTTCGCCGCTGCTCGGGCTGCTGGGAACGGTTCTCGGCATCACCCGGGTTTTCCGTGAAATGTCGCTGCAGGCGGCGGTCGATAACGCTGCGTTGGCGGGCGGCATCTGGGAGGCGCTGATTACGACCATTATGGGGCTGTCCGTCGCCATCCCGACCCTCGTTTTCTATTACCTTCTCCGCCTGCGCATCCGTGCGCAGATGATTGAGACCATCGAAGCCGCCCGCGACTTAATGAGAAATTAGAAAATGGAAATTTGAAATTCGGGAGAGAGCAATGAAATCGGTAACCGACTTAGATGTATATAATCTGGCAGAAATTCTCTCGGATATGGTTTGGTATGATTTCGACGAGTGGCCGGAAAAAGCAAAGCGAACAATTGGCTATCAAGTCATCCGTTCGTCAGACAGTATTGCCGCAAACATTTCCGAAGGATACGGCCGCTATACCCCTGCGGATCGCAAACAGTTCTATCGTTATGCGAGAGGCTCCCTTGAGGAGACAAAGACGTGGCTCCGGAAAGCATTGCGCCGAAAAGTTGTCAGTGCGAAACGTGGCGAAGAATATGGCCGGATATTCGATGAACTTGGACCGAAGCTGAATGCGTTTATCAAGAGCACGAAGATAGACGATAAATAACCCGGATTTCTAATTTCTAATTTCGAGTTTCAAATATGGACGACTTCTCACTCGACAAAGAATTCGACGAGGAAATCGATCTGACGCCGCTGATCGATGTGGTCTTCATTCTGCTCATCTTCTTTTTCATCACGTCAACGTTTATCCGCCCGTCGCTGCCGGTGGATCTGGCCAAAGCGGCCTCCTCCGCCGTCGCTGAGCGCAAAGAGCAGTTGGTGATCACGATTGACGCGGACGGCGGCATCTTTCATGAAGACGCTCTGCTGCTGCGCGAAGACATCGCACCGCTGTTGAGCGCCCATCCGGAGCTGGGCATCAACCTCTTCGTCGATCGCGCCGCGCCGTTCGAGGCTTTTCTTTCTGTTATGGACGAGGCGCGTCTGCTTAATCGAGACGACCTGTCCATCACCACGCTGCCTGAAACCCGTGAATAGATTCAGAACATCCCGCCGGGGGAGCAGTCTGCTGGCATTTATTCTGAGCGCACTGCTCTATGCCGCGGTCTTCACCGCCGTCCTTTTCCGCACACGGCCTTTGCAGGAACAGCCGGCGACGGTTCAGATTCCTGCGCCCATCCGTCTGGAATTTGCTCAAATCGAACTGCAGGCAGCCGACCCCGCGGCTGAGCCCGAACCCGAGCCGGAAGAGATTCCGCCGCCGGTTGAGAAGGCGGACATCGCGCTCGAAGAAGTGCCTGAAGAAGAACCGCCGCCCGATCCTCCCGAAGAACAGCCGGAACCCGAACCGGAAGAAATTCAGGAAGAACCAGAGCCCGAGCCCGCTCCCGCGCAGGTATCGCAGGAAGCCGCCGCCCCGCAAATTCAGCCGGTCGAATCCGATGAACTGTTCGCATGGGTTCAGACATTGATTGAGCTGGAAAAATATTATCCGTCAACTATGCGACAGGCCGGTATCGAAGGGCAGTTTGTTGTGGCCGTTGTCATCAACCGGGAAGGAGAAATCGAGTCTGCCCGTATTGTCGAAGGCCGCGCGCATCCGGTGCTGCGAAAAGCCACGCAGAAAATTCTAAGTTCGGTTCTCGGCCGCAACTTCGGGCGCGCATTGGCTGCACCGGAAGAAATCCGCTTCGACTTCGGCTTCGATCTTCAGTGAGTTTCCAATGCTTGGAAAAAGGTATCGGCTGTGTTCCAATGGGCGGACCGATGAACTGGAATGCCATCAGTACGTGGGCGGCGATCGTGCTGCTGATCGATGCGGCGGTCGGTCTGTGGAATCATGAACGCTTTGCGGAGTGGGCGCCGAAAATCAATGTGCTGCGCATTGCCTGGATCGAAGCGGCCGCCGCGGCGCTTCTGCTGCTCCTTCGATTCCTGTTTTAATTTGACTTGCCTTCCGCCTTTTTATTACCGTTCGACGCTTCGTTCGGGAAACCGGATGCTTCGGCATTCGATTGGGCTGCCCGATAGTGTAATGGTAGCACACAAGATTTTGATTCTTGGCGTCCAGGTTCGAGTCCTGGTCGGGCAATATCGGCCGACGGACGGGCCGGGCCGAACCCACAGCAGAGAACCGGTAAAATAAGGAATACATGTGAAACTTCTGGCAGGAACCGCACATCCTGACTTGGCTGAGCAGATTGCTGAAACCGTGGGCGAAAAGCTTTGCGACGTACAGATCAGCCGGTTTCCCGACGGTGAGATTTTCGTGAAAATCACCGAAAATATTCGCGGCAACGATGTCTTCATTATTCAGCCGACGTCGTTCCCGCCCAATGACAACCTGATGGAACTGCTGATTATGATTGATGCGGCCCGCCGTGCGTCGGCCAACCGCATTACCGCGGTGGTTCCGTTCTACGGCTATGCCCGGCAGGATCGCAAAGACCAGCCGCGTGTTCCCATTACAGCCAAGCTGGTTGCCAATCTGCTGACGGCGGCGGGTGCCAACCGTCTGCTGACTATGGATCTGCATGCCCAGCAGATTCAGGGCTTTTTTGATATTCCGGTCGATCATCTCTATGCCGCGCCGGTTTTTGTCCGCTATCTGCGTGATACAAAAATGGACAACATGGTGGTGGTCGCCCCCGATACCGGCGGAATGAAACTCGCCGCCACGTATGCCGAGATGCTCGACGCGGGCGTGGCCGTGGTCGGCAAGGAGCGCAAAAGCGCTGATTGTGTGGCCGCCACGCATCTGGTCGGTGATGTAAAAGGCTGTCACGCCATCATCGTGGACGATATGACCTCGACGGCCGGCACGCTGACCGCCGCGGCCGAACTGGTTGCCGATGCCGGTGCCGCTTCCGTGCGCGCCATGGTCAGTCACTCGCTGTTGAATGATAAAGGGGTTCAACGACTGCAGGCCTCCGCGATCCGCGAGCTGATCACCACGGACAGTGTGCCCGCCCGCTGTGATACCGGCGAGCGCGTTCGGGTTCTGTCGGTGGCCGGGCTTCTCGGTGAGGCCATTCGCCGCATCCACAGTAACAATTCAGTGACGTCGCTGTTTAAAATCTAATCAGGAGAAAAAAAGTATGGACGCAAAAATCAGTGTGAAGAACAGAGAACAGAGCGGATCGGCCGCCGCGCGCCGTTTGCGCCGCGACGGGTTGATTCCGGGCGTGATTTATAAAAACGGGGAGGCCGCCCGCTCCGTATCGCTTCCCGCGCACGATTTCGAGCAGATCCTGCATCATCACGCCAGCGAACAGATGATGATTCAGATTGTGCTCGATGACGGCAGAGAAGAATCGGTGCTGCTGAAAGAAGTGCAGCATGACGCCATTACCGGCGGTGTTGAACACGTCGATCTGCAGGAGGTCTCGATGACCGAAAAACTGCAGGTGGATGTGCCGGTTGAACTGGTCGGCGACGCCGTCGGCGTTCAGCAGGGCGGTGTGCTCGATCATCAGCTTCACAGCGTCGAGGTTGAATGTCTGCCGGCGGATATTCCCGAGCAGATCGAGGTGGATGTGTCCGAACTCGACATCGGCGATCAGGTGGCCGTCGCCGATATCCGGACGACAGGAACCGCTTATGAGATTCTGACCGATGACGAGATGGTGGTGGCCAGCGTCTTTATGCCGCGTGCCGTTGAAGAGGAGGAAGAGGACGCCGAAGGGGAAGCAGGCGCTGAAGAGCCGGCTGAACCGGAAGTGATCAACGAGAAAAAGGACGACGAAGAAGAAAAAGAAGACGGGTAAGGAAGGCCGCCGCTGTGAAACTGATTGTCGGGCTTGGAAATCCGGGCGGGGCCTATGCGATGACCCGGCACAACATCGGGTTTCTGGTGCTGGATCGACTGGCGGAACGCCACGGTCTGCGCTTTCGCCGGAGCTGGCGGTTTCCGGCCCGGCGGGCCAGGGGCCGTCTGCCGGCGGGCGGACCGGTTGTGCTGCTGAAGCCGCAGACGTTTATGAATCGCAGCGGGCGGGCGGTCGCTCCGGCGCTGCGGCGCTGCGGCGGAAAGCCGGAGGATCTGCTGGTGATCTATGATGACGCGGCGCTGGATGCCGGCCGCTTGCGGATTCGTGCGAAGGGATCGGCCGGCGGCCACAACGGCGTTCAGTCGATTGTGGATACGATCGGAAGCGGCGCTTTCGGCAGAATTCGGGTTGGCATCGGACGGAAACCTGATATGGTTTCGCTTTCGGATCATGTGCTCGGCCCCTTTTCCGCCGAGGAGCGGCGCGGACTGGATGACTGCCTCGATCGGGCGGCGGATGCCGCGGAGCGAATCTGCGCGGCGGGTATTGAACGGGCTATGAACGAATTTAACGGATGACAGGAGCAAGGAGTAAGCCATTGAAAACACTGTATGAAGGACTTTTTATTTTTCCCGAAACGCTGGATGAAGCGCAGCTGGATGAGGCGGTGGACGCGGTCCGCAGGGAGCTCGAAAAGCTCGGCGGAACGCTGGAAAGTTCCACGCGCATCGGTAAACGCAGCTTTGCCCGGCCGCTGCGCAAAAAGAAGGCGGGAATCTATGCGGTGATTATGTTCCGTCTCGACGGACAGCGCATCGACGATTTAAAGCATCGCCTCCGACTGGCGACCAACGTATTTCGTGCACAGTTTACGCAAAAGAAAGAAGGCGAGCTGAAACAGGAGGCCTAAGCGATGTCATCACTGAACCGAGTTTATCTGATGGGGAACCTCACCCGGGATCCGGAGGTGCGCTATACGCCGTCGGGAACCGCTGTAGGCGATCTGGGCCTCGCGGTCAATGAAACCTATCGCAATAAAGCGGGAGAGACCGTTGAGAGCACGGTTTTTGTGGATGTTGAGGTCTGGGCCCGTCAGGCGGAAACCTGCGCTGAATATCTCTATAAGGGGTCTCCGGTGCTGGTGGAGGGACGCCTGAAACTCGATCAGTGGGAAAACCAGCAGGGCGAGAAGCGCAGTAAACTGCGCGTGCGCGCCGATCGCGTGCAGTTTCTCGGAGCGCCCAAACGCACAGGCGAACAGGCCGATACACCGCGCAATGCGACGCCTTCGTCGAAGCCGCCTCCCGCACCGGCCGGACCGGAGAACGATGATGACGACATTCCATTTTAACAGGCGAATAACCAGGAGAACGTTTCATGGCCAGTAAAGAAAAGAGCGGTCAGCTCCTCGAGGGTGTGACCGAAATCGACTACAAGGATGCGGAGCTGCTCCGTAAATTTATGACCGACCGCGGCAAGATTCTGGCCCGGCGCTACACCGGAGTCAGCTCCAAGCAGCAGCGGGAAGTCAAACGTGCGATCCGCCGGGCGCGGGTCATGGGATTGCTGCGGTAAGTAACAGGAGAAACACATCATGGCTGTAGAGGTATTGTTAATGGATGCGGTGCCCGGTCTCGGCATCGAGGGCGACGTGGTCAGTGTGGCCGATGGCTATGCGCGCAATTATCTGCTTCCCCGGGGCTTTGCGTCCGAGGTGAGTGAAGGAAAAAAACGTCAGATCGATAAAAAACGGATGGAGCGTCTCGAGCAGATGCGTCAGGAAAAAGCGGCGGCTGAGGAGCTGCAGAAAAAATTTGAAAATCTGTCCTGCACGATCGCGGTGAAAACCTCCGAGGGCGGCAAGCTGTTCGGTTCGGTCGGGGCGGCGCAGATTCTCGAAAAACTGGTTGAGCAGGGTGTGACGGTTGAGCGCCGGCAGATTGAACTGGCCGAGCCGCTGCATGAGCTCGGTGTATTTGATGTGCCGGTTGCCTTGCATCCCGAGGTTCAGGCTCAGTTAAAGGTATGGATTGTTGAGGAATGACGTCCGGCGGGCAGAAGATCGGCGGACGCCGTCTTCCGCCCTGCAGTGAGGAGGCCGAGCGCGGCCTCCTCGGTTCCCTTCTGATTGATTCCACCCGGGTGGTTGAAATCTGCCTGATGAAGCGGCTGGCCGGTGATGCGTTTTATGTGCCCGCGCACCGCCTTCTTTTCGAAAAGCTTCTTCACATGTATCAGGAGGCCAGCGCCATTGATCTGCTCACGGTCGGGGAAGCCTTCCGCACCGGCGGCGATCTCGACCGCATCGGCGGCTACGCCTTTCTCGAAGGCCTGATCGATTCCACACCCACCTCGGCACACGCCGAATTCTATCTGGATATTGTCCAGCAGAAGCATCTGCTGCGACGCATTATCGGGGAAGCCTCTGAAGCGATCGACCGCTGCTACACCGACGAGGAAAGCGATGCGGCGCAGCTTCTCAACAACACCGCCGAAGCGTTTTTTGAACTCAGCGACAACAAAGCCTCCTCGCGCGAAGAATGGCGGGAGGTGGTGCGCCAGACCACCGGCGATATTATCGACGGGCGCATTATCGAGAACGGCGTGCCGACCGGTTTTCAGGATCTGGACAAGGAGCTGCGCGGATTGCATCGCACCGATATGATTGTGCTGGCTGCCCGGCCGTCCATGGGAAAGACCTCGCTGGCGATGAATATCGCCGAACACGCGGCGCTGGGCCGCAATGAGGCCGGGGAGACCTTTGCCGTCGGGGTGTTCAGTCTGGAGATGTCGCAGCAGCAGCTTGCCCGCCGGATGCTGTTCAGTAAAGCGGGGGTCCCGGCCTGGAAAGACTTCCTGTCCCAGGAGGAGCAGGGGCGCCTGTCGCTGGCCGGCGACCAGCTGATGAAGGCCCCGGTGATCGTCGATGATTCCGCCGGGCTCGACATCATGGATCTGCGCGCCCGTGCCCGCCGCATGAACCGCATCTACAATATCGATCTGCTCGTCATTGACTATCTTCAGCTTCTGCACGACAAACGCCGCTCCCGCGACGGTCGCCAGCAGGAAACCGCCTCCATTTCCAACAGTATCAAAGCCATGGCCAAGGAGCTGAACATCCCGGTGCTTGTACTCAGCCAGCTCAGTCGCGCCCCGGAGCAGGGCACACGGGACGGCCGGCCGCGTCTCTCCGATCTGCGCGATTCCGGTGCCATCGAACAGGATGCCGATGTCGTGCTGCTGTTGCAGCGGCCGTCCTATTACAATAAAGAGCTCGACCCGGGCCGCGGCGAAGATACACTGGCTCTTGTGGACATAGCCAAACACCGCAACGGTCCCACCGGCGAAGTTAAACTGAATTTTTTCAGAGAAATTACGCGATTCGAAGACCGGGATTCCCGCGAGGACGTCGGGACACCCATAGAATAAAGGAACCAGTCATGAACAGAACCATTCGACAGACGGCTCTCATTGCAATCGGCCTGCTCGCGGCTGCAGCCGCGCCGGCGCTCACCCTGGATGCCGTTCGCGTTCAGAACCCTGCCGGAGACGAGCTCGACGCCTCGTTTGTCGAGGCCTATACATCCCTGCGGGCCGGCCGGGAGCTGGCGGACGAAGCGGCCGTCAACGCCGCCGTTGCCCGGGACGTGGACAGTCTGCGCGAATCCGACCGTTTTTCCTTTGTCCGGGCCGCACTGGAAAAAACCGGGGAGCGCCTGACGCTGGTGTACACTGTTACACCTCGGCTGCGCCTCAGCCGGATTATAATCTCCGGCGCCGACCAGCTCGGGAACCGAAAACTTCGGGAACAGATCGATCTTGCCCCGGGTGATTTTATTGACGATGCGGTTGTCGGTGAAACGATTCGTGAAACCGAGACGTGGCTCCGCAGGAATAAATATCCGCAGGCCAATATCGACTGGACGATTGAGCCGGACCGGGCCGCCGGAACCGCCGACCTGCTGGTGCGGGTTGACGAAGGCTCAAAAATGCGGGTCAACGCGATTCATTTTGAAAGTCCGGCTGTTGCCGAGGGATCCGGCCTGCTGAAACGTCTCACCCCGTCGATTTTTCCGTCCAGAGAAAAACGAATGCGCATTCATGAACGCGATCTCAGGAAGGTGATTCGGCAGAAGAAAACCTGGTGGATTACACCCTGGTTCGGCGTCTATCATCCCGAATATATTGAGCATGACCGCGCGATGCTTCGGGATTTTTTCGGCAACCGCGGCTATCTCGACGTTTCGGTGGAGGGCCCGGACGTTAGCGACACCGGCGACGGACAGCTTGAACTGACCTACCGGATTGATGCCGGGCCGCGATACCGCCTCGGGCAGGTCTCCCTCGAAGGGGCGTCGGTTTATTCCAACCGGACGCTTCTTTCACAGACGGATCTGACAACCGAACAGACCGCCTCGCAGCAGGCAGCGCAGCAGGCGGCCGATGCCATCCAGCGCTATTACGGAAACCGCGGATATCTGCTCACTGCGGTGCAGCCCGATTTTTCCACGGACCCCGACTCGGGCCTTGCCGATCTGGTTCTCCGGGTGCGGGAGGGCGAACGGGCCTCCATCCACCGAATCAATATCCGGGGCAACGAAGTAACACGCGACGAAGTGATCCGGCGTGAGCTCTCCGTCTATCCCGGCGAGCCCTTCAATCAGCGCGATGTGCAAACCAGTGAACGGCGCCTGCAGAATCTCGGCTTCTTTGAAAGCGTGGTCTCGGAATACACTGAAAACACCGAGGCCGAACCCGTTGGCGAAATGGAGCCCTACGACCTCACCTTCAACGTCAATGAAAAGTCCATGGGAAGTTTTCTGGTCGGGGCCGGATTCTCCAGCGTGGACGACCTGGTCGGGTTTGCCGAGGTGACGCACGGCAACTTCGATATCCGCCGCTGGCCGCCGTTCGGCGACGGGCAGAAAATCAAAGTGCGGGTGCAGGCCGGTACGGAGCGCAATGACGCCGAGGTTTCCTTTATTGAGCCGTGGTTCCTCGGGAAACGGCTGTCCCTCGGTACCGATCTGTATTACCGCAATGCCGGCTACTACAGCGATGACTTTCAGCTCCGCACGCTCGGGGGCCGCCTGTCGCTCGGCCGCGGACTCACACCGTTTGTGCGCGGCAGCCTGAGCTACTCCCTGGAAAGCCTGCGCGTGTACGATGTGGATGCCCCCGCGGGATCCAGCCTGCTCGATGAAGAGGGCACACGAACCAAATCAACCCTCGGATTCAGCCTTTCGCGCGATACGCGTGACAGCTTTTACATGGCCAGCCGCGGCAACTACAGCTCCGGCGGGCTGGAACTCTCCGGCGGCCCGCTGGCGGGCGACACCGATATCTATAAGCTGCAGGCCCGGTCCTCTCAGTACTGGCCGGTTCTCGAGGACCATGTGTTTAATCTGAAAGGCGCCGTGGCGACGGTGGACGCCTACGGAGGGTCCGATCGTGTACCGATCTTTGACCGGCTCTTCCTCGGCGGCCCGCGCACCATCCGCGCCTTTGCCTACCGCGATGTCAGTCCGCGCGATCCCGTGAACGACGACGAACCCGACGGCGGGCTCACCAGCTGGTATGCCACCGCTGAATACACCGTTCCTCTCTGGGAACAGATCCGGGCCGCCGGCTTCTACGATATCGGCGCGGTTTCCGCCGACAGCTTTGATTTCTTTGAGTCCGACCTGAATTCGGGATACGGCCTCGGCGTTCGCTTTGATCTGCCCATGTTCCCGCTGCGGCTCGATTACGCCTTCCCGCACCTGACCGATGAAAACAACGAAAACGCCGCTCCCCGCTGGAATTTCCTGCTGGGCTATACCTTCTAACACCTAACCGGGATCCATCATGAAACGAATCCTTATCGCATCTGTGGCAGTCTGTCTGCTGCTGGCCGGCGGCGTTCAGGCCGCGGACCGCATCGTCTTTGTCGATCTGGAACAGCTCTTTAATGAGTTCTACAAAACCCAGCTCGCCAAGTCGCGGGTGGAAACCCAGCAGAAAGATATTGAGGCTGAAAAGCAGATTATGGTCGATGAAATGGAGCTTCTCAGCGAACAGGTCGATACGCTTCGCCGGGAAGCCCGCGATACCACTCTCACGCAGGAAATCCGCGACAGCAAACGCCTCCTGTTTGAGGAACGGCTGCTCGAAATGCGTGAGAAACAGAAGGAAATCGAAGAGTTCAACGAACTGCGGACCAAACAGCTCCAGGTTCAGGTGAGCCGCATGAGCCAGACCATTATGGATGAAATCAGGCAGACGATTGTCGAGTATGCGCAGGAAGAAGGTTTTCAGGCCGTCATCGACAGTTCCAACCGCCGCGCCGCCGTCGGGGTGTTCCTCTACACCCGGCCCGATGTCGATATTACCGCCCGTGTGCTGACGATCCTCAACAGTAAGCGGCCGGATGAGTTTGATCTGGATGAACTGTTCGACGAAGCGGCCACCAACCGTATCGATGCCGACGCCGGGACCGGCGAACCATCATCCCAAGGAACGGACCTGTTATGAAGGTAAACACACTGGCTGAAAAAATAGGCGGCACGCTCGACGGCGACAGTCAGGTCGAAATCCGCGGGGTCGCCTCCATTGATGCGGCCGAGCCCGGCGATGTCAGCTTTGTCGCCAACCCGCGCTATGCACCGCAGGCCGCCGGCACCGCCGCCTCCGCACTGATTGTCCCCGAGTCGTGGGACAGTCAAAGCGACGCCGCGCTGATTCGCACCGCCAATCCGGACGCTGCGTTTGCGAAGGCCACCGTTCTTTTTTACACGCCTCCGCCCGCACCCCCGCCCGGAATTCATCCCGCCGCCTGTGTCGACGACTCCGCCGTGCTGGGCGACAACGTATCCATCGGACCCTGCTGTGTGGTCGAAGCCAATGTCGAAATCGGTGCCGGGACTGTGGTGCATGGCGGATGTCATATCGGGTTCGGCAGCCGCATCGGCGCCGACTGTCTGTTGTATCCGCAGGTTTCGCTGCGCGAATATGTCACCATCGGCGCCCGCTGCATCTTTCATAACGGTGTGGTTCTTGGCAGTGACGGATTCGGTTATTCTGTCGACCACAGCGGTGTTCGCACGAAAATTCAGCAGATCGGAACCCTTGAAATCGGAAACGACGTCGAAATCGGTGCCAACAGCACCGTGGACCGTGCCCGCTTCGGAAAAACCCGTATCGGCAACGGGGTCAAGATCGACAACCTGGTGCAGATTGCTCACAATGTGGACATCGGCGATCACGTCGTGATCGTGGCCCAGGTCGGCATTGCCGGCAGTTCATCGATCGGCGAAAAAACCATCCTGGCCGGACAGGCCGGCGTGGCCGGTCATATCAGAGTCGGTTCCGGTGCGATTGTCGGGCCTCGCGCCGGTGTAACCAAAGATCTGGATGACGAGGCGTATGTGATGGGAATGCCCGCGGTGCCGGTCATGAAAATGAAACGGTCGCATGCTGCCCTGATGCTGCTGCCCAAAATGAAAGCGCGTATTGCTGAATTGGAAAACCGTCTGGCCAAGCTGGAGTCAAAATAAACAATTTTGTATTTATAGCGCGCGATATAATACATTTATGTTTAATGAGACTGATTTGTTTCGATTCACGGTTTCGGAACGGTTTGTATAAATTGTTTTTTTAGAACAGATTATATATCTTTCGCATCGGATTTCTTTTTTGGGTACAGTTTTTGCTTTTCCTGTACACCATCATGGATCGTTCAGCGATCCATTGAAACCAGCGAACTTTGTGATCAATAAACGTAAGGAGAATAAGTATGGCCAATCCAACCGACCTGTATGGTGAAAACGTCTTCAGTATGCGCGTGATGCGTGAACATCTCTCCGAAGAGACGGTGAAATCTCTCGAAACAACCATTCGCACCGGAAAAAGCCTCGATGCAGGCATCGCCGACGAAGTGGCGGAAGCCATGAAAGAATGGGCCGTCTCGAAAGGGGCCACGCACTTTACACACTGGTTCCAGCCGCTGACCGGCGCCACCGCCGAAAAACACGACTCCTTTATTGTTCCCGACGGAGAGGGCGGCGTGGTTTGTAAATTCTCCGGTGCAGAGCTCATCCAGGGCGAACCGGATGCCTCCAGCTTTCCGTCCGGCGGCCTGCGCGCCACCTTCGAAGCGCGCGGCTATACCGGCTGGGATCCCAGCAGTCCGGCGTTTATTAAGGATGATACCCTCTGCATCCCGACCGTTTTCTGCGGATATCACGGCGAGGCCCTCGATAAAAAGACCCCGCTTTTGCGCTCGATGAACGCCCTCAGCGAACAGGTCTGCCGTCTCGGCAAACTGTTCGGCATTGACGGCGACTGCATGGCCTACGCCACCCTGGGTTCCGAACAGGAATATTTCCTGATCGATGAGGAGCTCTACGCAGCACGTCCCGATCTGCAGGCCACCGGCCGCACGCTTTTCGGCAAACCCGCCGCCAAACATCAGCAGCTCGACGACCATTATTTCGGTGCCATCAAATCCCGGGTGGTCGATTTCATGAAGGATCTCGACGCCACGCTCTGGAGCCTCGGCGTGCCGGCAAAAACCCGGCACAATGAAGTCTGCCCGGCTCAGTTTGAGATTGCACCGATGTTTGAGAACCTCAACCTGTCGGTGGATCACAATATGATCACCATGGAGGTGCTGCGGAAAACCGCCGAACGGCACGGGTTTGTCTGTCTGCTGCACGAAAAACCCTATGCAGGCGTCAACGGATCCGGGAAACACAACAACTGGTCTGTGTGCGGCCCGGACGGAAAAAACTGGCTCTCGCCGGGCGACAATCCGCACGAAAACGCCAAGTTTATGACCATGATCTGCGCGCTGATCAAAGCCGTGGATACCCACGCCGATATTCTGCGCTCGGCCGTCGCTACGGCCGGCAACGATCATCGTCTCGGCGCCAACGAAGCGCCGCCCGCCATCATCTCCGTGTTCCTCGGCGATCAGCTCACCGATATTGTCGAACAGATTGAAGCCGGCGGGGCCAAAAGCTCCAAACAGGGCGGGAATATCAACCTCGGGGTCGATTCCCTGCCGACGCTTCCGCGCGGCAACACCGACCGCAACCGCACCTCGCCCTTTGCCTTCACCGGCAACAAGTTTGAATTCCGTGCGGTCGGCTCCAACCAGAGCCCGTCGGGAGCCAATATTGTGCTCAATACCATTGTGGCCGAAGCCATCGACGAAATCTGTACCCGGCTGGAAGCCGCCGCCGGCAAGGACTTCAATGAGGCGCTGCAGGACGTGCTCGCCGACATCATCAAGACGCATAAAAAAGTGCTCTTTAATGGCGACAACTACACCGCCGAATGGGCGGACGAAGCCGAAAAGCGCGGCCTGCCCAACATTAAGAAAACGCCGCATGCGCTCGCCTGCATGAAAGCTGAAAAAACCAAAAACCTGTTCAGCAAATACGGTGTGCTCTCCGAAGAAGAGCTGGCTTCCCGCTACGAAGTATACATGGAAACCTACGAGACGCTCATTTGCATCGAAGCGGCGGCATCGGTCGATATTGCCAAAACACTGGCGATCCCCGCTGCGATGCGCGCACTCAAGGATGTTTCCGATGTGCTCGAGGTGACCGGTGAACAAAGCAAAGCCCTGGTCACATCACTGGGCGATCACATTGAAGCGGCGCTTTCCGCCTGCGATAAACTGGAGCAGGCCGACGGCTGGGAGACGCAGATTACCGGGATGGACGAGTTGCGCGCCGCGGTCGATGCGCTCGAAGAACTCGTGCCCGCCGACCTCTGGCCGCTGCCCAGCTACGAAGAGATGATCTTCCTGTGATCACAGCCACCGCGGTGCTGAACCGGCAGGTGTATCTGCGGAGGGTTCCCCAGCGGAACCCTCCTTTTTTTGGTGCAAACGGCCCGGCAGCGCGCGTTTTGGTTCTTTTCGATTGTCATCCCCGGCCGCTCACCGTATCGTAACAGAAACGATGGACGCGTAGCTCAGTTGGCAGAGCAGCTGACTCTTAATCAGCGGGTCCAGGGTTCGAGCCCCTGCGCGTCTACCCGTTTCTAATCATCTTCCATCAGTTCATTGACCTCGTCCCACGCTTCGGGCTCGTCGCGGCGCAGGCGCTGCAGAAGCCTGAAATGATAGATCAGCAGATTGAGATGCTGTTCGGTCAGCTCGTCCCGCCGGCCGGAAACCAGTTCCTGAATATGTGCGGCGAGCTCATCGCTGGTCATATTCAGGAAGTTCGGGGTGTCGGTCAGCAGCATGGGCTGATAATTCTTTGCGTCCAGTCGTGCGGCGATCTGCTTGATCTGCTCTTCGGAGACGTCTTTCATCGTCTCGAGGTCCTGCAGAACCGTTTGAATGGTTTCATCTTTCAGTGGTTTCATTGGGTTTCCTCCGATTGCTGAATGGCGGCGGCGACAAAATTGCGAAAAAGCGGGTGCGGATTGACCGGCTGGCTTTTGAGTTCGGGGTGTGCCTGTGTGGCGACAAACCAGGGATGATCCGGCAGTTCGATCATTTCCACAACGTTGATGTCGGGGTTGGTTCCTGAGATGACCAGTCCGCTGTCCTGCAGAACCGCGCGATAGTTTTCGTTCACCTCATAGCGATGGCGGTGGCGCTCGGAAATGTTCTTGTCGCCGTAGGCTTCATACGCCCTGGTTTTTTTCTCCAGAATGCAGGGGCAGGCGCCCAGGCGCATGGTGCCGCCTTTTTCGGTGACCTCGCGCTGCTCTTCAAGCAGGCAGACGACGGGGTGTTCGGTTTTCTCGCCGCGTTCTTCATCGAATTCGGTGGTGTGCGCGCCGGACAGGCCGCAGACATTGCGGGCGAATTCAATCACCGCGCACTGCAGCCCGAGACAGATGCCGAGGAAAGGGATTCTGTTTTCCCGCGCATACTGCGCGGCGCGGATTTTGCCCTCCATTCCGCGTGAGCCGAATCCGCCGGGGATCAGAATGCCCGAAACGGTGTTGAGAACATCGGGGTTTTCCTCGATCTCTTCGGCGGCGATTTTCACAATTTCGACTTCATACCCGGACGCATAACCGCCGTGGAAGAGGGCTTCGTAGATGGATTTATAGGCATCCTGCAGTTCGGAATATTTCCCGACCACGCCGATGCGCACCGTGCCTTCCGGGTTTTTAATGATGGAAATCAGCTTCTGCCATTCTTTCAGCGGCCGGGTGGGGCGGGCGATGCGAAAATGATTGAGAATCTGCTCGTCCACCCCCTGCTCGGCGAGCACCAGCGGAATTTCATAAATCGAGGTTTCCACATCCTTTTCGACAATCACGCACTCCTTCGGGACGTTGCAGAAAAGGGCGAGTTTGTCGATATGCTCATCCGTCAGATTCACCTCGGTTCGGCAGACGAGAATATGCGGCAGAATCCCGATCTCGCGCAGTTTGGCCACGCTCTGCTGGGTCGGCTTGGTTTTCACCTCCTTGGCCGCCTTGATGTACGGCACGTAGGTCAGATGAATATACATGGAGTTTTCGCGCCCGACTTCGGCGCCGAGCTGACGAAGCGCTTCGAGGAAAATCAGTCCCTCGATATCGCCGACCGTTCCGCCGAGTTCAATCAGAATGATATCCGGATTCTCATCTTCCAGTTCCCGGATGCGGTCTTTGATCTCATTGGAAATGTGCGGGATCATCTGCACCGTGCCGCCGAGATAGTCGCCTTTGCGCTCTTTGTGCAGCACATCCCAGTAGATGCGACCCGCGGTGATGTTGCTGCGCTGTGATGTCGGCTGGCCCGTGTAGCGCTCATAGTGACCGAGGTCGAGGTCGGTCTCCGCACCGTCGTCGGTCACATACACCTCGCCGTGCTGGTAAGGGCTCATGGTGCCCGGGTCCACATTGAGGTAGGGGTCCACCTTCAGCATGCGGATCGACAGCCCGCGGTTGATTAAAAGCCGACCGATAGACGCGGCGGTGATGCCCTTGCCGAGCGATGAAACCACACCGCCGGTGATAAAGAGATAATTGGCCATTTTTTGTCCCATAGTCCTGTGCCTTGCGGCGGTTAATTCGATCTTTGTTATTGGTTGTCGGGTCAGAGAATATTCAATTGTGCTTTCTCATTTCCCCTGATAACGACTTTCTAATAACGAATAACGTCTCTTCAAAACCGGGGTTTTGGAGAGCGCCTGCTATGGGAGGACACTTTAGAGCCGCCGGCGGGGCTTGTCCAAGCAATAGTTTCCAGGGAATGGAAAAATTCGTTCCACCCTTTGTAATCAGCACGCTCAGACCTTCAAGAGGGGCGGACGCCCCGGTGGCATCGGCTTCATGGTGAAATCGCCGCGAAAAACACCCCGCAAAACCTGCATTCGTGAAAATTTGTGCAGATTCGTGGACACCCTTGTCCTGACGGAAAAGCCGCAGCCGCACACAACCCGGTCACGATCCATCCCGTCGTGCCTGCAAAGGGTGCGGGAACCTTCATCCTGTCTTAAGGTTCGCTTTGCTACCGTACGCCCATGATAAAGGAAAAAAAGGAGGCGCAGGAGCGTTCCGGTTTTGAATTAGAGCATGTGCAGTCGGCGCGTGATTTGTTTAACTGGGCCACGGCACAAAAAAACTGTTCTTTTTTTAAAATCGACCAGATTCTGGCGGGCCAAATGCTCCTTTTTAAAGTGCGGCGGCCTGTCAGGGCAACTCTCTCGATGGTGCAGGCTTCAGACGGGGGTTGGCAGATCGATGAATTTGAGGCGGCGGAGAATAAGCCGGTCCCCCGGCAGGTATATTTTGAAATGGCTGCGTATTTAAATCGATGTATGGAGCGGGAGCTGTCTTCTGACGATGGGTGAAGCCACGGATCTGCTGGGCGTTAGCCGGGCAACGCTGTGGCGCATGCTCGAAGCGGGCTCTCTGGAAAAGGTGGAGCTGTATGCGGGATCATACCGCCTCCGCGTTTCCGACATTCTGGAGCTGGTTGAAAAACGGAAGCCTGCCAAACCGAACGAAGCCTGGGTGGCCGAATCGATCTGAATAGAATTTGAGAGCTAATGCTTTTAAGATTATTGAGTGTTCGGCTTTGTAGGAGCTGGATAAATTCGGTAGAAAGTTTACTGTCTTTTACTTTTCGAGGTTTTAATGGCTGTAAACTCTTTATCTGGAATCAGGGATAACCACTCTCGCGGGAATGTTGGCGCATTTTTGCGCGAGAAAATCCAGTCCGGATCTAAGCTCTCTTTTGTTTCTGCCTATTTTACAATCTATGCTCACCACGCATTAAAAAATGAGCTCGATTCCATTGATCGCCTTCGTTTCCTTTTCGGAGAACCACGGTTTATTCAATCTCTCGACCCGGAAAAGAGCGATAAAAAGGCTTTTGACATCGAGGATGCCCGGCTTCAACTCAAAAACCGGTTGCAGCAAAAGTTAGTTGCCAAAGAGTGTGCTCAGTGGATCAAAGAGAAGGTTGACATCCGATCTGTAAAGCACCCGGGGTTTCTGCACGGTAAAATGTACCATATGGATAATGCCGGCGTTCAGGAATCTCTGATCGGTAGCTCAAACTTCACGGTCAGTGGTCTTGGACTGGGTAACGGTTCCAACAGCAATATTGAGTTGAATCTTGAGGTAAATGATAACCGCGACCGGACGGACTTGCTGAACTGGTTTGATGAAATCTGGGAAGATGAAGCGGTTGTTGAAGATGTGAAGGCAGAAGTCCTTTCATATTTAGAACAGCTTTATGAAAACCATTCGCCGGAGTTCATTTATTTCAAAACCCTGTTCCACATTTTTGAGGATTTCCTGTCTGAAGCAGACAAGGGAGGGATGCTTGATGCGAAAACCGGTTTCTTTGAAACCAAGGTTTGGGATCTGCTCTATGATTTTCAGAAGGATGGGGTAAAAGGGGCAATCAATAAAATCCAGCGGTTCAACGGCTGTATCATTGCCGACAGCGTTGGTTTGGGTAAAACCTTCGAAGCCTTGGCTGTCATTAAATATTTTGAACTGTTGAATTGCCGGGTGCTGGTGTTGTGTCCGAAAAAACTTCGCGACAACTGGACGGTGTACCGTGAAAACGACGAACGGAATATTCTTTCTGCCGACCGGTTTGGATACACCGTACTATCGCATACCGACCTGAGCCGTGACGGTGGACTGTCTGGCGATGTCAATCTGGCAACCCACAACTGGGGCAACTACGATTTGATCGTCATCGATGAATCGCACAATTTCCGCAACAACACACCGGGCAAAAAAGATGAGAGCGGCGAAATTATACGCCGCAGCCGTTATCAGCGATTGATGGAGGACATCCTTCAGTCGGGCGTGGACACCAAAGTGCTGCTGCTCTCCGCCACTCCGCTCAACACCAACCTGAAGGATTTACGCAACCAGATGCTACTCATTACGCAGGGCGAAGACGCCGCCTATCATGAGGCGCTGGATGTCTACAGCATTGCGCAGGTGATGAAAAATGCGCAGACCCATTTCACAAAATGGGCCGACCATAAAGCCAACCCATCACGCAAAGTAAGCTCTTTGCTGGACTCGCTGGATTCTGCCTTTTTTAAGCTGATGGACGCGCTAACCATAGCTCGCTCCCGGCGTCACATCGAAAACTATTACAGCATCGAAGAAATCGGGCGCTTCCCGGAGCGATTGCCGCCGATTGCCAAGTATCCGGAAATCGACCTGAAAAAAAGGTTCCCGACGTACGACGAGTTGAACGAGGACATTTCCCAGTATCAACTCTCTGTCTTTAATCCCTCCAAATACCTGATGGAGGATCATAAGGACAAATATCTCAAGGCCGGCGATCAAAAAACGCTGTTTGAAAGCCAGTCAGCCCGCGAGGTCTCGCTGATCGGCATGATGAAAGTCAACTATCTCAAACGCTTGGAAAGCTCCGTTGAGGCCTTTGAGCTGTCGCTGGACCGCACCATTCAGAAAATCGATGACCTTATCCAGAAAATTGAGCACTTTGATAAAAACCGGGAAGAATACATCACAGAGTTTGCCCAGTTAGACATGCTTAAAGACATGGACGATGACGATCGTGCCGAGATGGAGGAAAAGCTCTCTGTCGGTAAAAAACTTCAGTTTGAACTGCAACACCTGAATATTCATGATTGGCTTCAGGATTTAAAGGCCGACCGTAAACAGCTTAGTGCTATTTACAATGTGGCTGCCTCGGTTACTCCTGATCGTGACGCAAAACTCAAAACACTTCAGGACGCCATCAAAGCCAAGCTGGATAAACCGCTGAATGACGGGAACAAAAAAGTCATCGTGTTTACCGCCTTTGCCGACACGGCCCATTATCTGTATGACAACCTGAAACAGTGGGCGCACGACGGCCATGGCCTTCACATTGCTCTTGTCGCCGGAACCGGGGAAAACCGGTCAACATTCAAGCCGAAGGGATTTAGCCATCAAACCCATTTCGACGCCATCCTGACCAACTTTTCGCCTCGCTCGAAAAACCGCGATAAAATGCAGCAGAGTATGCCGCAGGAGGGCGAAATTGACATCCTGATTGCTACCGACTGCATTTCAGAAGGTCAGAACCTGCAGGACTGCGATTATCTGATCAACTACGATATTCATTGGAACCCGGTCCGTATCATTCAGCGCTTTGGGCGTGTTGATCGTCTCGGCAGCATCAATACACGAATCCAACTTGTCAACTTCTGGCCGACCGCCGACTTAAACAAATACATCAACCTGAAAGAACGGGTCGAAGCCCGCATGGCACTGGTCGATCTGGCCGCCACCGGAGAAGACGATTTGCTCAATCCCGACCAGATTAAAGATCTGCTGACCGAAGAACTGTCATACCGGGAAAAACAACTGTTACGCCTTAAAGATGAGGTGCTCGATCTCGAAGAAATGGACGACAACGTTTCGCTAAGCGAATTCACGCTGGATGACTTCCGCGTGGAGCTGCTCAACTATCTGGAAGCAAACCGGCGGGCTTTGGAAGAAGCCCCGCTGGGACTGTACGGCATTGTCCCGACACTCAGCGCAATGAAAAATGCCGACCTGTTCGACCGAAATTGGCACGAGATCGTAAAACCCGGCATCATTTTCTGCCTGCGGCACAAAAATCCGCCAACGGATCAAAAACAGTCCAGCGTCAACCCGCTCAGCCCGTACTATCTGGTTTATATCCGCAATGACGGCGAAGTCCGCTTCGGTTTCACCCATGCAAAGCAGATCCTCTCTATCTTTCAGGGGCTATGCCACGGCAAAGAGGAACCGTACCGGCAGCTTTGCGACCTGTTCGATCGCGAAACGCAGGATGGCAAAGATATGTCCGCCTACAACGCGCTGTTGGACAAAACCATCAAGTTTATTACCCGCTCATTTAAAAAGCGGGTGGCGGCCGGATTGCAGGGTGGGCGCGACTTTGTCATCCCGGATCAAAATGTGCAGGTGAATGATCACGACGACTTTGAACTCATCACCTGGCTGGTGATAAAAGAATAGGGTCAAAAAGAAACCCCGGCTCCTGGCACCGCCTCAAAGGACGGGAGAAGAAATTCCGGGGTGAACAAATTGAAGCTATGAAATATCGCATGGAACAGAAAGCATGAATAATGAGGTGATTAAACGAGATGGAATTGCCGGGAAGATTTATCAAATCCGTGGCGTACAGGTAATGCTCGACAGCGAGTTGGCAGCGCTTTACGGGGTTGAGTCGCGACGGTTGAATGAGCAGGTCAAACGGAATATTGCCCGTTTCCCAGAGGAGTTTCGATTCCAGCTCACTCAGGATGAATACGACTCTTTGGAATCACAATCTGTGATCCCTTCCGGGCACTCTAACTTGAGATCGCAAAATGCGACCTCAAGTGGGCATGGCGGACGACGCTATCTTCCGTATGTTTTCACCGAACAAGGTGTTGCGATGTTGTCGGCGGTATTGCGCAGCGAGATGGCGGTTAAAATCAGTATCCAGATCATGCAGGCGTTTGTTGCCATGCGGCATTTCGTGCAGGAAAACGCATTGCTCTTCAAAGAGATCCATCAGATCAAAACCGATCAGATGTTGCTGCGGATTGATACAGAACGGAAGTTTGAGCAGGTATTCAATGCACTGGAGGCCGGGGACGAGCCGTCGAAGCAGGGCGTGTTTTTCAACGGGCAGATTTTTGATGCCTACCGTTTTGTCAACGATCTGATCCGGCAGGCCAAACAATCCATTGTCCTGATCGATAACTATGTGGACGACACCGTGCTCGACCAGTTAGCCAAGCGTCGAAAAGGAGTCTCGGCAACCATTTTTACCAAAACAATCAGCAAACGGCTGGCGCTGGATCTGAAAAAACACAACCAGCAATACCCGGCCATTACCATTCAACCACTGACCGACAGCCATGACCGGTTTTTGTTGATCGATAACAACGTATATCACATCGGCGCTTCACTGAAAGACCTCGGCAAAAAGTGGTTCGCCTTTTCAAAAATGGATCAGGCCGGTTTAAAAGTAATCGACAAAATCCGCAGCCACCGGCCGGCAGATCAGGAAAGTGAAAAATGACCGACATCCGAAACGACCTTAAAACCCGCCTGCAAAGTTTCCAGACATTGGAACTGCGCCCCGCCGCGCTCGGGCTGCTCAAAGAACTGGGCTATTCCTCCGACAAAACCATCGAGCTCGACGGCTCACCCGACACCTTTCTCGATCAGTTTAACCAAAACCCGGAATCCACCAGGTTTTCGGAAGAAAAAGCGCTTTCCAAAGATTGGAAAAACATTCAGCTCCTCTTTCAGCTTACCGATCAGGAGCTGGGCAACCAAGTGGACCTCTTTCAGGAAAATGACGTCAAACAGTCGTTGATTAGTTCCTATCTTTCCTATCTCTTCTTCGCCGTCGAGCTGACCGGCACGGACTACGCCCGCGGAAAACTGGCCGACATCACCCGCCAGCTCAACCGTCTTTTTCCCATGCCGGTCATGGTGCTCTTTGCCTACGATGCCAAACTCTCCGTCGCCGTTATCAACCGCCGCCGCAACAAACGCGACGAAAGCAAAGACGTGCTCGGAAAGGTTACCCTCATTCAGAACATCAGCCTCGCCGAACCGCACCGCGGGCACCTCGATATTCTGCAATCCTTCAGTTTGGACGAGCTGAAGCAGAAGCACAAAAAAGAGGGTGGCGTTTCCACCTTCGACCAGCTCCACAAAGCGTGGGAAGAAATCTTCAACGTCGAGCTGCTCAACGAAAAATTTTATCGGGAAATATCAAACTGGTACTTCTGGGCCTTACAAAAGGTAGAGTTTCCTGCTGGATTGGAAAAAAAAGAAGATGTTCGCAATGCAACCAGTCTTATTCGTCTATTGACCCGCGTAATCTTCTGTTGGTTCCTGCGCGAAAAAGGACTGATTTCCGAATCTTTGTTCAAAGAAGATTCTGCCAAGCGTGTGCTTAAGGACATGTCTTCGCATGAATCCACTTTCTATAAAGCAATCTTACAGAACCTCTTCTTTGCCACGCTCAATCAAAAAATGAACCGGGATAAGAATGCAACGGACCGCAGGTTTATTTCGGATCATCGTTTTCAGGGAAAAACAGATGACCATGGTGTAAAGAACATCTACAGGCATGCTGATTTGTTCAATATCCCAGAAGACGAGGCCCTTGAACTATTTGCCGGAATTCCTTTCCTTAATGGTGGCCTGTTCGAATGCCTGGATCCGACGGATGAAGAAAGCGGGAAAGTTCTCTATGCAGATGGCTTCTCTGAAACATCAAAAAATCAGCCTGTTGTACCGAACTTGCTTTTCTTCGGGGCTGAAAACGG
>CAZITJ010000010.1:0-36705 GCA_964542135.1 uncultured Verrucomicrobiota bacterium
CAGAGCCGGCTTCAAATCATCAATGGACAGAAAAAGGACATTGGGTTGTTCTTGTTTTTCTGCGGCATCTAAAGAGATGGTGCTTACAGCTCCGGCAACGGCCAGGGCTTCGATCATGGTGGTGCGCTTCATAACAGATCCTTTTGCTTGAAACAGGCAATAATTGAAGCCGATTCCCTCTCGTTGCGCAACAGGTCGGGTTTGGAACATTATCCGCGAACATTCTGTAACTGGTTATGGTTCCAAATTCTTCCTGTTTAATGGAGACGCCTGCTTATGATAACTTAGCCGGGTTCAATAAAGAAGGAAGAGACGTCCCGATGTCTGTCATTTTTAAGCCGACCTTTTTATCTGTTATTTTCGCATGGATTCTGGCGACAGGAGCGGCAGAGCTGCCGCTTCACATCGGACCGGATCATCCCGCTGTGCGAATGGTCGGGCGGTTTACAGCGGACTATCGTTTCAATTGGAGCGGTTGCAAAATTGAAATAGAAACCGATGCCACCGCCGTGAATGCCGTTCTTGAAGTGGTTGCTGATGCTTCGGCCGGGATGACCGTGGTTGTAGACGGTGAGCCCCGCTTCCTGAAGCTTACAACGGCACAAACGGTTTATCCGCTGGCCGAAAATCTTGAGCCGGGACGCCACCGGATCGAACTGTTTAAGCGCAGTGAAGCCACCAAAGGAACGGTTCGTTTCAAGGGGTTGGACCTTTCGGACGGCGCGCAGTTGTTCGAGATTGAGCCGCCGGAACGCAGACTGCTCGCGATCGGCGATTCCATCACCTGTGCATACGGCAGCGAAGCCGTCTCTCCGGATGAGGGGAATACGGTTGAAAATGAAAACGGCTATTTATCCTACGTCGCGATTGCCGCCCGTGAGTTGGAGGCAGACCTCATGATGGTCTGCCGCTCCGGGCACGGCATGTTTCGCAACCGCTCGCTGCATAACGACAGGAACGATACGCTGCCGCAGCTCTTCGAACGTACGCTCTGGAACGAGGAGACGCCTGCATGGGATCACAGTCGTTACAAGCCGGACCTCGTCGTCATCAATCTCGGGTCCAACGACAATGCCACGCGCGACGGTGCCAAAGGAGCACTGAAAAAAAAGGATTTTGTCGACACCTATATTGCCTTTATTGAACGTCTGCGCGACCTCTATCCAGACGCGCACGTCGTGCTCAGTATCGGCCCGATGACGCTCGAACCGATCTCCGACTGGCTCCCCGAAATTGCCGATGAATTTGACAACACCTCTGTGCTCACCTATGCCCGTTTTGCGGGTGACGGAGACGTTGGCGGCCATTGGCATCCGAGTGTCGCCAAACATAAAAAAATGGCCGGTGAGCTGGTGGAGAAAATTGAAACTGTAATGAGGAGGTAAATGATATGGACTATTCCTATGAAGATCTTTCGCGAATGATTGACCATTCACTGCTTAAACCGACCATGCCGGACCGGGTTTTTGAAGAAGGCATCCAGACTGCGATAAAATATAAAACCGGCAGCGTCTGTATACAGCCCTACTATCTGAAACGCTGCGCCGAAATGCTGGCAGGCACCGGCGTGGCTGCATCCACTGTGATCGCATTTCCGCACGGGGGACACTGTACTGAAATCAAAAAAGCTGAAGCGGAGAAAGCTCTTGCTGATGGAGGGCAGGAACTGGATCTGGTTGTGAATATAAGCAAAGTGCTCAGCGGAGACTGGGACTATGTGAAGTCCGACTTGAAGGAGGTTATCGATGTTACGCACGCAGCCGGACAGAAAGTGAAGGTGATTTTTGAAAACTGCTACCTGAACCGGGAACAGAAGATCAGGCTTTGCCGGATCTGTTCCGATCTGAAAGCCGACTGGGTGAAAACGTCAACCGGCTACGGAACCGGCGGGGCGACGATGGACGATCTGCAGCTGATGCTGGAAAACGTTGATGACGGGGTTCAGGTAAAAGCTGCCGGCGGAATTCGCGATCTGGATAAACAGATTGACGTGTGGAAGATGGGCGTCACCCGCATCGGATGCACGCGCACGGCGGAAATGATGGAAGCCTGTCGTGTTCGCCTCGGCCTGCCGCCGATTGATCCGGATTTTGTAAAACAGAGCGACGCCCCGTCCACTTATTGAGGAGAGCCTGCGTGTCGTTTGATCGAAAATTTATATGGGGTGCTTCCACGTCCGCCTACCAGATTGAAGGGGCTGCCGATGCCGACGGGAAAGGCCGTTCGATCTGGGATGTGTTCTGTGAAAAACCGGGTGCGGTCAAAGATGGCTGTACCGGTGCGGTCGCGTGCGACCACTACAACCGTGTTGAAGAAGATGTTTCTCTGATGCAGCAGATCGGGCTTCAGGGCTATCGTTTTTCTCTCGCCTGGACGCGCATCATTCCCAACGGGCACGATGGAGTACTCAACGAGAAAGGTCTTGATTTTTATGACCGGCTGATTGATGCGCTGCTGGCCGTAAATATTGAACCGTTTGTCACCCTGTATCACTGGGATATGCCGCAGGAGGTATTTGTCCGCGGCGGCTGGCTGAACCCGGACTGTGCGGCATGGTTCGAACACTATGCGCAGACGGCGGTTGACCGGTTCGCCGACCGGGTAAAAAACTGGATTACCTTCAACGAACCCCAATGCGCCATCAGTCTGGGCCACGAGGTGGGAAAACATGCCCCCGGAGTCCGGCTGAGCTTTGCACAGGTGCTGCAGGCCGGGCACCATCTGTTACTGGCTCACGGGCGGGCGGCCGCAGTGCTGCGGACCGCCCGGCCCGATGCCCGCATCGGATTTGCGCCGGTCGGCACGGTCTGTTATCCGCTCGACGAGACTGCAGAAAACATCGACGCAGCCCGCAAGGCCACCTTCGATGATGTCA
Source organism: uncultured Verrucomicrobiota bacterium (assembly GCA_964542135.1). Taxonomy (GTDB): domain Bacteria; phylum Verrucomicrobiota; class Kiritimatiellia; order Kiritimatiellales; family Tichowtungiaceae; genus Tichowtungia. The sequence goes on from CAZITJ010000010.1 coordinate 2,876, forward strand.
ACCGGGGTTGCTGGGCGCCCGCCTGGTTCAGCGATCCGGTGTTTTTCGGCCGTTACCCTGAAGAGCATCTCGAACAATTCGGCAGGGATGCGCCTGTGTTTACCGATGAGGAGATGAAAATCATTTATCAGCCGCTGGACATGTGTGCCGTCAATTTTTATCAAGGACACCCGGTTGCCGCCGAGGGGGATGGCTGGACGGCGCTGTCTCATCCCTGCGGCAATGCACGTACTGCCTTCGGCTGGCCGATTACCCCGTCCGCAATCTACTGGCTCTGTAAATTCTACTACGAGCGGTATCAGAAGCCGATGGTGATCACCGAAAACGGGATTTCCTGCACCGACTGGACGGATGATCGGGGTCGGGTGGACGATCCGAATCGAATCAATTACCTGCAGCGTCATTTGCGTCAGCTATGCCGTGTCGCTGATGCCGGAATTCCGATTCAGGGATATTACCACTGGTCGCTGATGGATAATTTTGAGTGGGCCGAGGGCTATCAGCAGCGCTTCGGTTTGATTCACGTCGACTATCAGACGCAGAAACGGACGCTGAAACAGTCTGCGCACTGGTATCAGAATGTCATCAAAACCAACGGAGAATGCCTGTGAAAAAAATCATTTTCATTCTGATTGCCTGTACCTGTACATCCATCTGTTCGGCGCAGGGTCCGGACCGGCAGATTATATACAAGGAGACTTCTACCGGACAACTCAGGCTCCATGTTTTTAATCCGCCGGATCATAAAGCATCTGATGAAGCCGCATTGATAGTGTTTTTTCACGGCGGCGGCTGGTATGGAGGGAAATCCGGACAGTTTTATCGTCAGAGCGCACACCTCGCATCACTCGGTATGGTGGCCCTCTGCGCAGACTACCGCACCAAGAACAGTGACGGCGCAGAGCCGTTCGAGTGCGTTGCCGATGCCAAATCCGCCATGCGCTATGTGCGCACTCATGCCGATGAGCTCGGCATTGATCCCGATCGAATCGTTGCGGCCGGCGGATCGGCCGGCGGACACCTTGCTGCCGCCACCGCGCTGATTGACGAATTTGACGATGAAAATGACGATCTCTCCGTCAGCTGCAAACCCCAGGCACTGGTATTGTTCAATCCCGTTGTCGATAACAGTAAGGACGGATACGGCTATGACCGGGTATATCAGTACTGGAAAGATTTTTCGCCTCTGCACCACATTGATGAGGACGCGCCGCCGACTCTGTTTATGCTCGGCACGAAAGATAAGCTGATTCCGGTATCGGTTGGCAAAGAATATAAGGAACAGATGGATGAGGTCGGGGTGCGCTGTGAGCTGCGCCTCTACGACGGGCAGGGGCACGGCTTCTTCAATGGCGCCCGCTACAATGAAACACTGCAGGAAACCGAGGAGTTTCTCGAGTCTCTCGGTTTTATTGACTAGCTCAAAGGGATCAGCCGGTGCTTTATCCCCAACAGACCTCAACGCGAACGATCTTTTCTCTCAACGGGATTTGGGATATTGCGAGGGAAACCGGACCCGGGGAATATGCCAAAGGGTTCGTTTCGGAAAAAAAGGGCGCTGTGCCGGGCAGTTTCAACGATCTGTACACCGATGAAACACTCCGGTCCTGGACAGCAGGAATATGGGCGGCCCGCCGCTTCAGCGTTCCGGAACTCTTTAGAGAGCAGCGACTCGTTCTGCGCTTTGGTTCCGTCACCTATCGCGCGGAGGTCTACCTCAACGGACAACACCTCGGCGGGCATGAAACCGGATACACACCCTTCGAATTTGACATTACCGATGCCATTAAAATCGGGAAAGAAAACCGGCTCTGTGTGCGGGTCGAAAATATTCTGTCTGCCGAAACGGTTCCTATGGGAAATCTCGGCAATAAAGGAGAGACCGGCCAATTCGCCGGGCAGTATCCCGACACGCCGTTTGACTTTTTCCCGTATGCCGGAATTCACCGCCCGGTATTGGTTTACTCCACTTCAAAAAAGGCCTGGCTGGAATCAGTAAAAATCAAAACGGAACTCGGCGGGCATGTTACGGTTTACGGAACCGTTGGCGGATGCGCATCAAAGATCTGTTTCCAATGTTTGGAAACGCAAATCAAAACGTCCGTGGTTGGCGGACGGTTCCAGGCAGAGTTTCAGATCGAAGATGTTCAGTTGTGGAATGTCAATGATCCCAATTTGTATCACCTTTTGATCCGGCTGCATGACGAACAGGGCGCCGTCCTCGATGAATATACACAGCGTTTCGGCGTGCGCACCATAGCGGTTGATGATGGCAAACTTCTGTTGAACGGGAGACCGGTTTATCTCAAAGGGTTCGGGCGGCATGAGGATTTTCCAATCATTGGAAAAGGGCTCAACCATTCCGTTAATATCCGTGATCACGAACTGCTCAAATGGATCAACGCCAACTCGTACCGGACGAGTCATTATCCGTATTCAGAAGAACTGGTGCAGCTTGCCGATGAACAGGGCGTCCTGCTCATTGCGGAGGCTCCGGCGGTTTCCATCCATTTTGACTATGCCACCTCAAAGACGCTGGAGGTTCACCGGCAGGTCCTGACGGAACTGATCGAACGGGATTTCAACAGCCCGTCTGTGATCATGTGGTCGGTGGCGAATGAAGCTGCCAGCGACCGGCCGAAGGCCCGTCCGTACTTTCAGAGTCTGGCGGAGTTAACCCGTTCACTTGATTCGTCGCGACCGGTTACCATGGTCAGCTGCAAAGGTACCGATGATGAGGTGCTCGATCTCTTTGATGTTGTCAGTCTCAATCTTTATCCGGGCTGGTACGAATTCCCCGGGCAGATCGACGCAGCAAAAGAAGAGCTTCGCCGCCTTCTGAGAGCTGTTCATTCAAAGTTCCGGAAACCGGTTTTTGTTGCCGAGTTCGGTGCGGATGCCATTGCCGGACTTCACAGCCTTCCTGCCGAGCAGTGGAGTGAGGACTATCAGACCGAATTGATTCTGGCGCTGATGGATGTGATGCGTGAGCATGACTTTGTAATCGGCGAGCATGTCTGGAACTTTGCTGATTTCCGAACCGGACAGCAGTTCGCACGCGTCGGGGGCAACCGTAAAGGCGTCTTCACCAGAGACCGCCAGCCGAAAATGGCCGCGCATTTCCTGCGGCGGAAATGGGCAGAAAAACGCGGCTGATTTTATTTCACTCCTGCCGGGGCCTGCCCGGCCGCCTGGATGCGCCGGGTTAATAGCGCATCAAGACGGCGGGCGGTTTGTCGGTGCTCGGGGTTTGCGGCCAAATTATGAAGTTCTTGGGGATCGTTGTTCAGGTCGTAGAGCTCAGTCATTCCCGGCCCTCCGGCGCCCCAGCGGGTGTAGCGCCGGTCTTTTACTCGCAGCGTGAAACTGCGGTCACTCAGGCGGATTGCACTCAGTGCGGAATCACGGCCCCGGGTTGAAGGGTTTCGTAGGGTCTCGGCAAAACTCTGGCCCGAAGTCCAGACCGGTTCCGGCAGGTCGGCCAGCTCACTGAGGGTTCGGTATAGATCAACCATTTCGACAAACGCCTGTGTCTGTTTGCCCTTTGCCATTCCGGGGGCGGAGATCATCAGCGGAACCCGGTCGGCCTGCTCAAACAGCGTGTGTTTCTGCCAGTGCCCGTGATGACCCAGATGATAACCGTGGTCTGACAGGAACACAATGATGGTGTTGCCCGCAATCCCCAGTTGATCAATGGAATCGAGAACCCGGCCGACCTGTGCATCGAGAAAGCTGACCGTGGCGTAATAGGCCTGCACGGCTTTGCGGGCAATCGGTTCGGGAATATCCACCTGACCCGGAACCCACCGGTTGCTCACACGGATGCTTTGCACTGCCGGTTCCGGCAGGGTGTCGAGATAGTTTTCCGGAGTTTTTGGAAGAGGCAGATCTTCCGGATTGTAGAGATCAAAATATTTTTTCGGCGCAACAAAGGGCGTGTGCGGCTTATAGAACCCGACCCCCAGAAAGAAGGGCTGGTCTTCCGCGACGTACTGTTCCATCAGGCGGATGGATTCGGTTGCGACCATCCCGTCTGTATGGTCTTCATCCTTCCCTTCCGGGTCGGCATACCAGCTGAGCTGTGAGCCGAGCCCGTCATAATTTTTCACCTCCGGGCGCAGATGGGAAATGCGGATAATCTGATCTTCGATCTGTTTGTCGCGGCCCGACGGATTCAGGGCAATCTGCCATGACGCCGGATCGTCATGCCCGGCGGTTCCAATGGCAGACGGATTTTCGTAGTGATATATTTTTCCGACACGAGCCGCTGCAAACCCGTTGTTCATGAAATGCTGTGAGAGGGTCACCAGATCGGGCTGTGTATCGCGTATCAGATCCCTCAGGCCGGTCAGGCCGGTATCTTCGGCGTAGCGGCCGGTCATCATGCTGTTGCGTGAGGGTCCGCACAGCGGGTAGTTGGCATAGGCGCGATTAAACGTGACGCCCCTTGCTGCCAGCCGGTCCAGATTCGGGGTTTGAATGTGCGGATTGCCGTAACAGCCGATATCCGCGAAGAGATCATCGGCCATAATCAGAACCACATTGGGCTGGTTTGCAGCGGTCATTTCAGGCAGCAGCATGGCCGTTGAACAGAGTCCGATGAGTGTAGAAGAGTTCATGATGAATACGTTCCAACGCGCCGGGCGGTTTGGATTGCATGGCGGTAGGTTGCTAAATCAACCGAAGGTGGAATGGAGTGGTCCGAGTGGAAAATACAACCGCGGCTTGCCATCTCAATAGGGATTTTTTCTGTGATTTCTGAATCGAGCGCATTGAGATCGCCTTTTTCGAACAGGCGGGTATCGATGTTGCCCATGAACCCGATTCGATCTCCATAGAGCGGCTGAAGCTTGGATACATCCATGCCGGCCTTGACCTCCATGGCCTGAAGCATGTCGATGCCGGTTTCGAGAATGCCCGGCATCAGCGGCTCAACAAACCCGCAGGAATGGAAAATGACCGGCAAATCACACCGGTGAAAAAAATCGATCAGCCGTTTGTTGTGCGGCAGTACCAGCTCGTTGTACAGGTCCGGCCCGATGAAAGGGCGCTGCTTGAAGCCGATATCGCCGTATAGCCAGATACCGTCCGGTTTGCCGATATGTTCAAAAATCCAGTTCCATCCGTCAATCTGCTGGGTGATAAAGCTTTCAAACATATCGTCGATCCATTCCGGATCGTCGAGCATGCCGATGCACAGCTCCTGATGGCCGCTGTAGTTTTTACCGATCTCAAAAACCTCTATGCCGCAGAAGGCGCAAAACAGATCATTGTCATGCGCTTCTTTCAAAGTTGCGGCCAGAACGTCTTTGTTGAAGCGCTTTTCATTCAGGGTACGTACCGGTTCGCGGAAGGTGTTGCGCCAGGTTTCACCGTCGATGCAGTCGAAGGCGACGTGCTCGGGTGTGCCCGTGCCGTCTTGAAACCATTTCAGTGTAGCTCCGTCCCCGTTTTTGGTTGTGCGCCATTCTTCATTTTCCTCAAGCAGTTCGTTGCGACCGGGAAAGGCCTCCGCGCTGTGTCCCCAGCAGGAGAGGAGATCAAGGCCGAACTCTTTCCACGGCGGAACCCCTTTCGGATAGCCCTGCGTTTCCCACGCAGGAATGGTTTTGGCCCAGAAGGTTTCGGCCAGGCCGATCCGATCGGGCGTTTCGCCCTTTAAAATCATCTGAATGCGTTCTTTGGATGTCATATGACGTTCACCTCAATTTTTGAAACCGAACTTTCTTTATAACCGATCCGGATGGCTTTTGCCTCGACGGTTATTGATTGCCCGGGCTCAACCCGGATGGGTTCGGTATACAGCTTCCAATGTTCGGAAGCCGGATCATTGCGGTAGGCGATGGAGGCTCCCTGTGTCGAACTGACAATCATAAGAGAAGCCGGGCCGGAAACCTCAATATGCTCGCCGGCGGCGGCAAATTGACCCCAGTCATCTTCACAGACCGGTATAAAAACCGGGGTATCGGTGGTCGGCTGTTCACCGTTCGGATACCACCTGCGCACCATCTCTGCTTCCGGGATTTCACCCAGATCGCCGACTTCATTTATCCAGGCGTCGCAGGCGTCACGCAGGCGGGCCAGGTCGTTTCCAAACGCTGGATTCGCGGCAAGGTTGTTGATCTCATGCGGATCGGTCTGTGTGTCGTAGAGCTCTTCGACCGGGCGCGGCGTTTTGAAAAGCAGTTCCTGCGCTTCGGTCAGTTCGCCGGCGAGGTGCAGACGGTGCATTTCGTGCATAATCGGGTTGTGATAGAGATAGGGAACCCACGGGTTGGATGACTGTTGCGGATAATAGTTGCGGATATATTTAAAGCGTTTGTCCCGGGCTGCGCGGACGCGGTCATAGGTGACATCATGTCGATCCCGGCTGGCAAAAACGAAGTCCCGTTCCGGAGCTTCCTGTTTGCCGAGGAACGCTTTGCCCTGCATATGCGCAGGAATGTCGAGTCCGGCCAGCGAGAGAACGGTCGGCCCGAGATCAATCGTGCTGACCAGCCGGTCGCTGACGGTTCCCGGCTCAATGCCGGGCGCATTGCGCACGATCATGGGGATGTGGATGCCGTCGTCGTAGGGATGGCGCTTGCCGCGCGGCAGCGGGCCGTGATCCGACCAGTGGAAGACAATAGTGTTTTCTGCCAGCCCATCCTCTTCGAGTTGCTCAAGAAGCTGGCCGAGCAGGCGATCGTTCTGTTCGATGCGTGTGTAAACTCTTGCCAGTGTTTCGCGCACAGCCGGGGTGTCGGGCAGGGTGGGCGGCACCGGAATTTCATCGGGATCAAAGGTGTATTCCGGCGTGTTTTCAGGCCACATTTTGCTTTCATGCGTGTCGTCGAGATTCCATACCGCAAAGAAGGGCTGGTCGGGCTCGGGACGGTTGCGCCAGTGCGCGTCGGTGCTCAGTTCATCCCATGCGGTGACAGGAGACTTGAACTGGTAGTCGGTTTTAATGCAGTTGGTACAGTAATAACCGGCGGCGCGGAAATATTCCGGCAGACATTTCGCGTAGTGCGGGATGACCGCTTCGTATGGAGTCGGAAGGTTGGGCATCGAAGGGTTTTCGTGTGTGGTGCGCATATGGCATGCACCGGTCGAGATGGCGTACATGCCGGTGATAATGGCCGAACGCGCCGGTGCGCAGACCCCGGCCGTGGAAAAGGCATTCGGCCAGCGGCAGCCGTCGGCGGCCAGCTTATCCAGATTCGGCGTGCGGGCTGCAGGGTTGCCATAGCAACCGTAAAACGGAAAGGTGTCTTCGAAGGAGATCCATAGAATGTTTGGTTTTTTTTTCATCGTCAGCTTTCGTAAGGAATAAAATCTCCATCGAGCAGTTTGTCATTCACTCGAACGACATGGCTGTCCGCTGTGCGGGTGATATCAATGTAGTAACGCGTTTTGCGCAGCACGCGCTCAACCGAAAGGGTGTTCCACTCAGCAGGCAGGCAGGGGTGGATATGGAAACCGTCGTAGTCGGGCTGAATGCCGGCCATGTACTCAAGAACAGCACGATACATCCAGCCGGCGGTACCGGTGATCCACCCGCTGATGGAATCACCTGCCCGTCCGTTGTCCGGCCCGAGATACTGGTTGGTAAAAGCGTAGGGTTCGCAACCGGAAACCGTGGATGGATGATCCGCCGAGTCGGGCATCACTTTGCGGAAGCTGCGCAGTGCTTCTTCGGGCCGGCCGGCCGCACAATCAGCCACAATTTTAAAAGCGGTTCCATGACAGTAGGGTGTGCAGTTTTCATACATGCCGGGAAGAATCATTGACAGACGCCCGGAGTTCGGATCCTTCTTCGTGTAGGCCGGGGTGCAGGTGAGCGAGCCGTGCTGTGATTCGAGCGGTCCGTCGATTGCCTTCAGACAGGCCTCGCGGCGCTCACCTTCCGCAAGACCGGTCAGCAGGGCCCATGTCTGCGTGTTGAGATAGAGTTTGCCTTCTTCATTTTCATGCGAACCGACTTTATTGCCGACGTCGCTGTAGCCTGCCAGATACCACTCTCCATCCCAGCCGTGCTCGAGAATGGCGGAACGGATTGTGGAGGCACGTTCGCGCATTTCGGCGGTGAGTTCCGGTTTATCGAGTACACGGGTGAACAGGTCGTCAAGCAAGGTGAGCGAGTGATAAAGCGACATGGAGGTCCACACGCTTTCGCCTTTGCCGTCTTTTCCCATCCAGTTGAGCGAGTCGTTCCAGTCGCCGTCGTGAGCCAGCACCAGGCCGTGAGCACCGGTGTCGTCCGATAGGTGGCGCACGGACTGAATCATATGTTCAAGCACAGTGCCTTTTCCGCCGTCGAGATACGGGGCTTGTGTATCCAGAAACGTCAAGTCTCCGGTTTCTTTGAGGTAGGCGATGACGGTCGGGGCGACCCACGTCGGACCGTCGGAATAGTTGTGCGGCTGCAGCGGCATCCAGCCCCGGACAGCCTGCCCGCTCTGGTGTTGGTGTGCCAGCGTTTCGAGAATTTTGGCGCGGGCCAGCGTTGGATTAAAAGGCAGGATGCCCCAGGCGTCCTGCAGCGTGTCGCGGAAGCCGCGCGCACCGTCGCGTCCAAATTCAGCGCAAAGCTGGATCTGCTGTTTGGCCCAGATGTTCACCATCCGGTTGATCTGTTCGTCCGGTGTTTCAACCTGACTTTTGCGCAGCATGGCGGTTTTCTCGCGCCGCAGTTTTTTCCAGGCATTGGAACGATACGCGGCGGGCATGACTTTTTTAATGAGCCGCTCCGCCTCTTCACCGCTGTTATAGCTGCCGAGAAGAACGGTTGTTTCGACGGTTTCGCCTGCGGCGAGGGTGAGCGGAACGGTCATGGCTCCTGCGAGGGTTTCGCACCATGCTTCACGGCAGGAAAGGCTGCCATTGATTAAACTTTCCGGAGCATCAGGGGTTCCGAAAGGACCGAAAAAGTCGCGCGGACCGCCGCACCATTGCTCAACGTTTCGGTCGGCCGCCACAAACGCGTTGTAGCCGTCGTGCGGACGCTCATCGGACGTGTTTGTGCTCAGCACCGCGTTGAGCTCTTCGCAGAAGCGGCTTCGCATGTAGGAAATCGGATTGCTGAAGGTGGCATAGCCGCCGAGCCCCCATTCGACGTAGGGAACCAGCAGCAGGTTGCGCGTGCGGCGGGTGGCGTTGCGGATTTCAAATTCCCAGATTTCGACCGGCTCATCCGGTGCAAGAAAAGCCCTGGCTCTGGAAGCAATGCCGCGGGTACGCATTTCGTAGATGGAATAGCCGAGTCCGACGCGGGCTTTGTACGTGTATTTTTTCGGCTTCGCCGGCAGCAGACCGGTGGTCCAGAACTCGCCGGTGTCCCGGTCTACAATGTAAAAATAGCGGCGGCCTTTTGAGATCATGCGAACGCGACCGTCCGGGTGGTTGAGCAGCATGGCCTGATCGTTGAACACGCCTTCGCCGTTTCCGAACTGGTTGTGTCCGGAAATCATCAGATCATTCCACAGAAAGTTAATCTGATGTCTTGGCGGCGCTTCCGCATCCGTAATGATGTATTCGCGACCGTCTTTTGAAAAATGTCCAAAGCCGTGCATACGTTATTCGCTGTAAGGGGTTCCGATATTATCTTTCACAACGAGCTGTTTGCCGTGTCCGCCGAGATCAACCATCATTTCTTTCAGAAAACCCCGTTGCAGAATGTTGTTTTTGATGATGGCGCAGTCGAGGCGGCCGAATACGATGCCGTTGTCCGGCGAAAGGTTTTCGCTGGGGCCGGAATTCGGATCGTCCCGTCCGACTTCACTGAGGTTTCCGGTGAGTACCAGGCCGTGTGTATCGAAGCAGCGGATCTGTGAAGAGTCATACGGCTCATCGCCGCAGCGTTCCGGTTTTCCGTTGCGATAAAAGATATTGTTGGTCGCGCTGATCTGATAGCTCAGGTGTCCTTTACGACCTTTAATATCGATCGCCGGGCCGCCCTGCCGGTCGAAAAAGTTTCCGTTAAGGATAAAATGGTCGCCGCCGTGGATCTCGACGCCTGCGCCGTAGTTCCACTCGACCCGATTGGCCGTGAGGGTGACCGCGGCGCTTTTTTCGCGCGCGGCCAGCCCGGCTCCTTTGTTACCGGTCAGCCAGCAGTCGAGAATAAAGCCGTCCCATCCCTGCAGGCAGATGCCGTCGCCGCCGTTATGGGAAATCATGCAGTGCCGGATGGAGTAGCACCAGACGCGGTTAAGAAACGCACCGTGGCCGCTAAAGGCGTCGATACGGCAGCGTTCAATGCGAAAGGTGTTTTCTTCGCCGTGGCCGCCGTAATCGGCGTTGTTGACCATGACGCCGTGCACCCATTCGCCCATCTCTGCGCCGTCCAGACTGAGACCGTTGAGAACAGAGCCCTGGGCTTTTGTCATATCAAGCATGCATTCGGCGTTTGGATCGCTGAGTTTGAGCACTGCGCCGCCGGTATCCCGAAAGCTCCAGGCCGGGTTGCCGATCAGTCCGCTGTGGGGCGGAATGCGCAGTGTCGAAACCCGATAGGTTCCGTCCGGCACAAAAACGGTCGAGCGGGTTTCGGCGGCTTTATCGAGGGCGCGCTGGATGGCTTGCGTGCAGTCTGTGTCGGGTCGGGCTCCAAAATCGATAATATTCAGCATGGTCAGTTCTCCAGTTCTGCGAGCAGTTTTTTTCTCAGGTCTTTCAGGATCGGTTTGTATTCAGGGTCACCCGCCAGATTTCTGGTTTCCAGCGGATCGGTTTCATAGTCGTAAAGCTCTTCATAGGAGGGCTCATCAACTTGCGTGTCCGGATCGAGAATATTGGTTCGGTTAAACCAGCCGGTATAGCGGTAGCGGGGGATGCGAATGCTGTGGCCCATCAGGTTGCCGCGCTGGAACTGGCTGCGCGCAAAATTTTTCCAACCATTGGAATCGCCTTGAATCAGCGGGGTGAGACTGTCTCCCTGCAGCTCAAGAGCCCCCGGCTGATCGGGAGCGTCCAGTCCGGCGAGGTCGCAGAGGGTGGGATAGATGTCAATAAACTCAACGACTTCATCAATGGAAGACTCTGTTTTTCCACGCATTGGAATTCGGACGATCAGCGGGGCCCGGGTGGCCTGTTCATAGTTGCTGTGTTTGGCCCACCAGCCGTTGTGGTCGCCCAGATGCCAGCCGTGATCGCCCCAGAGAACGACGATGGTGTTGTCGGCAATGCCGAGTTCGTCCAGCTCGTCGAGCAGTTCACCGATCAGGTCATCGATAAAGCTCATACAGGCGTAATAGCCGTGAACCAGTTCTTCGGCCTGCTCTTTCCCGACGAGCCGGCTGGATGGAAAGTCGTCATACGCAGCGAGTTCGGTGCCGGGCGGGGTCGGCGCAAAATCCGGGGCACCGACCGGGTTGGTGCGGGTTCCCGTATAATCGTCCGGCAGAAAATCGACATCATCATACAGCGCCCAGTATTTGTCCGGTGCGTTGAAGGGCAGGTGCGGTTTGGCATAACCGACTGCCAGGAAGAACGGCTCCCCGCCTTTTGCAAGAGTTCGCATATGCTGCAGGGCCTGAACGGTGGCGTTGCCGTCTTTGGTCTGTTCGTTGCGGCAGATCCCGCGGTCCGTCAGGGAGACGCGCACATTCCAGAAGTTTTTTCCGGCGGCCAGCAGGGCGTCTTCTTTTTCGCTTTTACCCGGTTCAAAGTAGCGCTTCATCCGATCGCTTTTTGGATAAAAATAGTTTCCGCCCCATGATTCCTGTGAATCGCGGTTGATCACACTGCGTCCGTCGAAGATTTTACCGATGCCGGTCATCGCGTAGCCGTTATTCATAAAGTGTTGCGGCAGGGTGATGATGTCGGGGTGGATGTTGCGGATTTTTTCTTTGAGATCCATGATGCGGCTACTGTCCGGGCGCAGGCCGGTCAACAGCGAGGCGCGTGACGGGCCGCAGATGGCCGCCTGGCAGTAGGCCCTGTCGAAGCGTGTTCCATCCGCGGCCAGCCGGTCGATGTTCGGGGTGACGGCAATGGGGTCTCCGTAGCATCCAAGCACGGGCTTGAGGTCATCCACCGCAATAAAAAGCACGTTGGGTCGTTTTTCCGCATAGCTGTTTGCGGGCGCGAGGGCTCCGAGCGCCCCGGCAGTAAGCAGGATGTGTGTTTTCATGATGACCCAATGTATCCGATCGCATTATCCGGAGCGAATTCAGCGTTCTGGAACCATATTCAGCGCCCGGCGGTTAGAACCCCCGTTCGAAGGTTTTATCATTTTTGCGCAGCCGGAAAGCGAAGCGATTAATGACTCGGGTTTTGGTTGCCTGCCTGTGCGTTGCACGCAGACAAGCGGTTCCAGCCATTGGAACCGCTTATTCCCGGGTGCCGGACCAGACTTTGACATAGTCAACTTCCATCAGGCCCGGGTATTCGCTTTCGTCAATGTTATCAGGGTTGTCGTTGCCGCTCCATCCGCCCATTTGCAGCGACAGAATCGGGAAGGAGGGTACCGAACAGACACGGTTGCTTTCAAACAGACCGACCGATTGTCCGTCGAAGTAAAATTCAATCAGGCCGGGTTCCCAGTAGAACCCATAGGTGTGGTATTCGGCAACGGTTTTCCCGGGGATATAGAATTCGCCGTTTGTTTTCGTGTGGTCGCCATAATAGCCGTCCCAGTGTAGCGCCCAGTGCAGGCGGTAGGGATCCCATACGCCGAGCCATTCAAACACATCGATTTCCATGCCGCCGTCGTAGGTGGTACGGGTGTCCCGGGCCCAGATGTCCTGTACAGGGAGCACCGGTTCTGTGCCGTAGTTGGTGCCGGCATATGCGCCGCTGCGCACTGATGCATCGGCGACAGCGCCCAGCGAGGTCCCGTTGATGACCAGTTGCGGCCGGTGCACGGGTGTAGACGCTTCCCGGCTGTGGAAGTTGACGTGTTGGGCCTGCCGGAAGGTGTCGGCCAGGCAGAAGCTGACAAAGCCGTTGATCTGTTCCGCCACATGGCCGGTCACGTCGTAGCTGCGTACATCGCCGGGTACGCCGTTGAAAAAGTCGTGTGCCAGCCACAGCGGGTTTTCGACCGGGGCGCTGTTCCAGGTGATGGTGCTTTCGTCCCAGTTGTTCGGTGCGGGGAAAACGCCAACAAGCGTTTCGCGTGATGTTCCGGCGTCCTGAACTGTCAGCCGCAGTTCGGCGTTGGTGATCGGTTGGCTGATGCCGGAAAGGTCAAACTTGAGCCAGCTCTTTTTGATTTCGTTGGTGTCGCCGTAGTTGCCGTGGTCGGGCATGGTCCAGAAGGCGGGCCACAGGCCGACTTTTGTGTCGTAGCGGATGCGCGCCTCCCAGTAGCCGTAGAGCTGCTTGAACTTCATGAACGTGCTTAATTGTGCGGAGGACCAGTCGTTGGAAACACCCTTCAGCACAGCGGGGATTTTTTCGGCGCGGATGTGCAGGACGCCGTTGGAAACGGCCACGCGGTCGGGTGAGCTGACAGCGAAGCCGTTGAGGCCCGACACCTGCCATTTACTGCCGTCCAGTCCGGTGCCGGAAAATTCGTCAGTGAAGGTCGCGGTCCAGGTTCCGGCAATCGGCGGGTCGGCGGGGGCGGCAACGGCCGGATCGGCCGGGTGCTCCCACGGAAGGACACTGAGGTCGTCGTACCACACGTAGCCGGTGCCGTAACCGGTGTTGAGCAGAGCTTTCATTATGACCGCATTGGTCGGAGCCGTCACAATGGCTTCAACGTTCGTCCAGTCGACTCCGGGGCCGAACTTCCGGCCAATAAGGTCGCTTCCGAGATTGGTTGCATCCATGTCGCGGAAGTTAACCGAAATGCCCGCTTCGTCGGTATAATCATCGCCGGTTTTGATCCAGCCGCTCACTTTATATTGGCGTCCGCCGACGATGTTGAAGACCTGCACGCCGGCGTAGTTGTCGGACGCCTCATAACGCAGAGCATAATTTCCACTGTAAACCACATCGCTGACGATCGTGTGCTGCCCGTCCGCGGTCCATCCGCTACTGCCGTCTTCAAAGGTTCCGTTTTCCAGAAGCTCGACCGGCGAGACAACCGCCGCCGTGCGGTTGGAGGTGGCCACCAGCAATCGGACAAACCCTGTGCGGTTGCTGGTTTCAATGCTGAATGTGGCCCGTTCAAGGATTCCGTTGCTCTCGGCGATCGGGCTGCCGGCCGCTCGGGCGGCGGCCGTTTTCCAGGCATTGGAAACGAGAGAGGCGCAGGTTTGCAGCGTATAGGAAAGATCATTTCTGCTGATTCGGCGGGGGTAGCTGACCACGATCATATTGCTTTGAACCTGTGCGGTCATTGGTGAGGGATCCGTTTGAAGGGGCCGCCCGCCGGTTGCATACTCAACCAGGTTGCTGAAGCGGTCTCCGTCCGGGTCAGCGGTTTCTTCCGCGTCGTTACCGGCAAGCTGATAGGCCGCGGCCCATTCGGAGAATGTATGGACATCGGGCTGCGACGGATCGTCCTGGATGGCTTCAACGCTCAGATTGCTGAACACAAGCGTTTGCCCGTCGAGCCAAAGACTCCCCGCCAGATAGATGAATACCTCAGTGAAATTCGTGGCGGCTGCCGGGAGAATGTCCGGATCGGCGGATATTGAATTTCCGGCCTCGTCAACGGCCGAACCGGATGCCGTCAGGATCAGCCCGGTCAGGTCATTTTGATCCAGCGTGAAGGTGACAGAGCGGGAGACCGTTCCGAGGGGAAACGAGTCAAAGCGCCCGAGGTTGGGGTCGTCTGTTTCACCGAAGATGGCCTGACTGGCCCCGCCGACCGGCTCAAAGGCTGCAAAGTAGGTATAATTGCTGTTCGCGAAACCGATGCGCAAACTGCTGCCATCATCAGCAAACGGTCCGCCGGATACCGTTATATCAAACGAAACAGAAATCCGTTCACCGCTTTCACTCAGAACAACGGGGTCGGGGAGCGGCGCGGACACGGTAGAGTTTTTGGCCGCTGTGATGGTCAGCGTATCAGCGGACACCGAGCTGGATGCGCCGCCGGAGTCGCCCCAGGAAAGGTCCGAGGCAGTCCATGTATGGGTTTTGGCAGACACCGCAGTTGCCAGCGCGGCGGCAAACAGCGTGATACGATAGAGGTGCTTTTTCACGTGCATATTATACAATAAAAGTCTCCGTCCGGAGCCCCGGAACGGAGGCTTTTTCCAATGGTTGGAACCTATTCGGCTATGACCTGATAGAATCGTTGTGCTTCGGTCAGGCTGCCGGTAACACTCAGTGTGCCGCCGTTACCGATAATGTTGGTAATGGCAGGCACCCATTCGCCGGTCACCAGATTGGTGGTGCTTTCGACGGCATACGGAGCCCCGTTCGTGGATGCCCAGCTGATCACGAAGTCGGAACCCCCTGCCGGGATGTTGAGGCCGATATTTCCGATTTTTGTAACCGTGGGCTGCGGAGGTTCGCCGTCGCCCTGTGTGGTCGTGACGAGGATGTTGTCGAGCAGCAGGCCATCGGTGGTGGTTCCGCCCATAACACCGACGGACAGCGAATCAAAAGTGAAGCTGTGGGTCGGATCGGTTATCGTGGAGGTTCCGCCTGCGGTGTAGGGGCCGGCCGGGTTGCCGTCCCAGGAGACGTCGAACTGGAGTTCCGTATTGCTGCCATCGACCACATGGGTCACGGTGAGATTCATCGACTGGACGGCGGTACCGTGGTCGAATGAGTTTTTCTTTCCTTCGTTGTTGTCGCCGTCGCGCCCGAAGATAAGCGTCTGGCCGGCATTGGTGGCGGGATTCATGACGAAGCCGGCATAGTTTCCACTTATCGAATCGGCAAACTGGAATTCCAGCGACTGGTTTACATTGGACGGGCCGTTTAGGAAGCGGTAGTCCAGATCCAGTTTAATGCTGTTGGTCAGCGACAGAGTTACGGATTCAGACAGCGGGGTTGTGACCCGGCGGTTGCTCGATTCGCTTGTAATCAGCAGAGCGTTTCCTCCGCCGATGCCGCTGTTGTCATTGGTGACGGCAGTAGAAATTCCGCCTTCGGCATCTGGAGCCCAGTCTTCAACTGTGCCGCCGCTGAAGGTATCTGAAAGCAGAATCGTTCCGGTGATGTTTGTGGAGACAACGGTCAGACTGACCGGCGCGGTCGAGGTGACGGCGATCCCGTCCAGATTTTCCGAAACCATTTCGAGCGACAGAACGTCGGGATAACCGCCGGCCGGAGTGCTGCCGTCAGCGGATACACTGAAGGTGTTGGTCATTTCGCCGCCGCTACCGGCGAGCGAGTCGGTGCTGACCGGTGACGTGTTGACTGTGAACCAGGGGCTGTCTTCGCTCACTGTAACGGTGATGTTGGTGGCGTCATAGCCGGTGTTGCTGATCCGCAGCGGCAGATTCTGTGTTGCTCCCTGGTCAATTTCAAAACTCTGGCTTTCGGCATCGAGAGTCAGTTCCGGAAGGTTGTATTGAGCCGTCAGGCTGACCGGTGCGGTCGAAGTGACGGCGATTCCGTCTGAACCATAGGCGACCATTTCGAGCGACAGGATGTCGGGGTAGTCGCCGAGCGGGGTGCTGCTGGCCGCCGACACACTGAAGGTGTTGGTCATTTCACCGCCGCTGCCGGCGAGGGCGGCTGTAGCAATCGGCGCGGTGTTGACCGTAAACCAGGTGCTGGTTGTGCTCAGTGCTGCGGTAATATTGGTGGCATCAAATCCGGTGTTCCGGATGACCAGCGACAGGGTCTTTGTTGTGTCCGGAGCAATCTGAAAGCTCTGCGTTCCGGCATCGAGTTCCAGTGCGGGCGCTTCGGTCAGGCTCGCCGTGGTGGATACGACCACATTGTCATACAGAATGTCCGCAACACTGGTGCCGAGAGATGTGCCCCCCAGACGAAGCGCGTCAAATGTCGGACTTGTCATAACCGTATTTCCGGTTTTTGAAACGTCGATGACGGTTCCATCGACGGTCAGATCAAAACGAATCAATCCATCAGCCTGGCGCGTGACGGTCAGTACAAGGTTGTGCGAGGTCAACCCGCTGTCAAGTGTGGCGAATTTGCCTTCATTGACATCATCCGTCTGAGAAAATTTTGAATTATTTCCTAAAGGGCCTCCCGTGCCGAGGTTCAGGAAGGCTCCTGCATGGGGGTCTCCGGTGATTTGCGAGCTGTTGTTTACGAATCCGAAAAACATGGAGTTGTCGGCATCTGGCGGTGTTGTTGTAAAGCGGTAGTCAACCTCAAGGGCGATCGATTCGTCATTGCCCAGCGTGATGTCCTGCCCAAGAGAAAACTCAACATATTTGTTGTTTCCTGAGCCGGAGAGTTTTAGGGCCGGGCTCGTGTTGCCTGTGCCGCCAAAGTTATTGGTGACGGCGAGGGATGTTCCGCCGGCAATTGTCCATCCGGTGGCGCTGTCGCAGGTGTTTGATACCAGCACAGTGTCCGCCGATGCGGAAAAGGTGATCGCTGTGCCCATCATAAAAGCGATCAGAATGAGTTTTTTCATGTCTATCTCCATCGTTGTTTCTGTTTTATGAGTGCATTTGCACCCCAACATATTGATGAGATTAGCATGCGACAGTTTCTCTTCAATTCGGAGTCTGCGGAACCATATCCAATCTCATTGCACTGTCCGGACATTCAGGAGTTTGTTTTGCCAATGGGCGGACCCGCTGAATCGTTGGGCCGGTCAGCGCCGCGGTTGAAAAAGTCAGCGGCCTTGGTGAGCATTTTGTCAGTCAAGGGGGTGTTTGCCGAATTCGCCGAAGGTGCCGGGCAGCTCGCGGACGTGTTTTTCGAGCAGGGCTTTCATTTCGGCCAGTTTCGCGGCGTATTCGGGGTTGCCTGCCAGATTGACCTGTTCGTCGGGATCGTCGGCGAGATGATAGAGCTGATCGGGGTCGTAGTAGCCGGGGCGTTTTCCGGTGGAGGCGAATTCGGCTCCGCCGCCGCCGGGAACCGGAGTGAGATGGCTGAAGGGAGCGGTCGGATCTTCAGTGACGACGAGCTGATGGCGCATGCGCCGTTCGGCGTTCCATTTTTCGAGCGCGGCTTTGCGTTCTTCAAGCGGCATATTGGCATAGCGGTCGGGATAGCGCACGGCCAGGTATTTCCAGTCGCCTTTGCGGATGGCGCGGGTGTAGCCGAGTTCATGATAAAGAATGCGTTCCGCCGGAGCCTGTTCGCCGGCAAGGATCGGTGCAAAACTTTCGCCGTCAAACTGCTTTGGATCGTACTCTACATCCGTGAGATCCAGAATGGTCGGGGCGAAATCGACATTGGAAAGCAGCGCGTCGGTTTTGTTGCCGCACTTGAATCCGCCCGCTTTCCAGACAATGGATGGGTTGTGTACGCCGCCCTGATAGAGGGTTCCCTTGGCATGTTGGCCGTGGTCGTTAAAGAAAAAGATGATGGTGTTGTCGAGAATGCCATGCTGTTCGAGGCGGTCGATGAGTGCGCCGAGGGCGTCGTCGAGCCACAGCATATTGGCGGTCTGATCGTTGACCGGCAGCCCGGCGGCTTTCAGCCGTTCGGGGATGGTGGCGCGCGGCGGCTGTACCGACGGCGCCTTCTCCAGATAGCCTTTGGCGGTGATCAGAGGGTCGGCTCCCCATGAGCGCGGTTCATTGGCCGGGCCGTGCGGAACGGTCGTGGCGAAATAGAGAAAGAAGGGATCGTTTTTGAAGCGATCAATGATGTCCAGTCCGCCTTGGGTGATCCAGTCCAGATTCTGCACCGCCACCTCAAACAGACCGATGTAGGACGGGTTGTTGTGGTAGATGCTTTCGGCGGCATCGAAGCCGCAAGTCAGAATATTCTGCCGAACTTTTTGATAGTTGCGTTCGAGGATGGCCGCATTTTCCGGATCTTTTGCGCTGCCCTCATAGTTCGGGAAGGACTCCATTCCCCAGACCTGTATGACATGGTTTTTTCCTGCCAGTCCGGTTTTGTAGCCTGCCTGCTGCAGCAGACGGGGAAGCGTGACATCATCCGGCGTGATATGGGTGTTGAAGCTGACGACCGTCTGTCCCTGATTGCGTTCTGTTGAGTTGATGAAACCCGGGTTGCTTGCGCGGCTGCCGTAGTGCCCGGTCAGGCAGTTGTAGCGGCTCGGTGTGCAGACGGGAGAAACCACATGCTGTCCGGACAGCAGTACGCCTTCGCGCGCCAGGCGGTCAAGGTTCGGCGTCAGATTTTTCCCTTTGCCCTGCGGCAGGCAGTTGAACATGTTCGGCCGCATGTCGTCGGCAATGAAAAAGACGATATTGGGCCGCTCGGCGGCGGCAGTCGCCGCGCCGGCCAGCAGGGCGGTGCGGATGAAGCTTTTGGTTGCAGACATGGTTTATCCTTGATCAGTTTGTGTCCGGTTTTCCAATCATAGGAGCAGGTCGAAAATGAGCGGTTCGCTTGCCCTGCCCGCAGGATCAAAAAGCCTCGTTGTATTTCTCCATTTAAAATGCCGGTCCCGGCAGGTGCACCTCGCCGGCCGGCCACGATGTGTTTGATATCTCCCGGATCATGACCTGGACAGGCTTCCATTTTTGTTTGCCGGTGCCGAGCGTCACATTGTTGACCTGTACATAACCACTGGAGCCGTATACCAGCGGGTCTCCCAGCAGAACGGCAAAAGAAAAATCCTGTTCAGAGAGCCACGCATGGACGCAGTTCAGCAGCATTCGCACGTAGCCTTTGCCTCTGTGATCGGGATGTACGCAAACCTCTGCAATCCCGCCGACACAATATCTTTTTCCTTCAGCATCAGCCTGTTTTTCGTGAACACCGATATGAGCAATCAATGCATGATTCTCGTCGCGTATGACCCACCGATGGGGATAGGGCTCTCGAAAAAACCTTTGATGCTTGAAGACCGTATCCTGGGGTTTAGTAAAGCAGGTCGTAAACAGACAGCGGATCTCACGATCCAGCGGGTCTGTTATGCTCTCATCTGAAATATATTTGATCGTTGGCTTCATTCTCTTTTCATCAAAATCCGTTTATCCGTTAAGTCCTCGCAGGTTGATCCTTTTACGGGGAGTCGGATTTATTCTTCGCAGGATTCGAAAAAGCCCAGCATTTTTTCTTTCAGCTCTTTCAGTACGCCCGTGTATTCGGGATCGTTCTGACGGCTGACGGTTTCGAGCGGGTCTTTTTTGTAATCGTAGAGCTCAACGGCCTCCACCAGAGACTCGTCGAATTCCTGCGTGGAACGCCAGTCGTTTTTCATCCATAGAGTCAGGCGGTAGCGCTCGGTGCGCAGCGTGTAGCCCATGCGTTTGCCTCCGCGCGGATACTGGCTGATGGAAAAGTCCTTTACGATCGTGTCCGGATTCTGCATGGCCGGAACCAGACTGGCTCCTTCCAGCTCTTCGGGCACGTCTAGATCGGCCAGTTCACACAGGGTCGGAAAGATGTCCACAAACTCGCTCATCGTGACGGCCTTTTGTCCGCCTTTATATCCGGGTGCGGCAAAAATGAGAGGGGCTTTGGTGGCCTGTTCGAAGTTGGTGTGTTTACACCACTGGCCATGGTCGCCGAGATGCCAGCCATGGTCGCCCCACAGCACGATGATGGTATTGTCGGCGATATCGAGCTCATCAAGTTTATCAAGCAGTTTACCGACTTGTGCGTCAATGTAGGATACGCAGGCATAGTAGCCGTGAATGATTTTGTACTGATCGTCCTTTTCCAGCGGGGTATTCCATTTACGGGGAATGTCGGAATAGCTCTTCAGCTCGCCCCATTGGTGATAAGCAAATCCCGGGGAGTTCAGCGCCATCTCCTGATAAGGAGCAAGCTCGATTTTATCGCGGTCATACAGGTCCCAGTATTTTTTCGGTGCCACAAACGGCAGATGGGGTTTGCAGAAGCCGACTGTGAGGAAAAACGGGGTTCCTTTTTTGGAGAGTTTTTCCATTAAAGCCATATGATATTTGGCCTGGGCCCCGTCAACGTAGGCATCGTCCGGAAGGTCCAGACACTCGGTCGAAGGCATGGCATCGCGTTCAGCCATCCAGTCAAACCGGACTTTCCATTGAGAGGATGGAACATTTTCAGCAATCAGTTCGTCATAGACTTTGTGTTCCTTTTCTCCCTGATAGAACGCATTGTCATGAGCAGGAATCGGATAATCCTCATTGAACGGCAGTTCGCGATGATGACAGAACGGAATCGTCCAGGAGCGCGGATGTTCATTGCGCGCACCGTGCATCACCTTGCCGGAGCCGGCGGTTTCGTAGCCGTGTTCTTTAAAATACTCCTGCATGGTGAAGGCATCCGGGCATTCGGTCAGCAGTTTGGCTCTCAAATCCCAGATTTTCGTTGTGTCAGGGCGAAGGCCGGTGAACATACTCATACGCGATGGCGCGCAGATGGCCTGCTGACAGTAGTTGTTCATCATGACCGTTCCGCGTGCGGCCAGCCGGTCGATGTTCGGTGTTTTGACGACATCGCTGCCGTAGCACCCGAGAAGCGGCTTGAGATCATCGACAGAAAGAAAGAGAACATTCGGACGCTCTTCTTTGGCTGTGGCATTCAGTGAGACGGCGCTGATTGCGCTGGCGAGCACCAGGGCTTCCTTCATATGCGTGTTTTTCATAAGAACTCCTTAAGATCAGGTAATCCTCTGATCAAAGCCTGTTGGCGACGGATAAGCAATCTGCGGGTTTTGGAACTATATCCAACCCTTCGCGGAAAAACCGGTTATGGTTCCATCCTGTCTGTATTTGCGTGTTCTGCTCGGTGAGGTAAGGTCAAAACAAAGCATGCCGGAAATTGAGCGCCCGAAAAAGGAAAGCGTGAACGCCGAGAAAATGGATAAGAATGTCAAAACGAGGCTGATTCCTTTACCCGGGGAGTTCCATGAATCGGAAGGCGTATTCACTTTGTCTCCCGATTCGGTGATTGGCTTCAGTGGTGATCAGGCCTGCTCTGTGGCGGAACTGTTTGCCGGGCAGCTTCGTGCAGCCACAGGTTTTGTGTTGCCGGTACAGATGACAGGCGGTGACATCCATCTTTGCATTGACGAGCATGAACGCTGTGGCCCGGAAGGCTACCGGATGCAGATTGAGCAGACAGCGGTCGTCATCCGTGCGAATCGACCGGCCGGCCTGTTCTATGGCACACAGACCCTTCGTCAGCTGTTCCCGCCTGAAATTTTCAGTTCGGTTCCGGTTGACCGGCGGTGGTCTGCGGGGTGTGTAACCATTCGGGATACTCCCCGCTTCGGGTGGCGCGGTATGCATCTGGATGTATCCCGCCATTTCATGCCCGAGCAGGACGTAATCCGTTTTATTGACACAATCGCTTCGTTGAAAATGAATGTTTTCCACTGGCATCTGACAGACGACCAGGGATGGCGCGTTGAAATCAGAAAATATCCGGATCTCACGGATGTTGGAGGCTGGCGGGAGGGAACGCTGATCGGGCACATGCGCGAATATGATGTGCGTCCGGATCAGGCCCGTTATGACAATCGGCGTTACGGGGGTTTTTATACCCAGACGCAAATCCGCCGGATTGTCGAATACGCCGCACGGCGGCACGTAACCGTTGTTCCGGAGATCGACATGCCGGGGCATATGCAGGCTGCGATAGCCGCCTATCCTCATTTAGGATGCTCCCGGAATCAGGTGCCGGTTCGCAGAGAGTGGGGGATTAGTGAAGACATTTTAAATCCTGAAGAGTCCACGGTGCAATTTTGTTGCGATGTACTGGCGGAGATCATGGAACTGTTTCCCGGTTCCTTTATTCACATTGGCGGGGATGAGGCTCTCAAAACACAGTGGGAAGCCAGTCCGCGCATCCAGCAGCTGCGCAAAAAGCGCGGACTGAAAGATATGCAGGCTATGCAGAGCTGGTTCATTCACCAAATAGAGAGGTTCTTGACGCCTGCCGGACGCCGACTGATCGGATGGGAGGAAATTCTCGAAGGCGGTGCTCCCTCTTCGGCGGTGATTCTGCCCTGGACCTGTGAAGACAAGGGGGTTCAGGCTGCCCGGGCGGGGCACGATGTGATTATGGCCCCCAGTCCGTTCGTTTATTTTGACCACTACCAGAGTCAGAACTCAAACGAACCGTTGGCGATTGGAGGATGTACCCCCTTGGAAAAAGTCTACTCATTTAATCCGGTGCCGGCGGAATTAACCCCGGCGGAACAGCGACGCATCCTGGGTGCTCAAGGACAGCTTTGGACGGAATACATGCCGGATATGCGGCAGGTTGAATATATGGCATTTCCACGCACCTGCGCATTGGCCGAAGTGCTGTGGAGTGCAGAAAAAGGAGAGTATGCCGACTTTCTTCACCGGCTTTGTTCGCAGTCGCAGCGACTGGATTTTCTGGGAGTCAACTACAGAGCGGCGAACACATGCGAAAAATGCGCATGAATGCTGGATTGATCGCATGGTGCTGCCGCAGCGGGCGGGCGCGGTCCGGTTGTCCAATCCTTGGAACAGGTTGATAAAAGCCTGAGCGGAAACCGTTCCGCTCAGGCTTGCTTTCGGCATTTTTCGATTATTGCTTGGTGCCGGACCAGACTTTGACGTAATCGACATCCATGGCGGCAGGATAGTCGGATTCCACCCAGCTGTTGGTGTCGGTGTTCGGCCACCATCCGCCCATCTGCAGGGAGAGGATCAGATAGCTCGGTGTCGTGCAGGCCCGGCTGTTCGAAAAACGTCCGGTTAGCTGCCCGTCGACATAATATTCAATCAGGCCTTCTTCCCAGTACATGCCATAGGTATGGTATTCTTCCACACTGAAGGTCGGATCATTAAAGCTGAAGCTTTGTGATTGATGGTCGGCAGCGTAGCCATCCCAGTGCAGGGCGGAATGCAGCTCATAGGTTCCCCAGCTGCCGACATCTTCAAAGATGTCCATTTCCATTCCTTTTTCTATGATACCGGAGGCATTGGTGGTGATATAGGTTGTGCAGTTATTGCGCTTCCAGTCCTCTTCCACTGAAAGCAGTGAGGTGGCTCCGTAGTTGCTGTCGGCGTAAACTCCCTGCCGGACGGTGGCGTCGGCCACAGGTTCGAGCGTGGTGGTGCCGTTGATCACCAGACGCGGCCGGTCGGCGGCGCTGGCGGCTTCGCGGCTGTGGAAGGTGGTCTGCTGGGAGCGTGAGAAGGTGTCGTAAATGACCAGACTGGCGGTGCCGTCTTCGGCGATCTGCTCGTTGATGTAATCGGTCAGATCGTAAACGATTTCTTGACCATTGGTGCCGGTGACGTTGTCGTCGTGAATCAGCCAGATCGGATCTTCGGTCGGCATATTGTTCCAGGTGACGCTGTATTCGGACCAGTTGTCGTCCAGCTTGTAGACATTCAGCAGGGTTTTGCTCAAATCCTGTACGCTGTTGACCCGCAGGCGCAGCTGCGCGCTGGACACCGGGGTGCTGAGGCTCGATACATCAAACTTGATCAGCGACTTGTGATTGTTGTCTTCGTTGCCGTACCAGCCGCGGTCGGGCATCGTCCAGAAGGCCGGGAACATACCCAGTGTGCACTCGTAGCGCATGCGCACTTCAAAGTAGCCGTAGAGCTGGCGGAAACGCTTGATGGAGGACATTTCCCCTGCGGAATAGTCGAAGTCAACTCCGCCGAATTCAACCGGCTCAAGCTTTCCATGGATTGTAACAGCACCGTTGGAGACGGAGAAACAGTCAGCCGAGTTGCCGGCGTTTCCGTTAATAAAAGCGGCGTAGGTGCCCAGCTTCCATTTGGTTCCATCAATTATGCCGCCGTTGAAGTTGTCTTCAAAGGTGGCGGTCCATGTTCCAGCAATCGGAGGGTTGGCCGGTGCGGTGATGGCGGCATCAGTCGGCTGGTTGGTCTGGATGACGCTGAGATCGTCGAACCAGCAGAGGCCGCTGTTGGAGTAGGTCTTCAGGTTGATCTTCATGAGCACGGTGTTGGTTGGAACAGTGATGGTATAGGAGAGCTGCGTCCAGTCGGTGCCGGCAGAGACGGTGCCAACGGTGGTGAAGCCGAGGTTGTTGTTATCCTGGTCGCGGCAGTCGAGTACGATGGACGCATTGCCGGAGTAGCTGTAGTCGGTTTTGATCCAGCCGCTGACGTTGTAGTCGCGTCCGCCAATGACATCAATCTGCTGGAGTCCGGCAAAATTGTCGGTGGCGACATATTGCAGTGACGCATTTCCGGAGTGGACCACCCCGGTGACGATTGCGTGCTGGCCGTCATCGCTCCAGCCGATGTCGCCGCTTTCCATGTCGCCGTTGACCAGCAGATTGCCGGGGATGCTCGGCTCAGGGGCCGGTGTGCTGTTGGTCGATGAGAGCGTTTCGATCGTAAAGTCTTCGATGGTGACGGTTTGGTTGTTCAGCCACTGGTTGCCGCTGAAATGGAAATAAATTTCGTCAAAGGACGTGGTTGTGAGCGGAAGAACATCCGGTTCGGCGGCCTGTGTGTAATCCGTATCCGTGATCAGATCGCTGACGGCTTCGAGTTTCAACCCCGCGGATGTGGCGGTTTTTTTTAGCGCAAACATGACGAGGTGCTGTGTGTTGCTCATGGCACAGATATCAAACTTGCCGAGGTTCGGATCGTCGGTTTCACTGAAGACCGCCTGATTGGCCCCTCCGTAGGGTTCAAACGCCACCGAGTAGTCATACGGATCCGAGCTGTCTCTGAACCCGATACGAAACGCGCTGCCGTCATCAGCAAATGCGGTTCCGGCAATATCGACATCAAAAGAAACAAGGAGATAATCATTTGTGGTTTCCAGCGAAACGGTCGATGGCAAAGCGGCCTCGACGGATGAGTTTTTTGATGCCGTGATGATGAGAACGTCATTTGAAACGGAGCTGGCGGCTCCGTTACTATCGGTCCATGTCAGTTCAGACGGGGTGTTTACAAACGCATTTGTTGCCGGAGGAGGCGATGTCGGTTCCGGGGCTTCAATGCGGAGGTTTTCCACAGTAACGGTTTGGGCATTCAACCATTGGCTGCCGGTAAAGTTAAGGCTGATTTCGTCAAAAGATGTAGTGGTGGCTGGAATGATGTCCGGTTCAACTGATACGCTGCCGGCAGAGACCACACTGCCGGTGGCGGTCAGTTCCAGTCCGGCGCTTGTATCGGTTTTCGTCAGTTCAAAGCTCACAGTCCAGGTGTCGGATCCCATGGCACTCACATCAAATTTACCCAGATTGAAATCATCCGTTTCACTGAAGACAGCCTGGTTGTCACCGCCATAGGGTTCAATAGCAACGGCATAGCTGTAGGCGTTACTGCTGTCATTAAAACCAATCTTCAGGGCGCTGCCGTCATCGGCGAAGGCGGAGCCGGTAATGGTCACCTCAAAAGATACCGTCAGCGCATCATTGGTTTCTGCAAGTGTTACCGTCGAAGGCAGGGAAGCCAGCACCTGCGAATTTTTAGCGGCGGTAATGCTCAACACGTCACCGGAAACCGAGCTGGAGGCTCCGCCGGAGTTGGTCCAGATTAAATCTGCGGGGGAATCAGCCAGCGTGGCGGCTGAGGTGCTTTGTGCTGTTATACCGATCAGAAGGCCCGTCATGAGACGGATCATTTTTTTCTTCATACAGTTCTCCTTTTTTCCGAATTTAAATCCGGTTAACCATGTTGCATGTGAACTGCTTTTTGTCTCCTTTCTCATCAGAAGAACAGAGGGGGACTGAAAAGCGGATTTGTTTAACATGGGTTGAATTGCAAACGAACAGCAGAGAATCGGAACAATATCCGTTTTGGGGGAAATCTTGCTGAAACATAAAAAAGGAGCCGGGTTGCGGCTCCTTTTCGAACGGCTCACTCAGGATCAGACTTTTCCGCGGCGGTCTTCAAGCTGTTTGCGGATATCGGCCATGGATTGGCGGGTGAGCGGCCAGCGCCACAGTAGAAAAATGCCGATTCCCCAGAAGATGATGGGCAGGGCAATGTACCAGAACAGCATGTTGCGAATAACCTCCGGCGGCTGGATCTTCCCGGCATGAACGTCGAACCCGGTCCACTCCAGCACGAAGCCGGAAAAGCCGGCAGCGGCCGTCATGCCGATTTTCATAAACCAGGAGAAAACAGAGTTGATGCTTCCCTCCCGTCGCTTATGCGTTCGGATTTCATCATAATCGACAACGTCGGCCTGCATGGAGGGCACGATCATCCAGAGGGCGCCGATCACGCCGGAAAAAAACATCCCGGGGATCAGTTGCAGCCAGGGATAGTCCGGGTTGAGGCAGACAATGTTCAACAGCGAGCCGATAAAGCCGGAGGCCAGAATAATCATCAGCGCCCATTTTTTATCGAGTCGTTCACAGACCCAGCTCCAGAAAAAGACGGCGAAGGTTCCGGCGAGAAACCCGGAAGTGGCTTTCCACCCTTCAAACATGGTTCCCATGCTCAGGTCGCCGCCGCTGACGTAGTAAAAGTTAATGTATTGGCCCAGTTTGCCGGCAATGCCCATCCCGACCACCTGACAGACTACAATCCCGATCAGAAACCAGAAGGGCCGGATCGCTGCGGTTTCCTTCAGGCCCTTGAACAGGGTGATTTTTTCCTGCTTTTTCGATTCCTTGTCGTAGTAGCGCTCTTTCACGAACAGCGCGGGCAGGATGCCGAGAATGATGACAAGGCCCGCCAGCCAGATACTGACGGTGCGCATACCGTTGGCGATATCGGCTTCACCGCTCACCGGATCGGCAAACCATTTGCTGGCGGCAATTGCCAGCACCCATCCGCCGACCAGCACGCTGCACTGGGAGAAGAAGGCCCGTACGGCCGCGCAGCGGGTGCGCTCGTCGTAGTTCGGCGTCATCTCCAGCATGAGGCTGTAATAGGGCATGGCCCAGACCGTGAAACTGGTGAAGACGAGCAGCCCCAGTACGGCCAGATAAATGATAATGCCGGTTTCGCCCCATTGCGTCGGCGGACGCCACAGCAGCGGCATCAGCACGCCGGTCAGCACGGCACCGATGAATACATACGGTCGGCGGCGGCCCCAGCGGGTACGGGTGTTGTCGGAAATATTCCCCATCACCGGGTCGGCAACGGCGTCCCAGATGCGGTAGAGCACCAGCAGCAGACCGAGCACACCGGGGCGGATTCCGTAGCCGATATTGAAAACGGGCATCCAGAGCATGGTGGTGGCGAGTCCGACGGTCAGCCAGTCGAGCGGCCCGCCCGCGCCGTAGGCGATTTTGCGCCAGAAAGGCACTTTGTCTTCAGGCGCAATCAACATTTTCTTTACCTTTTTTATGCTGCTCACGGGGACTCCCTATTTTTTGCGGACGATTTCGTAGGCCATGCAGGTGAATCCATCATCGGCGATGGTCCGGGCCGTGAATTCAATACGATCCGTTTCCGAATGGATCGTGAACGGAATTTCGCGCACGCGGCGGCCGCTCAGGTCGAGCGCATAGACCGCGATATCCTCTTCATCAAATGTGTTTGGGATCGCCAGACTCGCCGACGCGCGGTGCATCAGCAGCGGGAGTGATCCCATATTTTCCTGTGTGCGCATTTCATTGGTCATCCGCATCCCCGAGTTGAACACATTGCTGAGGTGCAGGACGAGCAGTCGCTCCGACGTTTCCAGGGGTTGGAAATCCAGTGCGCCGCAGAAAACCGTGGATTCATTTTCAAAACCCGTCACAAAGTCCGGGTCGAGAGAGCGTGTTCCGAGACAGAGCGCGATGCCGGTCGGTGTGCTCACGATAAAATCTCCTGTTTTGTGTATGTCGACCCGGCAGTCATCCTGTTCAATCCCATAGCTGCGTTGCTCGCGATGGTCGTTAAACAAACGGTTGAGCTGTTCTGCATCGCCGTCGGCATCATAGACGCTGCCGACCCGGTGAGTGAGGCCGATCAATGAGGCCTCGTGCGGAAACTCTTCGGGCTTGCCGTTCGGCCTGGCATCGAAGGCGGTTTCATCCGTAACGGTATAGACGGCTTCCTGTTCAAGAACCGGAACCTGCTTCTGAGCCCAGAAAAAGCTGACGATGAGGTCGGCCAGCAGATTGACCGGATCATATTGTACATCAAAGCCGCGGATGGCTTTTGGCAGATTGTCGTCGGTCAGGATGCCGTCATACCAGTTGAAGCGGAACAGTCCGTCCCAGTCCTGCAGGGCGGCGTAGGCACCGAGAAGCGGGCCGCTTTGTCCGCGCCACATATTCGGATAGCAGAAATTGAATTCGCTGACGACGAAGGGTTTTCCCGGCACGCGCGTCAGAAAAAGGTGACGCGGGACAAAGGCCAGGTTTTTTACGGCGTTTTTCTGCGGAAGCCGGATCGGATATGTTTTGGGTCCGCCCGACCAGGCCGGATGATCCCAGTAGCGGTGGTTGTCGACATAATCGTATTCGGAACGCAGAATGGTTTGTGCCTGGTAGGTTTTCCAGTTGTTGCCGCTCAGCAGGGCCTGGCAGCCGAGATCCTCTTTGAGAAACCGGGCCATTTCGCGGTCAGCGGCCAGATGTTTTTCGGTCAGGAAGCGGATAAACAGGCCGGGCCGGGTTTCTTCGTCGCAGTCGATATCGTTTTCTTGGCACCACGCATCAAACTGCCGGTTGGCCAGCGCTTCAAGCTGCTTGTTGCGGTTGTAAAAATCATACAGCGTATCTTCATTGACCGGATTGATGGAGAACAGTGCCGGGTCTTCGGCCCACGTCATGCCCGTGTAGGGGTTTTCATGGGTCAGCACGTCGCGGGCAAAGCGCTTCCATTCGTCCATCGCTTCGGGAAGCAGGGCAACCAGGGCTTTAAATCCTTGAAAATCTTTTTTGATGTTGTATTTTTGAAGGGTCGGGTTATTGATGCGCCGGATCGTGAACAGGTCGGTTGCAATGTAGATGCCCTGCTCTTTCATGCAATAGAAGAGATAGTCGAGCTTGTCCATGGCGGCTTCGTCAAAAAGGTATTCTTTCGGATTCCATCCGCCGGTGATCAGCACGTCGTAGTGATGAATGCGCAGTGCATTATATCCCATCTGACGCAACCGCACGGCCAGCGCCTCGGCATCTTTTTTGGACAGAAAGTTGGCGCTGAAGCAGGTGTTGACTCCATGAAACCGCACGGGCGTATCCGGTCGGTCTTCAAAAACAAAGTGGCCGTCATCCGTTGCGATAACCGGCCCGTACTGTCCGGCCGGAGCCTCCGCTACATGCGAAAAATCCAGCGCACTGCCGGGCTCTGCCGTGTATTCCATTTCGAACGGCTGCCAGTCGGGACCGGCTTCTGCCGTGAAGTCAGCAAAAACCTGCACCAGCGGGAGAAGCCCCGACAGGCAGAAAAGAAAAACCGTGTTACGCATGATAGCTCCTTCAGTTTCTGATCGAATGACTTGTGTATCTTTTTACGGCGCAAGGCTCAATTTGCTTTATCTGAAACAATATCCAGCGTAGTGTCCCCGGTATGGAAGAGAAGAAAAACGTCACATTGCGCGATGTTGCCAAAGAAGCCAAGGTCGGTTTGGCGACCGCTTCGCGTTCGCTGCGCGGCGATCCGAGCACGGCGCAGAAAACCATGAAGCACGTCAAGGCTGTGGCCAAAAAGATGGGCTACGTGCCCGATCCGGGAATGAGCCGGCTGATTGAACGGCGCTGGCACGGGCACCGGGCCCGGGATGCGGCAAACCTCGGGTTCATTTTTGACAGCAGCGGACCGCTGGCCGTTCGCGCGCAGCAGCAGTATCAGAAATACAAAAAAGCCGCGGCAGAACTCGGCTATTCGCTGATTGCCGAAGACATTTCCGAGTTCAGTATGCTGCGCAGTCTTATGCGCAGGCTCGATACCCAGGGGGTCAAGGGCCTGGTGCTCTCACTGCTGCCGCAGGTGCCTTTTGACATCAACCCCGTTTTGAAAAAGTATGCAGCCGTCAGTCTGGGCGTTTCCGCTTATCAGCCCGAGTGCCCGGTGGTTATGCATGACGAATTTTTCTGTATGCACACCGCCTGGCACAAGCTGAACGAAAAGGGCTATCACCGCATTGGTCTGCTGCTGCCGGACTATCCCGAGTCCGAATCCGCCAACATGCGCCTCGGCGCCGCTCTGGTCTGCCGGCAGCACACCAAAAGCTCAGGCCGTGTGCCGGTACTCTTTCTCAAGGAAAATGAGCAAATGGACTATAAGAAATTTGAACGGTGGCTGGAAAAGCATCAGCCGGAAGTGCTGTTGGGGAATTCGCATGACCGTGTTGCCGCCTTGCGTTCACACGGCCTGAAAATTCCCGAAGATATTCCGTTTGCCACCAACAATCTGTGGGATCCCGCCGAGTGCGGCAAAATTGCCGGTTATTTCCGCGACAATCTGGATTTGTTTGAACAGGGCATTCAGCTGCTGCATATGATGATCCGTTCCGGAACCGTCGGCACCTCGCGTTCCAGTCTGATTGAACTGGTGAAAGGCCGCTGGATCGATGGCGAAAGCCTGCCTGAAAAATCAGGCTGACCTGATTTTTTCAATGGTTGGAAAAGGAAGGCCGCCTCTTCCAATCTCTGGAAACCGCAGCCCTTGCGGCAGGTGCGGCGCCGACCGTGCACAGAGAAAAGGGGCCGCCCGTTAAACGTCAAAACATCTCGGGGTGGCGGCGTTTAATTTCTGCAACGGAATCGCCGCGGCCGGTTGCTTCCAGACGCGTACAATAGGCGCTCAGATCCGTGTTGGCATGACAGGGAAGCTCGCGCAGAACCGTATCTTTCGGATCTTCCGCCCCGTTCGGCATGGAGGCCGTCTGTTTGGCATGCCACCTCTCATATTTTTCGCGGGCGGTTTGTGCGATGTCCGGATGGTCGGCGATCAGATTGTGTTCCTCACGGGGATCATCTTTGAGGTTGAAGAGCATTTCGTCCGGCCAGTTGTGGTAGCCGTCGTGCCAGGTGCGGATGTAGAGCCAGTCGCCGAAGCGCACGGAGCGCTGCGCGCCGTGGGCGAACTGGCCGAGAATCAGTTCGTTGCGTCCGGCGTCCCGGCCCTCGAAGGCGGGTGCATAGCTTGTGCCGTCCCAGCTTTCGCGGGCGGGTTTGCCGGTCAGCTCGGCGAGGGTGGGCAGTAAATCAATGTTGTAGTGCAATCCGGTGTCGGCGGTGCCGCTGGTTTTGCCCGGCCAGCGGATGATCAGAGGAATCCGGCAGGTGGCCTGGTCGGCGGTGGCGTGCTCCGCATAGATGCCGAGCTCGCCGAAGTTTTCGCCGTGGTCGGCGCTGATGATGACGACGGTGTCGTCGAGCACACCGAGTTTTTCCAGGGTCCGGAAAAGCTGTCCGGCGTGGTCGTCCATATACCGGATCCCGCAGTCGTATCCGTCGATCAGGGCTCGCATGTCCTCCATGTTTTTGACGCGTCCGGGCTGGCGCGGGCAGTCCGGCGGCGACCAGTCCGAGTACATGCCGATGTCCTGAATGGTGTGCGGACCGGGCACCTTCATGTGCTGATCAATCAGCTCCTGTGTGTACCATTCGGGCAGCGGATCGTCTTCAAAGGGGTTGCCGAAATCTTCGGGTGCGCGGTACGGGGTGTGCGGGTCCCAGTAGTTGACGTGGAGAAACCAGTCGTCCTTTTGTGCGTTGTGCTCCATCCAGTCGATCACCGCCGGGGTGACGTGCTCGGCCGATTCCATTCCCTCCATGCCGGTGTCGTGGATTTCCCGGAATCCGGCGTAGAAGGTCCACAGGGCATGGCGCCCGCCGAAGCCGCCGATGTAACAGGTGTGCAGATTGTTTTCATGAACCAGCCAGCCGGGAAGGGAGTCGGTGTAGA
The DNA here is from genome assembly GCA_964542135.1 of uncultured Verrucomicrobiota bacterium. Lineage (GTDB taxonomy): Bacteria > Verrucomicrobiota > Kiritimatiellia > Kiritimatiellales > Tichowtungiaceae > Tichowtungia. Next base: position 35,542 of record CAZITJ010000010.1, read on the forward strand.
GCTTGTCGCGGAATCCGCGTGCCGGGCCTTCCAGTCGGCGGTCGGCGGCGGTGCCGCTGTGGTTGACGGCACCGTTGTGAATACCGAACTGTCCGCTCATCAGTGCGGCGCGTGAAGGCAGGCAGGGGGCATCGGAGGTGTAGCAGTTGTCGAAGCGGATGCCTTCGGCGGCCATGCGGTCGATGTGGGGCGAGGTGTTGCGGTGATAGCCGTAGCAACCGAGGTGATCGGGCCGCAGCGTGTCAATGTCGAGGTATAGAATCCGCATGGTTTTCTCCTTTCATATCAAAGAAAAAGGAGGCTGAAAACAGCCTCCTTTCCGGTCATTGCGATCAGGTTGTTAGCGGCGCAGACGGCGCAGTGCGGTCACAACCACACCGGCCAGCCCCAGCATGCCAATCGTTGCCGGTTCCGGCACCGAGGTGGTGGCCACCACGTTGTCGTACAGAATTTGTGTGTCAACACCGGCACCCAGCGAGGTTCCGCCTAAACGAAGAGAATCGAAGGTCGTACTGGTCAATTCGATTGCTTTGGTGCTGCTGCCTAAACTCGTGCCGTCATTCCAGACTTCAAAGATAACATTAGAGGATGTTGCATCCATTTGGAATTTGAAAACCAATGTATGATCGGTTGTTCCGGCATTAATCCCTTCAAACTTTCCGCCATTGTCGCCGGGAGCCCCCTGAGAAAATTTGGAGTTGTTGCCGCCGTCGGTTACTCCCAGATTGATTGCGGTTTGTGCCAGCGCGTCAGCCGCATCGCCGACAAACCCGAAAATCATAGAGAAATTATCGGTGGGTGGCGTGCCAGTAAAACGATAATCAACCGAAAGTTCCAGCCAGTCGTTGTTGCCCAGCGTCACGTCCTGCCCTAATCCCAGCACGGCATACTGGTTGTTTCCGTCGACAAGCGGACGAACCAGTGCGTTGCCGGTGTTACCGGAGCCGCCGAAGTTGTTTGTAATCGACAATGAGCCGGAAGGGAATTCTCCAAGTGACCACCCCGTGAGGCTGTCACAGGTATTGGATACCAGCAGGTTGGCTGATGCAGTTGCTGCAATGAACAGGCCAAGCAGCAAAGCCGTTATTTGTTTTGTTTTCATCTCTCTCTCCCTTTCTGTTCGTGTTCAGTGTTTCTCGTGTAACGGATGCTCAGACTATGACT